>CAZWDQ010000149.1:0-1759 GCA_964632475.1 uncultured Acidimicrobiaceae bacterium
GGGCCCACTCGGTAGATGCCCTTGACCGGGTCGTCGTCGGGACCGACGTAGGGCTTGAAGTACGGGGACTTCAGGTAGGAGTCGCGGCGACCGGCCTCGCCGATGATCGACCGGTAGTCGGCCGGGGCGACATGGTCGGCAACGACGGTGCCGTCGGAGTCGACCATCTTCAGGTAGCCGTCGTAGTGCTCCCATAGGCCTTCATCGTTGGAGAGACCGAGGAAGAGGCTTGGGAACGATCCGAACGCAGCCACCTCGCGTTCGTAGTTGTCGAGAATGCTCACGAAGAGAGCGAGTGCGTCCTCTGCGGTCTTGCGGGCTTCGACGAGGCCCTCGCTGAGACGTTCGCGGGTCTCTTCGGTCATCGGCTCGGCAATGCCGCCAGGGAGAATGCCGGGGGAGTGGACTTTGCGCCCGGCGATCGCCTCGATGACGCCCTGGCCGAAGCTGCGCAGCATGATGCCGCGGCGAGCAAGCTCGGGCTCTTCCGCCATGAGTCCGAAGACGTTGCGGGCGGCGGGATCAGAGTCCCAACCGAGCAGCAGGTCCGGTGCGCTCAGGTGGAAGAAGCTCAGAGCGTGGGACTGGATGATCTGGCCGAGGTTCGCAATGCGCCGCAGGCGCACCGCGTTGTCCGGGATCTTCACTCCCATCACCGCATCGCAGGCCTTGGCCGACGCGAGGAGATGGCTGACGGGGCAGATCCCGCACGTCCGAGCGGTGAGGCTCGGCATCTCCCACACCGGTCGTCCCTTGCAGAATTCCTCGAAGCCGCGGAATTCGGTCACGTGGAAACGGCACGTCGACACGGCGCCCGCGTCGTCGAGCGCAATCGTGATCTTCGCGTGACCTTCGATACGTGTGACCGGATCGATCACCACCATGTTCTTCACCGTGTCGCCTCCTCAGCCAAACCTGATGTCTTCGCCGGTGATGCGCTCCGGTTCCCCAGCAAGGAGCGCCTCGACCGCCCGTTGGATGCGATCCGCCGGCGGCGGGCATCCCGGCAGGTACGCATCCACCTTGATCACCTTGTGGAGCGGCAGGACCTGCGGAAGGAGCGGCGGAACAATGCCGGGCTCCACCGGCAGCATGCCGTCGCGATCGGGAGCATCCACGTAGACCGCCTTGAGAATCGCCGCCGGATCACCGAGCGGGTTCCGCATCGCGGTGACGTTGCCCGTCACCGCGCAATCGCCGAAGGAGACCACCATCTTCGAGTTGGCGCGGATCTCCTTGGCGAGCTCGACGTTGTCTTCGTTCGCGACGGCGCCCTCGACGAGGGTGATGTCGACGTCGGGAGGGAAGATCTTGATGTCGGCAATGGGGCTGTAGACGACGTCGGCGACGGCGGCGAGTTCGAACAGCCATGCGTCCATGTCGAGAAACGACATGTGGCAACCCGAGCATCCTCCGAGCCATGCGGTAGCGAGACGTGCCTTGCTCACGACACCGTCTCCGGGTTGAGCCATTCGCCGCGATTTCGGGCGACGGCAAGGCGACTGATCATGCTCACCGAGTGCTCCATCTCTCCAACGGCCGTGCCTTGGTAGGACAGCGATCCGGTGGGGCACACCGCCACGCACTTTCCGCACCATGTGCACGACGTGGACTCGCCCCACGGCTGAGCGAGATCGGTGATCAGCACGGCGTCGGCACCGTGTGACGCGACATCCCAGACGTGGGCGCCTTCGATCTCATCGCAGACCCGCACGCAGCGGGTACAAAGGATGCAGCGGTTGGGATCGAATACATACTT
>CAZWDQ010000149.1:1859-4181 GCA_964632475.1 uncultured Acidimicrobiaceae bacterium
ACACCGACAGGCCCTCGACGTAGCAGAGCGAGGGGATGAAGACGTCGTTGCGGCGGGCGGCCTGCATCACGGTCTCGTCGTCGAAGGCGTCGACCTCGACGCCGTCGAAGGTGATGGTCACCGTGGTTCGGTGTTCACGCATTGGCGGCCTCCTCGGACATCAGCAGGTCTTCGTATTCGGATCGGAAGTACTGCAGGGTGCTGAGCACCGGGTTCGGCGCAGCTTGGCCGAGACCGCAGAGGCTGGTATCCCGTACGACGTGGCTGAGGTGTTCGAGATCGCGAATGTCCTGACGGGTACCGGTGCCTCCGGTGATCCGTTTGAGCAGTGTGTGGAGTTGCACGGTGCCGGCTCGACAGGGGGAACACTTGCCGCAACTCTCGTCCATCGAGAATTCCATGAAGAACCGGGCGATCTCGGGCATGGAGACGTCTTCGTCCATGACCACCAGACCTCCCGATCCCATCATCGATCCGAGGTTGCGGAGGCTGTCGTAGTCAACCGGGGTATCGAGGAACTCGCTGGAGATGCAACCACCCGATGGCCCACCCGTTTGCGCTGCCTTGAAGCTCTTGCCGTCCGGGATGCCGCCGCCCATGTCTTCGACGATGTGGCGCAGCGTGATCCCCAACGGAACTTCGATGAGTCCGATGTTGACGAGATCGCCGGCCAAGGCAAATACTTTCGTGCCGGCGTTGCCGTCGGTGCCGATCGACGAGAACCAATCGGCGCCCTTGCGCATGATCGTCGGCACGTTGCCGAGCGTCTCGACGTTGTTGATCATCGTTGGAGAGCCCCACAGGCCGCGTTCGGTCGGATACGGCGGCCGCAAGCGGGGGATGCCGCGGCGGCCCTCGATCGAGGCGAGAAGCGCTGTCTCCTCGCCACAAACGAATGCGCCGGCCCCGATACGGACCTTGACGTCGAGCGAGAAACCAGTGTCGAGGATGTTGCGGCCGAGGAGGCGCTTGCGACGCGCCACCCGGATTGAGCGTTCGAGGCGCTCGACCGCCCGCGGGTACTCGGCACGGACGTAGATGTAGGCCTGGCTGGCGCCCGTCGCATAGGCAGCGATCGCGATGCCTTCGAGCAATCGGTGCGGATCGTCCTCCATCACCGTGCGGTCCATGTAGGCACCGGGGTCGCCCTCGTCGCCGTTGGCTACGACGTACTTGGTCTCACCGGCCGAGGCTGCGAGGAGGGCCCACTTCGAACCAACCGGGTATCCGGCACCGCCGCGACCGCGTAGGCCCGAGGCGCGAATCGTCTCGACGACCTCTTCGGGTGCCATGCGGGTGATGACCCGTTCGAGGGCCTGGTAGCCGCGGTGACCGACGTACGACTCGATGCGGTTCGGATCGATCACGCCGCCGTTCTCGAGGACCACCTTCTCTTGGCTGGTGAAGAAGGGGATGGTGTGGTCGAGCACGTTCGTCTCGACGGGCTTGTGATCGCGTACGTGGTTGGTGATGATGTCGATGCCGACTTCTTTGTTCACCGCCTGGTACATCGTCTCATCGGTGCCGCGACGTAGGACCCGCACCAGCGGACCCCTGCTGCACAACCCCATGCAACCGGTTGGGATGAGTCGCGCCTCGAGCGCAAGGTCTTCCTTCTCGATCGTCTGCTCCATGCCTTCGAAGGCTTGGCCGGAACCGGCAGACAGGCATGCCGTGCTCATGCAGGCCTTGACCCGCCATGGGAATCGGTACCGCTCGGAGAGTTCGCGCTCGCTGACTTCGTGGAGATCGATCGGGGCGGGCATCAGGCATCACCTCCTGCGGCAAAGGCGGCGCCGACGAACTCGAGGGCCGTCTCGGGCGTCTGGCGGGCGAGGACCTCGCCGTCGAGCACCATCACGGGGGCGAGGCCGCACGAGCCGATGCAGCGTGCGGTGCGAAGGGTCAGCGAGCCATCCTCTGTGGTGGTTCCTGCCAGGACGTCGTGCGCCTCGGAGATCTGGCTCACGATGTCGTCGGCGCCCTTCACGAAGCAGGCCGTTCCGGTGCACACGGTGCACGAGTGCTCACCCGGCGCCTCGAAGGTGAACAGCTGGTAGAAGGTGGCGACTCCGTAGACCATGCTCGGCGGAAGGCGCAGAGCACGGGCCAAATAGATGAGGATGCCGTCGTCGAGGCATCCGAAGATGTCCTGGGCGAGGTGAAGCGTCTCGATGAGTTCGTCCTGCGCATAGCGGACGCGCTTCAAGTGCTTGTCGATCAGATTGAACCGATCATCCCCGGAGGGATGCGGTGAGGCTTCCGCGCGTGGGCGCGCGCTTGCAGTTGTACGTTCGGTCATCGTTCCCCGTCTCCGTATCG
>CAZWDQ010000150.1:0-4165 GCA_964632475.1 uncultured Acidimicrobiaceae bacterium
ATCCTCCAGAGACCGGCATCGAGGGCAGATCCTCCGCTCGGCACGCCGACGCTCACGAAGAGTGCCAAGACGGTGGTGGCGGCAGCAGCGGACACGACCAATTGTCCGAAGTTGGCGATCGGCTGGAACCAACGACGCTCCCGAATATCGGTCGGAGTCGCGATGGCCAACGCCGCCATTGCGGTGCCACCCAAGACTGCGCCCTCGGGTCCAAAAGTGACGGCCGCAGTCAGGAGAACCATGATCGACGGACTCGCAAAGAGTCGGTCGTTCACCTCAACGGAGTGCCACTCGAAGTAGACGAACGCCCCGGCGAACGGAATCCACAATCTCAGATCGGGAAAGGTCTGCCATGGCATCCAGATGAGGGCGGCCAAAATCGCAACACCGAGCGCGCCGAAACCGGCCGCCAGTTCGATCTTCGCCTTATGTTGTCGCTGGACCGCGGCCCGTGACATGTTGTCTCCCAAGAGGAATCTTGGGGAGGGGATGCCCGGGCTATTGCCCTAACCGATCCTTAGACTTGCCACGCCAGCCACGAGGGCGGCGGCGAGGCTCGAGATCGTCAATCCGAGTCGAACCAACTTGTTCTTCACGAACCTCTCCAGGATGTGCACTCGATCACGACATGTGCGTCGCTCACGGATTGCATTTCCGCTTCGCTGAGGTTGATGTGAACCCGGGTTCCCCTACCCAATCCCGGCCGCCCGTGAGGACGTCCGGAACCTTGAACTATCTAGGTGCTCGCCCGGCCCCACCGGAGAACAGCGCCTCTCGGCGCAAACAATCGACTGGCCCGCCCAAGGGCACCCGCCGCATCGCTGCAGCGAGGACTACCACGCTAGAGGCTGCGGCGTCAACTGCCAAGGGTTTCCCTCTCTCGAAGGCACCAATCCCGGATGCCTTCGGGCTACCCTTCGCCCCCATGGCGTTCAATCATCGAGAACTCGAAGAGTCCATCACCCACCTCGACTCGGTCGATGCCGTGCGCGTCGTCACCGATGGCCCCCGGGTCTCGGAGGTTCATGTCATCGCTGCGCCTGGAAAACCGGCGAAGCAGGTCGTGCGCGACATACAGTCGCTTGCGATGGCCCGTTTCGGAGCGACCATCGACCGCCGCGTCGTGTCGGTTGTGCAGATCAGCCCGACCGATCTCAACGGCAGCAAGTCCACCAGGCCTGCACTGGTCGGTGTGAGTGAAGAACCGAACGGCACGAGAACCACGCTGAAGGTCACGCTCCGTTTCGACGACGAGGACCGCACCGGTGCAGCGATCGGTCCGGCTGTTGCCTCGACGCGCCTCCGTCTCATCGGCGAGGCGACAATCGACGCGGTCGAGCGAACGTACGACGGTGTCCCTCCGATCGCCCTGGACGCGGTCAGTGTGAACATCGTCGGATCACGGCGGGTCATCGTGGCAATCGTTGTCAGCGCCGACGGCAAGGGCGAGCAACTCACCGTCGGCTCGGCCCTCTCGTCGGGTGACGATGGAGAGGCAACGGTCAAGGCCGTTCTCGGCGCCTTGAACCGAAGGATCGAGCGCATCAAGGTGTGACCGGTCCTCTCAGAGACCCATCCTCGCCGATCTCAACCGGTCCCCTATCGGAGACCGCGTCCGTAGCTGTCACGCCCCACCACCTGGCGTCTGAAGCTGCCCTTCGGATCATGGAGCAAGGGGGTACGGCCATCGACGGGGCGATTGCCGCCGATGCCATGCTCGCTGTGGTGGCGCCCGACACCTGTGGACCCGGCGGCGATCTGTTCGCCATCGTCCACCGGCCCGGAGACGAGCAACCGGTCGTTCTCAATGCATCCGGCCGTGCGGGATCGGGCGCATCAGCAGCAGAGTTACGCGACCGAGGCCTGGGCGAGATCCCCCTCCGAAGCCACTGGTCCATCACCGTTCCCGGGTGCGTGGATGGATGGGAGGCGCTCGTCGATCGCTTCTCAGCCCTCACGCTCGCCGAGGATCTCGCTCCAGCGATAGCCCGAGCAAACGACGGGTTCAATGCTTCAGTCGAACTGGCCGGCTCCCTCGAACGGCTGCATGACAAGATCGGGTCCCAGCCATCGGCAGCACCCCTCTATCCCACCGGCAAAGCACCTCAGCCGGGAACAGTGCTGCGCCGTCCGGCTCTGGCCGCGACGCTCAGAGCAATCGCCCGGAGCGGACGCTCGGGTTTCTATCACGGTCCGGTCGGCGACGGGATCATCCAGGCCACCGATGGATCGATCGAAGCAGAGGACCTGGAACGACGTCAGATAGAGTGGGTCATTCCGGCATCGACCGACCTGTTCGGTCTCACCGCCTGGACCGTGCCCCCGAACAGCCAGGGGTGGATCACGCTCGCCGCGCTGCGGATCTTCGAGATGCTGGATCCGCCCCAAGATCCTGCCGATCCCGGGTTCCAACATGCCCTGCTCGAGTCGTATCGCTCTGTTGCCTGGGAACGAGCGGACACGACAACGGATCCGGACACCGCGCCACTTTCACCCGATCAACTCCTCGACCCCGAACGCCTCGCAGAGCGCGCTGCTGAGATCGACCGATCGCAAGCCCGGAAGTGGCCGGTCCCAGGCCGGGCCCCGGGAGGGACCGCATATCTCACGACACGCGACAGCGACGGCATGGTCGTGTCGTTCATCCAGTCGAATTTCAGGGGCATCGGGAGCGGTATCTCGGCTGGAGCAACCGGCGTGTGGCTCCACAACCGAGGTGCCGGGTTCAGCCTTCAACCAGGCCATCCGAATGAACTCACACCGGGTCGGCGTCCTCTCCATACGCTCGCGCCCACACTGTGGACGGACGGCGACCGGGCGCGCCTGGTACTGGGCACGCGTGGAGGGGATCAGCAGCCGCAGATTCTCGCTCAGGTGGCAGCGAATCAACTGTGGGCGAACGTAGAACCCGACGAGGCGCAGCGACTGCCCCGGTGGTCGGTCGATACACCATCATCAGACAATCTCCCGACCATCCAGTATGAACCCAGGTATGAGCCGTCGACGATTGACGGACTCACCCGAATGGGTCACGTTGTCAAGGCGTCGCGGCCGTGGGAAGCAGGATGGGGGCCAGTGTCGACGATCACGATCGACGGCGCAGTTCGCGGAGAGGCCGATCCAAGAGTCTCCACGGCGACGGCAATCGGGCGGGGCTGAGTCAGTCCGTCGGAGTCGCCATCGACTCGAAGAATCCCGGGATCGGCTCTTCTGTCTCCGGACGGCCTCTTCCGCGCCGCTTTGAGATCAGGCCGAGCGCAATCGCAATTGCGGCGACAACAACGATCCCAATGGCAATGGCGAGACCACCCTTCCACGTGGTGGTCGGCTCGTCGGTTCCCATGAGTTCGATCGTCAGGGAGTTCCGCCAGCGAGCCTCGAGGTCGGTCCATGCGGCAGGATCCGGGTTCGAGATAAACCCATCGCCATCCTCGATCAAACCGAAGCGCACCAGATCGGCCATGTGCGTCGACGATGCGGCTGAAGCCGTTGCCACCGGATCGTATCCACCACCGAAGCCGGTCGTCCGGCCGCGTCCCGGGTCCCACACGAGCGGACTCTGCTGCGTCGTCACACTCCACGGGGTGACCACCGCGGGTCCGAAGAAGTTCGCCGACTTGGCCTCGGCGTGGTCATAGATCGCCCGGTCACGCACCTCGGAGCGGAAGTACTGGGAAATCGTCGTGGCTTGTGGCTCGGGGAAGCCGGCACCGTCGCTGTACTGCCACATCGCAATTTGAGCAAGGCCGAAAGCGGTCGCTGAACCCGTCAACCCCACGTTCTCTGTCGACAACACGAGCATCCCATCTACGGGCAGCAGGATGGCGTGGAGTCGATTGCTTCCCGAGACGAACCGCGACTGGTCGAATCCGGCGCCCGGATCAAACAGACACACGGTCGCCTCGAACGGACCGAAGTACTCCTCGATCTGCACGACCGCACCGTTGATCTCCCCGGCATATCGACCGGCATGCCCGGTCGGGACCCCGGCGGCATAGACATCGACGGACGTGTCGAGTTGCACCCACTCAACCTCAGGAAACCGCTCGGCACATTCGCCAGTCGACTGAGCGGCAGCCGGCGCGGCAACTCCAAGCACGAGGAGCGCAGCTGCGAGAAGCACACGAGTGATCATCGCCAGAAGGGTACGCAGGGCAAGAGGTAT
>CAZWDQ010000151.1:0-4155 GCA_964632475.1 uncultured Acidimicrobiaceae bacterium
GTTCTCTCGCGGACTCTCCGCGGACTCTCGGGTCGAGCGACAACCCTCCACGAGGCGCGAAACACTCCCTCATGGCTGGAGCTGCGACGCCGGCGTCACGCTGCCGTCCGCTCCCGGATCCACGCGGCGAGCGCCGCAACCGCGTCCTCGTCTGCGGGTCCGGCCGCCAACTCCAGGATGACGCGAGCGCTCGCTTCGCCGTCTTCATCGCCCGGCGGCGGAGTCCATGTGAGTCCGTTGCGGAGACAGAACTCGATCATGCTGACGAACCCGACCCGCTTGTTGCCGTCCGGGAGCGGGTGGTTCTTGACAATGCGCGTACACAGCACCGCGGCCTTGGTGACCAGATCGGGATAGAACTCGACACCACCAAACGAAGCGGCAGGCGCATGCAATGCCGACTCCGCCAATTCGAGACGTGAAACGAAGGCGATGTCCTCGGCAGACTGCCCGAGAACGATCTCGCTGATCGCCAAGAAGTCGGCCAGGTCGAGGTAGTCGACGCTCACTCAGCGAGCCGCTCAAGCACCCGCTGATTCTGCTCAACAATGGACCGAATCCGCGCCTGAAACGCCGGGTCCTTCCGCCGAGCCACAATCCGATCAGCGACCGCCTGGCGAATCACTTCAGCGACGGAGACGCCGTCCGCAGCCGCGACGGCCTCTAGCTCCGCGGCCTGGTCAGTGTCGAGCCGGACGGTGAATGCTCTCTGCTCCATACCTACATGCTACCACGCATCATGCCACCGCGCACCGGTTCCATGGACATCGAAAGCATGCGGGTACCGACACCCGACCGCGGGCCCGCGATCACTCACGAGACCCTCGACACGACGAGGCTCCGATATGGGTGGGTTATCTGAGTACCGGGCAACTCGGGGTTCAGCCTCTTCCGATCAGCCAGGGTGACGGTAATCCGGTGTGGCGGCAGACTTCCCGGTATGGGGTCGCGATGGACTACTGCCGCGTGAACGCTTCTTCTAGTCTTGTGCAACAGAATAGAGGGCTGAGTCGTGGATAGGGGTGAGATGGACGAAGCGATCTATCGACAGCACAAGCATGACCTGATTCGCTACGCAACCGTCCTTGTAGGTCCGTCAGATGCGGAGGATGTCTTGTCAACGGTGATAGCGAAGCTGTACCGGTCCCGTCGCACGCTCGCGGATCTGGACGAAGCACGCCCGTACCTCATGAAAGCCGTGTTCCACGAGTCCCTGGACCGTAAGAAGAAGCGGCAGAAGCGGGATCTTCCCCTCGTCGATCAGGCCATCGAACCGGTCAAGAGCCGTCCTGAGGTGCTCGAAGCGGTGAAGGAACTGCCGGTGCAGCAGAGGGCCGCTGTGTACCTGACCTACTGGGTTGGCATGACGAGCGACGAGGCGGCTCCCTACATGGGGTGTCAGCCGCCGACGGCTCGCCGGTATCTCCATCTCGCACGCAAGAAGCTCGAGGCGGTGTTGGCCGATGAATGAGAACGACTTCGAGAAGGACGTCAAAGCAGCCCTCGACGACATCGTCGATACTGCGCCGAAGCCACCGAAGTGGAAGTGGATCACTGCCGGTTACGCACCGCTCCAGCGAGCGGAGGCGAAGCCTTGGTACCGGGGAAATGGTGCGGCCTTCCTCGGCGCAGCCGCTGCGACGATTCTCGTGGTCGGCGTGGCTGCATTCATCGGTTCTGGCCTGGGTAGCACGGACCCGGGCACGCTCTCGACAGCACCAGTAGACCAAACGGTCGAGAGCCTGCGCGGTATCTGGGTGCTGGACAACTACACGACAGATGGGGAGACGCACCTCGGCGAGTCGTCCACAGAAGGACGGACGGTACCATGGATCGAATTCACCGTCGCGAGCGTCAAAGGGTTCGCCGGATGCAACGACTTCTGGGGCGGCCAACCGCCACAGATCACCGACGGACGCTTGATCCTTGGCGAAGTCTTCAAGAACGCGGCCGGGTGCCTCGAACCGACGCCCGAATCCGTCATCGAGGAGATCATCTGGTCCGGGCCGGACGGGGTCGCCATCGAGATCACTGCCACCACGATACAACTGACGACAGAGACCAGCACACTCGTCTTCGAGCGACATGACCGTCGTCCCGTGTCGACGCGCACCGAGTGGGGGGTTCCGACCGACGACCTCGCCTGTGCCGACGGTGTGGCGCTGAATCACCGATTGGTCGATCCAAACACCACCATCACAGAGATGCTCACGGCCGTGCCGAGTGTGGCGAGCGTTGAGGAGAGAGACGAGTTCGAGTACTCCGTCGGCTACGACGCCGAAGGTGCCGCAGTCGCAACCGTGATCGCCGGAGATATCGAACCACGGCAGTACCACCGCCGGTCGTGCGCCAGCCTCTGGGGCATCCGCTCTGAAGCCAACCTGGGTGGCGCAGTCTTCACGTGGGTGAACGATCTCGGCCTCGGCCAAAGGTCGACCGACGTGTGGAGCGACCGATTCGTTGAGATGTGCGCCACCAACAACGACGAACTCGGCCCTCTTGCTGAGCGGTACATATCCGAGGACGCGGGCTTCTCACTGTGGGCAGGCGGAACGCTGCCATCCACCGATCAGGCTGCCCAGACACTCGGAACCATTCGCATTTCGGTTTGCTCGCTGAGTCTGGCCGAGGCCAACTACGACGTTGAGTGGGCACAAGTCGAACCCGCCACTGTACGGATGGGCGACACGATCGTCGTGATCGGCCAGCTCGCCGAACCGTTCTCGGAGGAGGCCCTCGGCCTGGACGTGTGGCTCGTCAAGGACAAGACCTTCAAGGTTCACGACCACGTCTGTCGTACGACTCCAGAATCCGACGGCGGCTTCCGCTGCGAATACGTGGTTGCCGAAGGCGGCGACTTCCACGCTATCGGACCGGGCGACTACTTGCTCAGTGTCGGTCAGCTGCAGTCGGTGATCCCCGGCACAGAGTTCACGATCGAAGACTCATAGCCGTCAATCTCTCTGGAGGATGGGCAACACCTTGGCCACCCACAACCGGCTACGTCGAGCACGCATAGGTGCTTGATTGGGCAACCTCAATCTGTCGGTTCGTCCTGGCAAATGTAGGCTTGTGCAAGTGAGGGACCCTGCAGTCCGCATCTTGGTCGATGAGAAGGAATCGGGAGCAAGCGGCACCCCTCGTCGTTGGTTCGTGGCGACCGTTCAGTTGTTGGCGATTGGCTTCCTGTTCGTCTTCGCTATCGTCTTCAGGTTCGGAGATGACACGGTAAGGGCATCTCCGCCAACTGTGGTCGTGGATGTGTACCTCACAGACGGTGTCGGCTCCGACGAAGCTGAACAGATGCTTGACCGATTCGGTGCCGAGAAGATAGTCATCGATTCGCGACTCGCCCGAAAGTCACCGCTTCTTCAGGCGAGGATTCCGCCTACTGAATGTGACCTGACTGTGTCCATTCGATTGCTCGTGGCGAACATGCGGAATGCCAACGCGATCACCCAACTCGTTTCCGAGTGGTATCCGTATCCTGACTCGGCAGTCGGCCCAGTTAGAACTCAACAAGGCGACTTGGAGAGTCACCTGTCTTTGGACTGTTCCTGACATCGCCAGCCCCGGTGGGTGCATCGCCGGCTCTTTATGAGCGGTGGCCGGCCAGGCCATGGCAGTGCTTGTACTTGCGTCCGGAACCACACGGACACCGTTCGTTGCGACCGACCTTCGACGTGGAAGCGAGCGGCGACCGCGCCGCCCCCCGGAGCAGCCGTTCGTCGGTCCTCAACCGCTGCTCGGATGCTCTTAACACTCCTTCCCGCTCGTTGAGGCGCCGTTCTCGAGTGTCGAGGTCCTCCCTACGCGTAGCGAGGCGTTGCTCCATCTCAACGCCGAACACCGAACCGTCGTCGCCATCCCGACCGACCACGGTTCCGAGTTCATGGACGACGAGTCCGGCAATCCCCTGACCCATCGTGACCCCAACAACGTCGCAGTAGCGCCGCCATGTCGACCACTGCGCATCGGCCAGCGGTACCTTCACCAATTGCATGCCGCTGGAGTGGTCGAGTTCGGACAGGATCCGCCGATCGATCTTCGCCAGGATTCCGCGATCCAGGGTCATCGTTCACCTCCGTGGTCTACTGGTATACCGAGAGCAACTTGTTGCAGGTGCGTGTGTGATTTGACAGGGTTCGTGCGCGA
>CAZWDQ010000152.1:0-4145 GCA_964632475.1 uncultured Acidimicrobiaceae bacterium
GGCTGAAGGACGGGGGGACGCGGAGGAGGGGAGCGACGAGCTGCCAGCTGCCAGCTCCCAGCCTGAGCCCGGATTGGAATCGGATTCCGAACTATCCCTGGATCCGTTCGCGCTCCGCGAGCGCCATCTGCTACCGGTTCAGAATCGGGCGCTTCGCAGCGTCAAGCGAAGCCTCGTTGAGGCGCAGAACCAGGCGCTGGAGGATCTCCGCCTGGTCGAAGGCTGGGAACCCGACGGGAGCATCGTCAAGGGTGAAGTATTCGATGCCCTCGGCGTGCTTGCCAGAGAGAGCATGGTTGTAGGTTTCGCTGCAGCCGCTGAGATGATGGACGCATCCGAGACACCACACCCCGACAACGTCGACCCGGGAGATCTGGCATCCGAGTTCGCCACCGCTCTCATCGACGCCGCTCAGGGATCAGTATCCCGGTCTCGAGGGGCCGGCGCCGGGCACCGCGAGACCGCATCTGCGTTGTCCCGCGTCTTTCGATCGTGGCGAACCGATGAAGCGGAACGGAGAGTCCAATTCGCTTCTCGCACCGCCTATCACATCGGCGTCGCAGCGGCGCTTGCCGATCTCGGAGCAACGGATCTCGACGTGACCGCATCGGGACGGCCATGCAGGGAGTGCCCCGTCAACAAGGGATCCTGGGCAATTGCCGATGGTCTCCCAAGCGGAATGCTGATGCCTCCGGCACGGATCGAATGCGTCTGCACGATCGTTCCGTCACATTGACACGGTGGGACTCGTAGAATTGGATCGTGATCAATAGTCAACCAATTAGGCACAAATCGTCAGGTCGATTCCGGCGCATTCTCTGGGTTGTCGTCGGTTTTGGCTTCATTGGCATCATGGGCCTGCGTTCTCTCGCAACACTTTGGACCGACTACCTGTGGTATTCGAGCGTCGGTCAGGTCGGCGTTTGGACCACTCTCGTCTTCACTCGCCTCTGGCTCGTGATCGCGGCAGCGCTCGTCGCAGCTGGAGTCTTCTGGCTCAACCTGTTCATCGTCGATCGGCTGTCGCCGCGGAGCGACGTTGAGCCGGGGAGTCCGGACGAAGAGTTGTTGATGCGCTACCGGACGTGGGTTGAGCCACGTTCCGGTCGCATCCGCCTCGCTGCTTCGGCGTTCTTCGGAATCCTGATCGGGCTTGGGGCGGCTGGGTGGTGGCAGAACTGGTTGTTGTTCTCGAAGGGAGGCTCCTTCGGCCTCGCCGATCCCATCTTCGACCACGACATCGGCCTGTACGTGTTCGACGTGCCATTCATGCGAGATGTGCTCGGGTGGGCGTTCCAACTCACCCTCGTGTTGACGCTGGTCGTCGTTGCCGTCCACTATCTGAACGGTGGGATCAGCGTTCAGAGCTCGCGTCTCACGGGCCGTGCCAGTTCGGGTGTGAAGGCGCACATCTCGATCCTCCTCGCAATTCTGGTGCTCCTCAAGGCCATCGGCTACCAACTCGACAAGTGGGACCTCCTCTACAGCAGCCGGGGGCAGGTTTTCGGTGCGTCGTACACGGATGTCAACGCCCAAGTCCCTGCGCTCAATCTGCTCATCGTCATCTCGATCGTCGCCGCAGTAATCCTCCTGGTGAATCTCTGGTTCCGTGGCTGGACACTGCCGTTGGTCGCCGTTGGCCTATGGCTCGTCACGTCCGTCGTCGTCGGCGGCGTGTACCCCGCGCTCGTGCAGCGGTTGAGCGTCCAGCCGGACGAGGTCAACAAGGAATCGCCATATGTTGCCTACAACATCGAATACACGCGTGAGGCCTTCGGACTTGGTGACGTCGAATTGGAACCGTTCGCCGCCTCTCCGAATCTATCGGCCGAGGATCTCGAAGCGAATGCTCCAACGATCAGCAATATCCGGCTCTGGGACCCCGGTGTGCTGAAGTCGACGTACCAGCAGCTCCAGAACATCGTCACCTACTACGACATCACCGACGTCGATGTGGACCGGTACAAAATCGACGGTGAACTCACCCAGGTGATGGTGTCGGCCCGCGAGCTCGAGGAGGAGAGAATCCCCGGCGAGGGCTGGGTCACGGAGCGGCTCGTCTACACCCACGGGTTCGGCTCGGTGCTGAGCCCGGCCAACGATGTCACCACACAGGGTCAACCCGATTTCCTCGTGAAGGACATCCCGCCCATCAACCTCTCCGACGACCCGACGCTCAACATCGATCAGCCCCGCATCTACTTCTCCGACCATGCAGAGACCGACTACGTGATCGCTGGAACGAAGCAGCAGGAAGTCGACTTCCCGATAGGATCGAGCGGAGCCGACGTTGCGACGAACTCGTACGACGGCGCCGGCGGCGTTGAGGTCGGCGGCTTCTTCAATCGAGTGGCGTGGGCTCTGAGATTCGGGAATCTCGACACGCTGATCTCGGACCGGGTGAGTGCCGACTCGAAGATCATGCTCGAGCGCAACATCCGCTCGCGGATCGAGCGCCTCGCTCCGTTCCTCTACGGTGACACCGATCCCTACGTCGTGATCGCCGATGGACGTCTCAAGTGGGTGATGGACCTCTACACAGTCACGGACCGCTATCCGTATTCTGCGCCGGCGAATACGGCTCGCCTGAACGCTGCTCCCGGTCTCCCGGGTCAGTTCAACTACATCAGGAACTCGGTCAAGGCCGTCGTCGACGCCTATGACGGAACGGTCGACCTGTACGTCATCGATCCGGACGATCCGGTGATTCAGGCGAATGAGGCGATCTTCCCGGGCGTGTTCCGCTCCCGCGAGGAACTCCCGAAGGAAATCATCGAGCACTTCCGGTATCCCGAAGACCTGTTCCGGGTTCAGACCGACGTCTATCAGCTCTATCACATGACGGATCCGTCGTCGTTCTTCACGGTGTCGGATCCGTGGCAGATAGCGCGTGATCCGTCGACCTCTCCGAGACCAACGCTGCGGGGACGGTTCGTTGACGTGGACGGCCAGGAGTTCACTCCGATGCTTCCGTACTACCTCCTGATGAAGCTGCCGGGGGAGGAGGAGTTGTCGTTCATCCTGATGCAGCCGTTCACGCCGCGAGGTCGCCCGAACATGGTGTCGTTCATGGTGGCCAAGAGCGGTCCCCTCGAGGAGTACGGTCGTATCGTGGAGTACGGACTGCCGTCCGACAGCCAGATCGATGGTCCGGGGCAGGTCGGGAACTTCATAAACCAATCTCCAGAGATCTCTGCCGAGTTCACGCTGCTGGGCCAGGGCGGGTCGAGGGTGATCCAGGGCAACATGCTCGTCATTCCGATCGAGGAATCGCTGCTCTACATCCAGCCGATCTACATCAGTGCGAGTGACGGAGCTTCGGACACCGGCATCCCGGAGTTCAAGCGTGTCGTCGTGTCGTTCAACGGGCAGATCGAGATGAGGGACTCGCTCTCCGAGGCCCTCTCGGCAGTGTTCGGCGTGGCCGATGAGAGCGATGACGGAGACGGTGGCGGCACCACCGATGCCCCAACCGGATCAATCGAAGAGCAAGTCGTTGAGTTGCTGAATCGGGCCGATACTGCGTTCCAGGAGGCCGAGACGGCAATGCGCAACGGCGATCTCGTCACCTGGGCACAGAGGATCGAAGAGGCTCAGGCTGCGATCGAAGAGGCGAGCGCTCTGCTCATGGCCGGAACGACGGGCGATACGGCCGGTACCACGACGACCACGACCCCCGGTTCCGACGCCTGACCGTGGTGTTGTAGTTGGGGAGAGAGTCGAGTCGACGGTCTTCCTCCTCTCCAACCGTAGGCGGGGGAGGAGCCGAGCGCAGCGAGGCGGAAGAGGGCTTCCTGGCGGGGGGGAGTCCCACGCGACGATCCCCGTGGCCGTCCGCGTCTCCGGGACCCAGCGGTCACGAACGCAGCCGCGATACTGTGAGACTTGCGACGCCGAACCGTTTGCGACTCGCCTCTTCTCGTTTGTAGGCGCGCTCGATCGAGGCTTGGCCTAGTCCACAAGTTGGTCCGCCACGTGGACATGGCCAGCGTTGGCGTTCATGAAGCGAAGACCCATCCCTCGAAACTCTTGCGGCGCGTGTCGTCGGGCGAGCAATACTCGCAGGCGCTTCGTATACTCCGATTTCCACAACGGCGCGGGGTGGAGCAGTCTGGTAGCTCGTCGGGCTCATAACCCGAAGGTCG
>CAZWDQ010000153.1:0-4103 GCA_964632475.1 uncultured Acidimicrobiaceae bacterium
CCGCAGCGGGCCTTTTTGTCACACCGGTGTCATACGGTGCACGAATGAACGCCACGATTACATCGAGCACCATCATCGGGGTCGAGCCGCACCCCGTTCGCATCGAAGCCCACGTCGGTGGTGGAAGCAAGCCGGTCTTCATCATCGTCGGTCTTCCCGATGCCGCCGTCCGCGAGGCCAAGGAGCGGGTTCGAGCGGCTATGGCATCGAGCGGGCACGAATTCCCTGCCAAACGCGTCGTCGTGAATCTCTCGCCGGCGGATCTTCCGAAGGTCGGATCGGCGTATGACCTCCCCATCGCCCTCGGCGTGCTCGCTGCGAATGGGAAGCTTCCGCACGGTGCGACCGAGGTCGTGGCCATGGGCGAGCTCGCTCTTGACGGAACGGTACGACCTGCCAGGGGCGGTCTCAGTGCAGCCCTCGTAGCGCGGGATCTCGGCAGGCCGTGTCTCTTGCCCCTGCGGTCCGCTGCGGAGACCGCAGGTCGTGAGGACTTGGGTGTCTTGGGTGTTCGGTCGCTCGCTCATGCCATGGAGGTTGCGGCGGGGACGCACCCGGGTGATGAGATCGAGGCGGTATCGCCGCGCGTGGTCGAGATCCCGGATATCAGCGAGGTGCGGGGCCAATCCAGAGCCCGGGCCGCTCTCGAGGTAGCTGCCGCAGGAGGCCATCACCTGCTGTTCCGCGGGCCTCCGGGCTCGGGGAAGACGATGCTCGCTCGAACCCTGCCGGGCCTGCTCCCCCCGCTCGATGACCGGGAATCGCACGAAGTCGCTCTCGTCTGGGCCGCCGCCGGGATGTCCCGGCCCGACCCTTCACTACCGCCGTTTCGATCGCCGCACCACTCGGCATCGATGGCGGCCTTCATCGGTGGCGGTTCGGGTGTCCCGACACCGGGCGAAGCTGTCATGGCCCACCGAGGTGTTCTCTTCCTGGATGAGTTGGGGGAGTTCCCTCCTCAGTTGCTCGACGCCCTCCGGGCACCCATTGAGGACGGTTCCGTCGTGGTCGCGAGGAAGGCGGCGACGGTGGAGTTCCCGTGTCGCACGCAGGTGATTGCAGCAACGAACCCGTGTCCTTGCGGATTCGAGGGGGACAGGACGTTCGAGTGTGGGTGCACCGACTCGATGAAGGCTCGGTACAAGCGCCGATTCTCGGGTCCCTTCCTGGACCGTTTCGATCTTCAGGTCGAGGTGCCGCGCCTGCGAGTGCTGGAGATCTCCGGGCCACGAGGGGAGGGCTCGAGCGATGTTCGTGCCAGGGTCACCGCCGCGCGCAGGCGACAATTCGATGAGCGAGGTCGGCTCAATCGGGAACTTGGTCGCCGTGATCTCGACGCTCTGGAGTGGTCCGGCAGCGCCGTCGCCCGGCTGGGCGAAGCCGCGGCAGGGGATCGTCTCACAGCACGAGGATGGGATCGAATCCGCCGTGTCGCTCGCACCGTGGCCGACCTCGTCGGGTCGGATGTCGTCGAAGGCGGCCACATCGCGACAGCGCTCGAGATGCGGGTGACGCTGTGAATGACGATGCCCGTCTTCGGATGGCGTTCTCCGGCTTGCACCCGATCCGGTCACGAGAGCTCCGGACCGAGTTCGGAGGAGCCTCGAGGGCGGTCAGGGCGATCGAGCGCGACCGGGTCAAAGCATCCGAGTCGATCCGAACCAGCCTCGCGGTTCCGGCGGATCAGCGACGCTCGGAGTTAGCGACACTCGGGATCGACTCAGTGTTCCGCGGCAACCCGGCCTACCCGGATCATCTCGACGTGTTCGAGGACGCACCCGACATCCTGTTCGTACGCGGCACCCTTCCACAGACCCCCGGTGTCGGGATCGTCGGTACTCGGAAGTGCACCGCCTACGGACTCGAGCTCGCAGACGCCTACGGAAGGGCCGTCGCCGAGACTGGATGGCTTGTCGTGTCGGGCCTCGCCCGTGGCATCGACGGAGCAGCGCACCGCGGCATGGTGTCGGCCAACGGAGTGGGTATCGCTGTGTTGGGCTGCGGCATCGACGTGAGCTATCCGAGGGAGCATCGGCGGCTCGGCGACCAGATTCTCGAAGCCGGAGGAGCGATCGTGTCGGAGTATCCACCGGGGAGCCGGCCCGATGCATGGCGCTTCCCTCCGAGGAATCGGATCATTGCCGGGCTCTCCGCGGCTGTCGTCGTCGTTGAGGCGGCCAAGACCGGAGGAGCGCTGATCACAGCGGTGAAAGCAGCCGAGTACGGGATTCCGGTGTTCGCGATGCCCGGCGACGTCGATCGGCGAACATCGGAAGGAACGAACCGTCTGATTCGCGACGGGGCGTTCCCTGTCCTCGACCCCGAGGACCTCATCGAGGAGCTCGATCTCGTATACGGCTTGGCCCATCAATCCCGAGAAAACCTCCCTGTCGATTCGTAGGGTCGTTGACCTTCACCCTCGATGTCACGACCATGACAGGATGCGCAATGGGGGCATCGACGCGGCCGTTACCGACTACCTGGAGCGACTCGACACCGAGCGAGGGCTCTCCGGGCATACCGTTGATGCATATCGACGCGACCTCAGTCAGTTCACAACGATGTGCCATCGGCTCGGTGTTGAGCGCCTTGACGGAATCGAGCGGCGCACCGTCCGGCGATTCCTCTCCCAACTGACCACGCTGCACTACTCGCGGAGATCCGTGGCGAGGAAAGCGTCGGCCGTTCGGGCGTTCCTCGAAGATGCCGCTCGTCGAGGCGAGATCCCATCGAATCCCGCCTCCGGGGTGCCACAACCGAAACGGCCGGGAACACTTCCGAAGTCGATTCCGGCTCCAACACTGGCGCGGTTCCTCGACGGTCTCGATGGATCCGACCCCGTCGATCTTCGAGATCGAGCGCTGCTCGAGGTCCTCTACGGAACTGGCATGAGAGTCTCGGAACTCGTAGCCATGACGGTAAGCGACATCGCCGACGGTCAATTCATCACGGTGAGGGGGAAGGGCAACAAGGAACGAGCGGTGCCGATCGGCGGCCAAGCTCGGCGAACGACCGCGGCCTACATCGAGAAGGGACGTCCGAGACTTGCCGGACCCGCCAGCGGAGATGCTCTCTGGGTGGGGGTTCGCGGCGGGCCGCTCGACACGCGGGGCATCCGCCGTATCGTCAAGAATCGCTTCGGAACGTTCCCCCATGCACTCCGCCACTCGTACGCTACGCACCTCCTCGAGGGAGGCGCAGATCTGCGAAGTGTCCAAGATTTGCTCGGACACTCTGAACTGGCGACCACGCAGATATACACTGCCGTCACCCGAGAGCACCTCAAGAAGACCTATGAGCGGAGCCACCCACGTGCATGAACGCCGAGATGATGAACTTGTAGATCTCTGGGAGTCGTTCAAGACTTCCGGCGATCAGCGTGCCAGGGAAGGCCTGATTCTTCACTTCTCACCGCTCGTGAAGTTCGTCGCGGGCCGGCTCGGCGCCGGTCTGCCGCGGAACGTCGACCCTTCCGATCTCGTGTCCTACGGAACATTCGGGCTGATCGACGCGATCGACAAGTTCGAGCCAGAGCGCGGATACAAGTTCGAAACGTACGCTGTGAACCGCATCAAGGGAGCGATCCTCGACGAGTTGCGAGCGCTCGACTGGGTTCCCCGATCTGTTCGGGCGCGAGCACGCGAGATCCAGCGCTCGATGGCGGAACTCGAACACGGTCTCCAACGCACCGCTACGGAGGACGAACTGGCGGCCCACATGGATCTTTCCGTTGATTCTCTGCGTGACCAACTCGGCGAGCTCTCGACATTGGGCTTCGTCGCTCTTGACGAACTCCTGAATCCCGACGAGCGCGACTCGTCATCGGTACGAGATGTCGTCCCCGATTCCGGCGCTCTCGATCCGAGCGGATCGTTTGAGAAGGAAGAGACCCGATACCTCCTGGCCGACTCGATCAACCGACTGCCTGAGCGTGATCGCCTTGTCGTGACGCTCTACTACTTCGAGGGCCTGACCCTCGCCGAAATCGGTTCGGTGCTCAACGTCACTGAATCCCGCGTCTGCCAAATCCACACGAAGGCAGTTCTGAGCCTGAGGAACCGGTTCATAGAGCCGTAGTAGAGCAGTAGAGCAGTAGAGCAGTA
>CAZWDQ010000154.1:0-4053 GCA_964632475.1 uncultured Acidimicrobiaceae bacterium
CAGCGGCAACGGCGCGCCGGTCCTCACCCGGTGATCTACTCGCTACCTGGACGGCGAGTTCGCTATCCGATCATCACTCGTAGGCAATCGCTTCCAGGATATTCAATCGCGCAGCGCGGCGGGCCGGCAGGATCGCGGCGAGCAATCCGGCAACTATCCCGAAGAGCACCAGGCCGATGATCTGGACTGCGGGAATCGACAGCACGTTGATGCCCTGCGGCTTCAGCGCAGCGGTGACGACAACACCGAAGAACAGACCGACGACGATGCCCAGGATGGCGCCGATGACGGCGACCATGATCGACTCCCAGCGGATCATGCGCCGGGTCTGCGGCCGGGTCATCCCCACTGCCCGCAGAAGGCCGATCTCCCTGGTTCGTTCGAAGATCGACAAGCTCAACGTGTTCATGATCCCGAACAGAGCGATGATCACCGCAAGGAACAGCAGTGCGTTGAACATCACGAGCAGACTGTCGACCTGGGCTTCCTGAGACTTCCGATACTCGACCTGGTCCCGGACGGTCACGTTCCCGTACTCGACAGCCGCGGCGTCGACGACGGCTCGGGCCGCGTCCGGGTCAACGCCGTCCGCGCTGGCCACGGCGACCACAAAGTCGGTGTCGGTACCGAACCCCGAGAAGTTGGCCTCGTAGAACTCGAGTCCGACAAGGAAGTTGGACTGCACGATGTTCTGCTCGGCATAGATACCAACGATCTCGACCTCCTGAAGGCCGGTGGTCGCGAATCCCATCGAGACCGCGTCGCCGACGATCCAACCCTCTTCGGACGCGACATCCTGGTGGACGAGGACTCCGCCGTTGATGAGGGCCACGACGCTGCCATCCTGGACGTCGAGGAATACCGTCTGGTCGACCGTCTGGGCCTCGATTCCCATGAGGAACTCCTCAGCACCGTTGCGATCCCAGAACCCCATTCGCAGCGACGTGGTGGCCGCGATTTCGTCCTGCGTCTTCAGGTTCTCCGCCAATGACGGGCTGAATCCGCCGGCGAAGCCGTCGACGCTGATGACGTAGTCGGCCCGCAGGCCCGCTTCGATGGACTCGCTCACCGATGCCTTGATCGAGTCACCCAGGATGAAGAAGAACGCAACGAGGGCGAGACCGATCATCAGCGCAGACGCCGTCGTTGCGGTGCGCCGTGGCTTTCGCACGGCGTTGCCGATGGCGAGCGTGCCAGTCAAGTTGTCGATCTTGGGCAGCGGCCACCCGATGATGCGGGCCAACGACGGCACAACCAGCGAACTGAGCATGCTGACGGCGAGGAAGACGACCAACGCCCCGATGCCGACGGCGCTCAATTCGTTGAGCGGGCCGAGGTCGAGGACGTCGCCAAACAATCCCGCGACGATCAGCCCAACGCCGAAGACGAGCATGATCGCTCCGAAGATCGTGCGCCGGCGGTCGGACATGCGCAGGCGTACGTCGACATCCTGGAGCGCTGCGACAGGAGGAATCCGTGCTGCGCGCACGGCAGGCAGGACCGCAGCGACGAGCGTTACGCCGATCCCAACGATGAGGGCAACGATGATCGTTCGCGGTGCCAACGACGCCGACGTTGATGGCAGATCGAAGCCTATGACCGCCATGCCGGCGGTGAGGAGGGCCGCGATCACGAATCCCAAGGCGATGCCGAGCACGGACGCGAACACGCCGACGATGACTGCTTCGATTGCCACCATCAGAACCACCTGGCCGCCGGTGGCGCCAACAGCGCGCATCAGCGCCAGTTCGCGTTGGCGCTGCCTGACGATGATCCGGAAGGTGTTCTGGATGATGAAGGCGGCCACGAACACGGCGACGGCGGCGAACACCAGCAACGCGGTGTTGAGGAAGCTGAGGCTCTCCTGAAGTGCCTCTGATTGTGCTTCGGCTTCATTGGCCGAAGTCACCGCTTCAACTCCATCGGGGAGGGCAACGGCGATGGTGTTGCGCAGGATGTCCGGATTGACACCGTCTTCCCCGACAACCGTTATTGCGCTGTACACGCCTTCGAGACCGAACAGGACCTGGGCGGTCTCGAGATCGAAGACGGCCACCGTCGCTCCTGCAATGTTGTCGGAGTCCCCGAAGCCGACGATGCCAACGAGGTCGTACTCGGCGACTCCGTCGACCGTCTGCACCTTGATGACGGTGCCCACGCTGAGTCCGCTGTCTTTCGCCGTCCTGGCGTCGATCACGACTTCGGTCGGTCCCGCCGGGCCTCTTCCTTCTCGGATCACGACATTGCCGGTCAGACGTTCGTCCTCCGTCCATGAAGCACCGATCGTGGGTGGTCCCGTGGGAACGATGGCTTCCCCGTTGTTGTCGTAGATCACGGCGAAACCGCCGGCCGATCCCCCGGCCGCAGCGACGCCATCGACGGCGAGCACGACATCGAGCACGGACTCTTCGACCGGAGGGGGTCCGCCGAAGCCCACATCGAACTCCGCTTCGGCCTGCACGATGACGTCTTGACCGGCGAACTGGTCCTCGAAGAGGTCGTTGAACGTCTGGTTGATCGTGTCCGTAAAGATGAACGTCCCGGCAATGAACGCGACACCGATCATCACCGACATCGCGGTGAGGACGAGTCGAAGTTTGTGAGCGAAGACCGTCTTGAGCGCGGTGCGGATCATGAGGTCACGTCCCGTACTGCTTCATTCGGTCGATGACCGTGTCTGGAGTGGGGTCGTGCATCTCGCCGGCGATCCGCCCGTCCTCGAGGAAGACGATGCGGTCGGCGTAGCTGGCCGCGACCGGATCGTGGGTGACCATCACAATGGTCTGCCCAAACTCTCTCACGGCGTTTCGCATGAAGTCGAGCAGCTCTGCTGCAGACTTGGAGTCGAGGTTCCCGCTGGGTTCGTCGGCGAAGATGATGTCGGGTTGCGAAACGAGAGCTCGGGCCGCGGCAACGCGCTGCTGCTGGCCACCAGAGAGCTCCGAAGGACGATGGCTGAGTCTATCGCTGAGGCCGAGGATGCCGACGACCTGGTCGAACCAGGCCGTGTCCTCCTTTTCGCCCGCAATCAGGAGTGGCAACAGGACGTTCTCTCTCGCCGACAGGGTCGGGATCAGATTGAACGACTGGAAGACGAAACCGACCTTCTCGCGGCGAAGCAACGTCAGGTCCTTGTCTCTGAGTTCGCCAAGATCGACGTCGCCGATGTAGACGCGTCCGGACGTGAGCTCGTCGAGGCCGGCAACGCAATGCATCAACGTCGACTTGCCGCTTCCTGAAGGACCCATGATGGCGGTGTATCGGCCCTTCTCGAACACCTCTGAGATGCCGTCGAGGGCGCGCACCTCGGTGTCGCCCGAGCCGTACAGCTTCGTGCCATCGACAATCCGGGCGGCAACCACCCCGACCGAGGACGGCGCAGTACCTGTGGTCATCATGGAACTCCCCTCGTGGACATCTCGCACTCGGATCAAGGCTACGCGTGACCGGCTCTCCTGTCGTCCCCCAGAAGGATGAACTTCTTCAGCCCCAGGAGGGAGAGTTCCGGCATGCAGGAGGCCGGCGGGGAGTCCCCATCCGTCGCCTTCCTGGCGTCGGTTCTACGTCAACCGCCGACGGCCGGTGCCGAATCACCGGCGCGACCGTCGAGATCCGATGGTCGCCGTATCCGCTAGCTGCGACAACCGGGGAGGTTGGTCCTGGTCAGGGTTGCGGTGGCCACAGCAACGCTGCGAGCGTCAGGACACCGCTCCGAAACCCACGTAGGGCTTCAGGGTCGCGTCCGTGGGCCAGTCGTGGTGATCCACGAGGACCCGACGTGCCGCTTCCGGGTCAGCCGCGGACCACTCGTGAACCTCGCTGATCCGGAGCCCGTCATCGGTCTCGACCGCTTGAACCACGAACGCCAACGGAACGTTCCTCACGGTGACGGGGAGAAAGGCGATGCGCCCCTTGACCCGAAAGAAGAGGCACAGCGCATCACCGTCAGGGTGGAGTGCCAGATGCATGTCGTGGCGGGCGACTCGTGCCATCTTGAGCATTCGGGCGAGTTGTGTGCGAACGTCGGCAGCCGGCACGGCACTCTCCTCGCCC
>CAZWDQ010000155.1:0-4038 GCA_964632475.1 uncultured Acidimicrobiaceae bacterium
CGACGTCGATCGAGTTGTGCGCGAAGTCAGGCGAAGCCTGCGGCAGGCCAGCTACTTGTAGCTGCACGTCGAAGGTTCGCATACCTCACAGGGAGGTCCCTGGAGCCTCGCGGGCCACGCTTCGGCTAAGTGCGGTTGCGGCGATGGCGTCGAGTCGGGTGGCGGTCTGATGGTCGAGGCCGTCCATGAGGTGGCCGTAGCGGTCGATGGTGACCTGGATCGATGAGTGTCCGAGTCGTGTTTGGATTGACTTGGGTTGTTCTCCGGCGGCGATCAACCATGCGGCGTGAGTGTGGCGCAGGTCGTGGATTCGGCACGGCGCCCCGACTGATTCGGTGACTGCTTCACGTCAGATCCTCCCGAACGTTCCCTGGCGGAGGAACCCGCCTGCCTCGGTTGTCCACACGGTCGTGGGGGAGGGTGCCGACGCTGATGTGGAGCATGTATCGGGTGATTCCGAGGATGTCGCGAAGGTGAAGGATCTTCTTCGCCACCGTTTCGGGATTGCCGATCGTCAGCGATCCGGACCGAGTGCGCCAAATCGTTCGGAATCTTGTGAGCAACGTCCACCGGTACGGCGGCGACACGATCCGGGCCGAGCTGGCTCGGGGGAAAGATCTTGCGATTCTGCGGGTGTTCGACAACGGAGATGGTGTGCCGGAGGACAACCGCGAATAGATCTCCGAGCCCTACGCGGGTGCCCACGGGGACTACGCCCATGCCGATTCGATTGGCCTCGGGCACGCAATCTCGCGCAAGCTCGCTCGCCTCGTGGGCGGTGACCTCACCCAACGCTATCAGGACGGCGAGAGCATCTTCGAGTTCACTCTGCCGGTGCCCGACTGAGGTCTCCGTCGGGTGACGTTGCGGCTATTGACAGCCACCCGACGGGCAGCCGCTTCGCTGCACCGCTGCTGCCAGGCCAGAGACCGAGAAAGGGTCTGGTGCTTGGGTGAACCCCCATGCGAGTTGTGTACCATCAAATCATGTCAGAGTTTCCGTTGGAGCGTTCCGATCCTGCTGGTACGGAGGCATCCGTCACGACCGACGGGCCTGCATTCGACCTTGCGGTGTGCAGCGAGATGGTCTTCCTCGATCTTCCGATCGAAGAGCGCGTCCGTCGCATCCACGGTCTTGGATTCCAGGTTGAGATCTGGGACTGGACGCATAAGGACATCGGTTCGCTTGTCCGCACCGGCGCCACCTTCTCGTCGATGACCGGATACGTGCGCGGTGGCCTCGCTGATCGGGAGTTGTCCGACGAGATGCTGCGAACGGCACGCGACACGATCCCGGTCGCCAAAGAGCTCGGTTGCCCGCGATTGGTCGTCCACGGAACGCAGCTCGACGGCGATGGCCAAGCAGTGCAGCCGGTCACCGAGGTCACCGGCGCGATGTGGATGAACGCGGCGCGTGCGCTGTCCGATCTCGCCGAACTCGGCGAGGCCAACGGTGTGACATTCTGCCTCGAGAATCTCAACCTCCAGGTTGACCACCCGGGTGTCCCGTTCGCGTACGCTGCGGACACGCTCGCGCTCATCGAAGCTGTCGATCGGCCCGGCGTTCGGATGATGCTCGACCTCTATCACGCACAGATTGGGGAGGGGAACCTGATTGACCTCGTACGCCGAGCCGGGCCCGCGATCGGCGAGGTGCAAGTGGCGGATGTGCCGGGCCGGTGCGAACCCGGCACAGGGGAAGTGAACTACGCAGCGGTTGCGGCGGCACTGCATGAGATGGGCTACAGCGGAGTGGTTGGGCTCGAAGCGTACGCATCGGAGGACGATGTCACGGCCTTCGAACGATTCCGCGCGGCGTTCACACTATGAGACCGGAGTACGGTGCTGAGATCGGCTGGGGTTCGAACGAGTTCCTTCCGGGGCTAGCTGAGGGTCTGTCGGTCGGTGTACATGCAGGGACGGCTGGAGTTGTGTCGTGACCGCGCCCGTGCGGTTAGCCGTCGTTGGCGTCGGGAGGATGGGAGCGCTCCACGCAGAAACGCTCGCCGCTACCGATTCGATTGATGTGGTCGCGGTGGCCGATGCAGTTTCGGTTGCTGCTGAACGGGTCGCCGCCTCAATCGGAGCGGATTGCTATGAGTCACTCGAGGCGCTGAGCGAGCGGGATGACGTCGAGGCATGGTTGATCGCCACGCCGACTACGACCCACCCGGCGATTGTTGAAATGGCCCTCGGGGCGGGGCTCCACGTCCTGTGTGAGAAACCGCTCGCGCTGGACCTGGCCGAGAGTGAGCGGTTGGGTGCGCAGGCGGCGGCCGCCGGACTCATGCTGCAAATCGGGTTCTGGAGGCGTTTCGCAGCGCCCTGGGTTGCGGCTCGCCAAGCGATCGTCGACGGTGCAATTGGGCGGCCGCTCATGCTGCGTTTGGCGCAGTGGGACGCCGATCCGCCGCCGGCATCGTTCTGCGACCCGGTCACCAGCGGCGGCCTTGCAATCGATTGCGGCGTGCACGAGTTCGACCTCGTCGCGTGGATGACGGGACTCGATATCGAGACGGTGACGGCGCGCAACCTTCCGCTCGTCGATCGGTCGATCGGCGAAATCGGTGACGTTGACAATCTCCTCGCGATGCTCGACCTCGCAGGGGGAGCGGTTGCCACGGTTGATCTCTCTCGCAACTGCCGATTTGGTGATGATGTGCGAACCGAGATCCTTGGTGAAAACGGGGCGATCTTCGTGGACCTCCTGCCGGTCGGGCGCACCAGACTGGCCGACGCGGGCGGAGTCCGCGTCATCCCAGCCTCGGAGGCGGACGATGCGTTCGTCGAGGGAATTCGGGCTCAGGCCGAGGCCTTTGCCGATGCGATTCGCGGGGTACCGGTCGAGTTTCCCGGAGCCGTAGATAGCACGGTCGCGGTGGCGGTCGGTCGCGCGGTACAACG
Organism: uncultured Acidimicrobiaceae bacterium; assembly: GCA_964632475.1. Taxonomy (GTDB): domain Bacteria; phylum Actinomycetota; class Acidimicrobiia; order Spongiisociales; family UBA5794; genus JAHEEL01. The sequence continues at coordinate 2,904 of CAZWDQ010000155.1, forward strand.
CTCCGCGGTCGAGGGTGTCCCAGTCGCTCTGAATGCCTGACGCCGCTCTTCAGTCCGCGGGCTGGGGACGCCAATTGGGACGTCTACAACCCTGGGTTCGCGGATTCCTACAATCCCTTTGCCGGCGGGGCCGTTGTCGCACGGACGACCAGGGACGGTTCCAGGACAATGTGGCGTGACTCGGTCCGCCCGTCCTCAAGGCGCTCCATGAGGAGTCCGACGGCCGTGGCACCGATTTCGTGGCGGGGCTGGTTGACCGTCGTCAGCGAGATGTGCTGCAGACCGGCAAGCCAGGCGTTGTCGTACCCGATCAGCGAGACATCGTCCGGGACCGAACGGCCGGCGTCCGACAGGGCCTGCAGACACCCGAGCGCGGCAAGATCGTTTGGGGCGAAGATTGCGGTGGGGTGGCGATCCGCGGCGAGAAGCTCCCGCACGCCCTCGACGCCTCCTTCTTCGGTGAACGAACCACTGGCGACGATCGGCTCCAGGCCGTGAGCCGTCATTGCGGTCTTGAAACCCCCCCGCCTGCGCTTGGACCCGGCCCCTCGACCTCCGTCGATGTGGGCGATCCGCGTGTGGCCGAGCGAAACGAGATGGTCGACGGCGATCTTGGCACCGAGGCGTTCGTTGCCCGCCACACTATCGACGTGCTGCGACCGGGTGGCCCGCGAGATCAGGACGATCGGAACCGCCTTTCCGGCATTGTTGATCGTCGTCATGTTCAGCAAGGTCCCAGCCAGGATCAGTCCATCCGCCTGAAGCTGGAGCAGCGTCTCGAGGGCGATCGCCTCTCGTTCGGGGACTCGGATGCCGGTGTTGAAGAACGCCCGGTAGCCCCGTTCGAGCGCCTCAGCCTCGATGCCTGTGACCACGTCGGCAAAGAACGGGTTGTGGAGGTTTGAGAGCAGCACACCGAGGACGTGAGACCGCTGCTGCACGAGGCTCCGCGCCATCGCGTTCGGCCGGTAGCTGAGTTCCTCGACAGCCTGCAGGACCGCCGCGCGCCGTTCATCGCTGACATACGGCGATTCTTGCATCACGAGCGACACCAGGGATTTCGAGACCCCGGCCCGTTTTGCCACGTCGTGGATGGTTGGCCGGCTCATCAGTCGTAGGCCCCGATGATGCGTTG
>CAZWDQ010000156.1:0-4032 GCA_964632475.1 uncultured Acidimicrobiaceae bacterium
GCTGCGAGGCGTTCTGCGATCGGCCACCAGTCGTAACCGTCCCCGATCTCGGACGCCGGGATGTCGATGAGGTGCCCGTCATCGATGAACGTTTCGAGATGAGCGTCGAGGATGTGCTCGATCTCCACACGGAACTCATCCGACGTGGATCGCACGCCGTCTGACGAGAGATCGACGTCGGGATGTAGGCGGACGACGAGGTCGTACGTCTTGGACCACTCCTCGACCATTGGCGCGACGGCGAACCGATCGTCGCCCCCGCAGGCACGCAAGTAGTAGGCGTAGTTGTCCATCACACCACGATCAAGAACGAGAACTTCCGCCTTGGGAGCAAGTGCGAGTTCCTGACGGACCTGAGAGACGAGCACCCAGAGCTGCGCCTCTCCGGTGGCTCCCTCGTTGATACCCAGAGGGTTGTCTCTCACAACCTCTCGTCCGTATTCGACAGAGCGACCGGCCCGCTGCATGGCATTCGCGAACCCATGGGCCGCAGTGGTCTTCCGTATGCCGTGAGATCCGATGAACGCCACCTTGGCATTCCGTTGCCAGCGTCCCACGTCGCCCCCCGGGCTCAGGCTGAGCGTTCTTCGGGCATGTCGGTCGAGGCAAGTTCGGTGATGGGAACGAGCGTCGGGTTCACACGCTCCCGAACGACCTGCTCGTCGATGACGACCTGGGCGATGTCGGTCCTTGCGGGAAGCTCGTACATCGTGTCGAGCAGGACCTCTTCCATGATCGCACGAAGGCCGCGAGCGCCGGTTCCTCGGTTCATCGCCTGCTCGGCGATGGCGCGCAATGCTTCGTCGGTAACGAGAAGTTCGACGCCGTCCATCTCGAAGAACTTCTCGTACTGCTTGACGAGGGCGTTCTTCGGTTGGGTCAGCACGTGAACGAGGTCAGCGACATCGAGGTCGTCGACGGTTGCGATCACGGGGAGACGTCCGATGAACTCGGGGATGAGACCGTATCCGAGGAGGTCCTCCGGGAGCACCTCGCTGAGCAATTCGACCGGTCTGCGGCCGTCGACGGCGTGCACCTCAGCTCCGAATCCGACGGAGTTCTTGCCGATCCTCTTCTGGATGACCTCCTCGAGCCCGGCGAAAGCGCCGCCACACAGGAACAACATGTCCGTTGTGTCGATCTGGAGGAACTCCTGGTGCGGATGCTTGCGTCCGCCTTGCGGTGGCACGGAGGCCTGCGTCCCTTCGAGGATCTTCAACAGAGCCTGCTGAACACCCTCACCGGACACGTCGCGAGTGATCGACGGATTCTCTGCCTTGCGGGCGACCTTGTCGATCTCGTCTATGTAGATGATGCCGGTCTCGGCTCGCTTGATGTCGAAATCTGCGGCCTGGATCAACTTGAGAAGGATGTTCTCGACATCCTCTCCGACGTAGCCGGCTTCGGTGAGCGCCGTCGCGTCCGCGATGGCGAACGGGACGTTCAAGAGGCGGGCAAGCGTCTGAGCCATGAGCGTCTTGCCGGTCCCCGTGGGGCCGACCATCAGGATGTTGGACTTCTGGAGCTCGACGTCCTCATCGGTCATCCGTTGACCTGCACGCACCCGCTTGTAGTGGTTGTAGACGGCGACGGCCAGGATCTTCTTCGCATGGTCTTGCGCGATGACATACTGATCGAGGAAGTCGAAGATCTCATGGGGCTTCGGAAGCTCCGTGAAGGACACCTCTTCGGTCTCAGTGAGTTCCTCGTCGATGATCTCGTTGCAGAGGTCGACGCACTCGTCACAGATGTAGACGCCGGGTCCTGCGATCAGCTTCTTGACCTGTTTCTGCGACTTGCCGCAGAAACTGCACTTGAGGAGTTCAGCTCCCTCGTATTTGGCCACGTGTGGCCTCCCTACCCTTCGACGGCTTCGAGTTGACGGGGCTTCAGCACCGCGTCGATAGCACCGTACTCGACAGCCTCCTCGGCGCTGAGCCAAAAGTCTCTGTCCGTGTCGTTGGTGATCACATCGAGAGGACGTCCGGTGTGGAGGGCGAGAATCTCGTTGATCTCTTCGCGCGTCTTGAGAATCTCTTGGGCGTGGATGGCGATGTCCGTCGCTTGCCCTCCAACTCCGGAGACATGCGGCTGATGCACCATCACCCGCGAGTGAGGAAGAGCGAAGCGCTTGCCCTTCTTGCCACCGGCCAGCAGCACGGCAGCCGCCGAAGCAGCGAGGCCCATGCAGTAGGTCGCGATGTCCGGCTTGACGAACTGCATCGTGTCGTAGATCGCCATCAGGGCGTAGGTGGAACCGCCGGGCGAGTTGATGTAGAGGTTGATGTCCTTGTCGGGATCCTCACCCTCGAGGTGCAGCAACTGCGCCATGATGATGTTGGCGACGCCGTCATCTATCGGGGTTCCGAGGAAGACGATGCGGTCCTTGAGGAGTCGGCTGTATATGTCGAACGCCCGCTCACCTCGGGGCGTCTGCTCCACAACGGTGGGAACTAGGTAGCTCATTTCACTCCTCGATTTCTGGGGACGATTCTTGATCCTGGCCATCGTCCCCGGTGGTGTCATCCTCGTCTTCTTCGTCGACCACAACCGGGGTCAGGTCGATCGTGTTCCCGTCGGCATCAACCGGGACCGATGCCTCGGAGATCCGGTCATGCGCCTTTCGTCTCAGGATATCATCGGTGAGTGACTCAATCCGACCACTCTCCTCCAGCGCCTTCTCCAGATCTTCCATGGCCATGTCCGAGCTGGCGGCAATCGACTCGAGCGCCTCGCGGAAGTCGTCGTCGTTGACCTCAATGTCTTCGATGGCGATGATGCTGTCCAGCACGACCCTCGTCGCGAGGGCGGACGTCGCCTGGACTTTGACACCCTCGACGAATGCCACCTGGTCCTGTCCGATGATCCTGAGGTAGTCCTCGAACCCGATGTTGTCGGACTCGAGACGGGCGAGGAGGTTGCGAACGCGTGCTTCCGCCTCGGCGTCAATGAGAGCTTGGGGCAGTTCGAGGTCGATGTCTGCGACGAGTTGCTCAACGGCCCGCTCCTGGAACACTGTTCGAGCGGCCTCGAGCTTGTAGCCGCGGAGATTCTCGTTGATCATCTCGAGGAGTTCTTCGGTCGTCCCGAATTCTGTGACATCCGCCACGAACTCATCGGTAAGTTCGGGAAGCTGCTTCGCTTTGACCTCTTTGACGAGCGCCCGAAGTGTGACGCTCTGATCACCGTCGTTGGTGAACCCGGAGGGCAGCGTGCCTTCGCCTTCCACGGCATCACCGACGCCCGCACCGACGAGAATCTCGTCGAGTCCCGGAAAGAACGATCCCGAGCCGATCTCGTACAGAAGGTCGTTGGCCGCAGCCTGGTCGATCTCATCACCGTCGGCGAATGCCGACACGTCGATTGTCACGAAGTCACCTTCGTCCGCTGAGCGGTCGACGTCTTCGAGATCGGCGAACTGGTTCCGGAGTGCGTCGATCTGTTGATCGATCTCCTCTTGCGAGACGATCGGAGGATCGATCTCGATCGTGCGACCATCGAAGTCCGGAATCGCATCGAGGGCCGGCCACAGGGTGACGAGAACGTCGACTTCAACACCACCTTCGTCCCGATCTCTGATCGCGGAGACCGACGGGATCGTCACTGGCTCGAGCCCGCTTTCGTCGATCGCGGCGCTCACCGTGGCGGGAATGGCTTCCTCGATCGCCTCCGAACGGAGATGATCCGCTCCCACCATGCGCTCGACGATCGACCGGGGCGCCTTGCCTGGACGGAAGCCGTTGATCTTCATCTCACCGGAGAGCTTGCGTGCCGCCTTCGTTTTGGCGTCTTCGAGCTCGGACTCTTCGAGCTGAATCGTCAAAGTCCGCTCGAAGCGGCCTGTCTCGCTGACCTCAGTGTGCACGGTCTCTCCATGGGTAGTGGGGGGAAGAACGAATTGGGGTGGCCGACGGGGTTCGAACCCGCGACCTCCTGGACCACAACCAGGCGCTCTACCAGGCTGAGCTACGGCCACCACGCTCGCGGCGTGCAGTTGTTGCATGTCGCTTGCGGTCGCTCATCGTAGCGACG
>CAZWDQ010000157.1:0-3957 GCA_964632475.1 uncultured Acidimicrobiaceae bacterium
GCCGCGGCGGAGTGCGTGCGTCTTGATCAGGAGCGGAGATGCGTCAACGATCTCAGTCTTCGGTCGCTCCGAGCAACCTCAGTCGGGCTGCGCCGCGCTCTGCGGTAGCTCCACCGGCAAGTGACAGGGTGCGAGCCGCTTGGTACGGGCATCCGAGGTTGTCGAGATCGGCAGCGATGCTCTTGAATTCCTCGGTCGTGCCGTCTTGCAGCGTTCGTGCCCGTCGAGAAAGTGCGGTCGCGATCGGGTTGTGCTCCGTCGCCGCGGATGCGTAGGCGATCCTCGCATCAGCGTCGGAGTGGCCGGCGAGGACGGCTGCTTCGGCCGCGAGGGCGGCATGCCACTGCCAGTACAGCGCTCCAAAGAAGTGGAAGGGTCGGTCATCGGCGAGGCGGTGCGCTGCGGCCTCGCTGCGATGGTGGTGAAGTTCGACGATCGCGTCGAATACTGCCCCGTAGCCAGTTGCTCGGTTTGTGAGATTGTCGCCCCGAATCAACCGCAGCGTTTCGAGCCATGCCTCCCGCTGGTCGTCGTCACCCCGAAGGCCGTGAACCATTGTGAGTGCGGCGGGTGCAACACCACGTCCAGGCGCAACGGGTCGACCAGCCTGCACCCACCCAGCCAAGAAAGCGTGCCCCGCCTTGATGGCGTCGTCCCAGTTCCCTGCAAGCGCGTTCGGTGCGATCCCTTCTGCAAGTGCGTGATCGGGATCGTCCCGCAAGAAAGGAAGGTGGGCGTGACGCTCCGCAAGTTGGGTCGCTTCTGTCAGCTGCCCTGCGGCTGTAGCGATGACGATCGCCGTGTGGAGCGCGTCCCTCAACTCAAATCCGAGGCTCGGGTCTGAGGTCTCCGAGCCGAAGATGTCGAGCCGACGGCGACACGCTTCGAGCGCTTGAACCGGGTGCTGGTCTTCGCTGTGCCGGACCGCGATTGCTTCAAGAAGGATGCTCGCTCGCACCAGCTCTCCGGATCCCAGTGCTCTGCGGACGAAGCCTTCGAGCTCGTCGAGGTCGCGATCTGGATCGAGTGCGGCTTCGGTGGCGGCGAGCGTGAACTCGGCGATTGGGCTGTGAGCGCTGTACGCCTTGGCGTCTTCGAGCAGACGGTGCGCACGATCGAGAGGCGGTGGGTCGTCGAACATGCCTGCGAAGCGTGCGATCAGCCCCACCGAACCGGCGAGGCAGCGAACGGCGAGGTCGATATCACCGCCAGCCAGGGCCTTGTCCGCAGCGAGTTGCTCCAAGCGGAGCGCATCCGGTCCCGCCACTCTGCACTTTGCGACCGCAGCAGCGAGGGTCAGGTCGGTTGCTTCGATGGTTTCGCTGTCGGCCAGGCTCGCCGCGTACTCGAACGTGTTCTGAGAATCTGTGGTGCGGCCGCGATCGAACAGAAGACCAGCCAATTGACGTGCCAGATCGTGTGCCGCGGGCACATCTCGGGTGTCGCCTATCGATGCGAGTGCTGCTCTGACCTCGTCGGCGATCGCGTCGACTTCGGCCGTCCATCCAAGTTCGTACTCTGCGCGGTCGAGATCGGCGACTCCGCGTGCGCACCAATCGAGGTGGCGTTCCTGGGCGGTGCGATCGCCTTCGGCAGAGAGTTGCTCGATCCCGAACTGTCGGACTGTTTCAAGCGTCCGGTATCGCATCCGGGTCGTCGCCGTCGGCTCGAGCAGACTGTGCTGGGCCAGTCGTCCGAGCGCATCCGCGATGTCACGTTCCGAGACCCCTGCGTAGGCAGCCACCACGCCTGCATCTGCGGGAGAGAACGCCCTGCGAAACGTGCTTACTCTCGACAGCACGTTCTGGTCCAACCTGGTGAGCAGTCGGTAGCTCCACCGGACGGTGTCGCTGACCGACCGGTGGCGAGCCTGCACCCGCGTTCCGCCGACGAGCAGGAGGCGATGGTCGCCTAGACCGGTTTCGACGCCGTCCAGGCCGATCGATGCCACTCGCGCCGCTGCAAGTTCGATCGCGAGCGGCATCCCGTCGAGTGCCTGACAGACGTCCGCGATGCGAGGTCGCTCGCCGGCGTCGATCGTCGCGCCTCCAGCCTCGGCCCGCTCCATGAAGAGATCAACGGCGGCGCCCGGATTGTCGGTGCTGCCCACGGGGAGGCCACCCAACTGGACTACTTGTTCGTGGGGCACCGCGAGACGGATCCGACTCGTCAGCAGGACGGTCACGGTTGCGCACGCCGCCAGTATTCGCTCAACCATGAGGGCGACTTCATCGAGGACGTGTTCGCAGTTGTCGAGCACTAGGAGTGCTGTGCGTTGAAGCAGCAGGTCGATGGCAACTTGCTCGTATGCCCGGCGTCCGGGCTCGACTACGCCCAACGCCGCGACCAGCGCCGGCAGAACTTCCCGTGGGGCGACAACCGTGGCCAGGTCGACCCAGACGGGGTCGATCGACTTCCCGCCGGACAGATCGTTGGCAGCTCTCATCGCCAGCCGAGTCTTTCCGCTTCCCCCAGGGCCAACCACCGAGACCACCCGCGACGAGGCCACCGCGATGGCGACCTCATCGAGTTCGGCCAACCTACCAAGAAACGAGCTCGCCTCATGCGGCAATGAACTCACCGGCGGCAGCGAGCGGAACTCGACAGCCGTCCGGACCAACGACCGGTGATCGATCATGCCGAGCTTGCGCCGAAGCGACGCAACGTGAGACTCCACGGTACGTACTGAAATGAACAGGCGCTTGCCGATCTCAACATGGGTGAGGTGCTCACCCACAAGATCAAATACCTCCGCCTCGCGGCCCGAAACCACGACGCCACCGCGAGTCGTTCGGCCGTCCACAAGCCGAGTATGGCACAGATCCGCGCCCGAATCCGGGGTAGCCCCGGATGTAATCGCAGTCGCCAGATCTCATACTCGTGACATCTACTGGTGACATCCAGTAACCGATCGCAAGGAGGGATCATGAGATCATTCGAAGTCCAAGGCGACCAGTGGGGCCGACACCCCGCCAACTGGGCACACGAGATCGAGGCACAGATGCAGCCGCTGTACGAGAGCACGCTCGCTGCCCTCGGGCCGCTCGCCGGGCAGCGATTTCTCGACGCCGGGTGCGGCACAGGCCTTGCCGCAGCGTTGGCTTCCGCCGCCGGCGCTTCCGTCGCGGGACTCGATGCGAGTTCCGCATTCGTAGAGTTCGCAGGCGAGCGTACTCCCGACGCCGAGTTTCGGGTCGGCGACATCGAACAACTCCCATTCGCAGACAATGCGTTCGGCACCGTGACGGCCTTCAACTCAACCCAGTACGCGGTCACACCATCACACGCCATCGCAGAGCTTGCCCGAGTCTGCGAGCCCGGCGGCCAAGTCGCAATCGGCATCTGGGGTGACCCATCGGAGTGCGAAACAGAGGTGCTCTTCACTCGCCTTCGCACACTCGTTCCGCCTGCGCCCGGATCACCAGCGCCGCTCCAGATCAGCGAACCCGGCCGCCTCGAAGCACTGCTCGAAGCCGCCGACCTGACGATCTCCGGAGGCGGCGCGGTCTCATGCCCATTGAGGTTCCGCGACATGGACCACGCCTGGGCGGCCCACAGTTCCGCAGGCCCCCTTCAGAAGGTGATCGACGCCGTCGGAGCCGAGAAGGTGCGCGACACGCTCGCAAGCGTGCTCGAGGCCGACCGCAAACCAGACGGAGAGCTCCGCCAAGAGAACACCTTCCGCTACATCCTCGCCACCAAGGCGGCGGCAGCGGCCTGATACGGGTGCTTGCCATGGCGGTCTCGATGGTTGGCGGCGATTGGCTTCCGGTGGTTGTCGTGGCGATGGGGCTGCATCGGCGGGGACATGAGGTGCCTGTGGTCGGCGACGCCGGTTTGGTGTTGCACGTAGCGGATCCTGATCCTGACCTCATCCCCGTCGACTTGCCCACTCATCTCAGCACCCCTACGTCGACCGACAGGTGTGGATCGACCAGTGCCGGCGGCTGACCATGT
>CAZWDQ010000158.1:0-3886 GCA_964632475.1 uncultured Acidimicrobiaceae bacterium
CCCGGAGGAACTCGAATCCCCAACCTCCTGATCCGTAGTCAGTAACAGAGGTGCCGGAAATCTCGGAGACACGGCGAAAAAGCCATGCAGCGCACGGGTTCTCGCCTCTCACCGGTTTGCACCCGTTCCCGTCGTTTCTCAACCTCTCGCGGCCCAGCCGCGGCCCACGGCAACGCGCCGACATGTGTCGCTCCCCAACAACGATGCCAGGCCATGCGATTTGCCTACCACTGGCATCGAGGACCTCAATGTACCGCGCGACGAAGTCGCTGCGAACCACCTCGGACAACTCACCACGGACTCCATCGTTGCGCCGAACGCACGGGAACCCCCGAGTTGAACCCACAGTCCTAGCGTTGAGAACGTAGCCCCATGACCGGACGAAGCATGCGCTGACCGCGCAGGAGCACGCTCAGCGTCTCTCGCCGTTTCGCGTCGTTCTCCGCCGTTTCGTGCACCGAGCAGGCATGATCTGGTGGTCCACTTCGTGTTCAACACAGGTTCTGTTGCTGTCGTTGGTGTACTTGTCGTTCATCGCGACGCGACCCGGTGACCTCGGATCGCTGTCCGGCGCCGGGCCGTGGTCTCATACTGTCGACTGCTCCGGCCGATTGTCCGACGCGTGGCCGACGAGTCCGGTGGCTACGGATTCGGCAGTTCCTGCCAGGTCGCGAGCCACGCCAGCAGCGTGTCCTCATCGAGACCCCAAGCATCGATCGCCATGTTCCTGTCGCGCTCCGTCCACTCGAGGAGTAGACGACCATTGTCTGGATGGTCAATGCAACCTGCATTGCCCCGAACCATTAACGGTGCGTAGGGCCCGGGACACACCTCGCGGGGGGCATCCCATGACGCCCAGGCGAAGTTCCAGTCAGGCGTGTCTACCCAGAGACGTACGTCGGTCCCTCCGGGGATGATCCGTCTCACCCTGAGCTTTCCCTCGATCGGAGTCGCAGCGACGTCCGACGGCGGAACCTGAGGCCACAGCATCCAGATCTCGAACTCGTCCAACACCTCGTTGATCTCAGCGAGCGTCGCAGCATCCGGGTCGAAGTCGGGACCCCACTCAATGCGAGGACCCTCAACGATCCGCTGATGTGGTGCACCCCGAACGGTGGTCGTCGTACTGCTTGTTGTGGTGCTTGCCTCGGCGACGTCGCTGCTTGTGGGACTCGGCGACGTCGTGCACGCCCCACCGAGGGCTACGACGACGGCTGCCACCGCGACCATCGAGCGGAGTCCACCGGAACGGTTGTCGACCGCACTTCGACGATCTCGGCTACCGCGCATCGTCAGGGTCTCCAGACGCCGACCGTGTCTCTCCCATTATCGTTCCAATCACCAACAATGGGGATGGGTGTGACACCGTACGAACCCAGTCTGCGTTCCTGGGTATCTGATGAGCTGTATCGGAGGTAGAAGCGGCGTTGGCTGGGGCGGTACACCCCGATCTCGTCGCCGCCCGCGGCGTTCCAGTTCCCAGCGACTGGGACATCGCCCGCATTGCCGTACGTGATGTACCCGGATAATCCGTATCGGTAGAAACGCTGGTTGCTGGGCCGATAGACCCCGATCTCATCGACGCCATCGTTGTCCCAATCCCCGACAAGTGGCAGGTCCCCAGGATTCCCATACGGAATGCTCGACTGACCATAGAGGTAGAACGTCTGGTTGGTGGATCGATAGACACCCCATTCGTCGTCGCCGTCACCGTCCCAGTCGCCAACGAACCCCTTGTCGCTGTAAATGCCGTAGTAATACGGTCCACTCAACGCGCCCTGCGAACTCTCGCTTCGCGTGTAGAAGGCCGCTTTCGACGGACGCCAGACACCGGGCGTGTCGCTGCCATTCCCGTCCCAATCGCCGGGTGTTGGCACGTCTGCGAAGGCGCCGATCTCGAAGTCGTAGTTGACCGTCGGGTACGTGGCGCTCTCGTTCGTCATTTGCATCCGCGGCAGCGAAGACCACAGGGTCTTGTCATCGCCGACAACGCGTTGCACGTCTCGTTCGTTCCTGGTGTGGTCGTCACCGTCCATGTTGAGCCATGTGGCGTCGCCCGTGCCGCACTGGGGTTGATACTCGGCGGTGGCGGAGGGGAACGTGTAGGGGCCACCCGTGTTGTTGCGATAGACCGGGTTGTTGAGGTCCACGCGAGTGAAGTCGGTGTCGCATGCCGAGTTCGTTTCGTAGATCTCGACGAACAGCTGCGACCGCGAGATGGAGCGTCCCTCCATCGTCAGATCACCGGCCTTGTCGTCCGTACCGTTGTAGTAGATCCACACTGCCCATCTTGACCGTTGCGTGTAGGGAGCCCAAGCATCAAACCACGTAGCTTCTCGCCACACACGCAACCTCACCCAGGTGTTCTCGGGCACAGTCTTGTCACTGACCGTACCTACGTGTGTGCCGCCAGAGGTGTACCCAGAGATGTTGATGGCCCACGCCCCTTCAGAGCTACCAGACGCTGACTCTCCGTGCATGGGACCGGTGTGCATGGCAGCGCCGGCGTTGGTATCGAGAAGGACCGGAACGAACCAGAAGCACGCGGGATCGTCGTCACAATCGATGCTCTCATAGTTCTGTGGTGGTGATAGCCAGAACCAGTAGTCGACGTTGTAGGTGTCACTGACGAGCGGATTCGGCGTCATGTGCGCATAGTTGCTGTAGTAGTCCGTCGCTGAGCGGGCCGTAGCACCACCGGTCTCCTCTTTGGGTGGGGCCGGTGGCTCGTGCCGCGCAGGAGTCGTGATCGCAGGACCCCGTTCCACGTATGGCTCGACCGGAGCGGGTGGAAGGTTCAACTCCGGCGGATCGGCGCCCGGCTCGACGACCGGTAGCGAGTCGGCGATTCGCTCCGCTGTTCGGTCGTACTCCTCGTCCGGTGGTGTTGCCCCTGCGGGCACGGTCGTCGACGGAACCTCGCTATCCGGCGGCTCGTACAACTGAGGTAGCTCCTGTGCCATCACTTCGTCGCCCACTTCCGCCGAGGCCGTTTCCGACGATCCGCTCGTCGCGATGACCACCGCGAGAAGGACTGCCACCACCGCCAATAGCCAGCGTACGTTGCGTCTCACCATGCGCTCCTTCACGAGGAACATGACAGCAATCGGGTGGAAGAACCACTGCCTCGATCCCAATGCCATGCAACGCTCCCAGCCCGGCTGTCGCGACCGCTGCTTGCGCACTGACCGCTACAACCAACACAACGACGACCATGACAACGGTGCTCCGGCCACACCTCTCCCACGATGATCACTCTCCGGGCCTGCGGCCCGCCAGAGTCGGTTCCCCCGAACCCCCCGGTTTCACCACCGATTGTCCGTCTCTCCCCCCCCCAGCCGTCAAGAACTAGTTCGAGAACTACCCCACGAAACCGACACCGACCGCAACCGATCGTGTCGTGGACGACGGTCGACTCCGAGCCAGGATCATGACGCCTCAGGAGTCTCAAGACCAATTGAGCGGTCAATCGTCCCAGCAAGCCGGTGAGAACTTCTATCCACACGTATGAGCGATACCCACAGATCCTGAGCCGCGCCGGTGGCTCAGGCGCCGCTCACCACATCCGACTTCCGGGGAGCGACCGAACCAAGCACCACCAAGAAGCAACACCCTACGGTCCTCACCTGGACCTCGCACGCTCTCGGCGTCGTTGTCGATCGTCACGATCCCCCGGGGATGAGCATTGAGAGGAACCGATCCGTTGCTTCACTGCACACGGACCTCTCATCCCGATTCCGACCGGCGAAGGACCATCTGGTGTCGGCACCTCGTCCGGCGAAGATGCAGCGCTCGATCCTCGTCAACGTCCCTCGCTCCAACGCCATCAGATCCACCTCAATCGGTTAACCAGTTGACCGGCCGCAACTTGTTGCAGGTGCGTGTG
>CAZWDQ010000159.1:0-3852 GCA_964632475.1 uncultured Acidimicrobiaceae bacterium
GCTGCTCAGCCCTCGCTGCCGAACACTCTTACCGATTGGAGTGCCAGTTCGTTGAACGGCGGACGGTCACCGGCCGGCTCTGCCGGGTAGGTGCTCTTCACCGCAATTGTCAGCTCGGTGGTACCGATGCTCGCGATCGGTACCCGCTGTGGGTCGTTGGTGTTGGAGAGTCGGCCGGAGATCTCGATCGTCAGATCATCGGTCGTGATCAAATAGCCCTGGATCTTGTAGTTCTTCTTGAACCGATCATCGTCCAGGAGGTTCTGGAGTTCGATCTCGGTGATCCTTACCGGCTGGGAGAAGGAGAACCGAAGCCACGCGTCGACGCCCCTGGAACTGTTGTCATTCCAGTCGGTATCCGAATCGCCGTCGATCAGATGTTCCGGGTCGTGTCCGTTGAGGAACGAGCTCGCTTCGACCGACACTGGGAATAGCTCGACTGCGGCCACGGGGATCGTCGTCACCGAAGAAGTAGTCGTGGAACTGTCAGCGACCTCGTCTCCGCCGCTGAAGACGTTGAAGATCAGCGCAGCGAGGGCCACGAGGAGTACGACAGCCCCAAGTACGCCGAGGGCTCGTCCCCCGGGTGACGTTCGAAGGTTCGGAGCAGGGGCCACGGGGAGAGGGTCCTGACTCAACCGGGCACCACACTGCTCACAATGGCGGTTGAACTCGGGATTAGTCTCCCCGCACGAAGGGCAGGGAACGGTCGGTACGTTGGAGTTCACGGCATGGGTTGGCGCCGCAGGCCGCGGAGTCGCGGCCGGCGGGGGCCGTCGGCGCGGTGCCTCTGGCTCTGGGGGAGTCTCTCCGAGTTCGAAGGGTTCGAAGAGATCATCGAAGTCAGGTTTGTCCTGGTCCATTCGGTCGCAATCTTGTAAGAGGGGCGTATCCCGGTATTGTGGCACGAATGCTGTGTATTGCGTTGGTTCGTGTAGCTGAGCCGTGGAGCTTCTGGAATGTCGTCGGGGCGCTGTTCCTGGTCGGCGTCATCGGGTTGATCGTCTACTGGGCAATCCGGCGCCAACGAAGCTGACGGTCGACAGCTGACAGCTCACAGCCAGATGACGCGGCGGTGTGCTCGGAGCTCACGTAGCGATCTTCGCTTTTTCCTGTTCGCTGTGAGCTTTCTTGTCCCACCCGTTCCGTACGTTCCTACTCATGGCCAACTTCCGATGTACCACATGTTCATATCGCACAAGCCGCTGGATGGGGTTCTGCCCGCAGTGTCGTGGTTCGGGGACGCTCCTGGAAGTGGATGTGAACGATCACAAGGTCAGTGAGCCGACACCTGTGGCGGCCATCGTTGGCGAGCATCTCGATCGCCTTCGAAGCGGTGTCGATGAGTTCGATCGCGTCTTGGGGGGCGGTCTCGTTCCGGGTTCCGTATCGCTGCTCGGCGGAGCCCCGGGTGTCGGAAAGTCAACCCTCATCCTGGAAATCGGCTCGGCACTCGCCGAAGCCGATCTGCGCGTACTGATTGCCACGGGTGAAGAGTCGCGACCACAGATCGGCATTAGGGCACGACGGACCGGATCCGTCGCAGATGGTCTTCTGATCACGACGGAGTCCGATGTGGAGCACCTTTGTGACCTCATCCGATCCCGCGTGTACCCGGTCGTCGTTGTCGATTCGATCCAGACCGTTACCGGCAACAGCGGAGACAGCGGTGCCGGGAGCATGACTGCGATCCGTGAGTCGGCGGCTCGGTTGATCGCTGCGGCGAAAGACGCTGCCGTGGCGGTCCTTCTCATCGGCCACATCACGAAGGACGGCACGATCGCAGGACCCAAGAGCCTCGAGCACATGGTCGATGTTGTCCTCTCGCTGGACGGCGATCCACACCGGAATCTTCGTTTCCTCCGGGGCATGAAGAATCGATTCGGTTCGGTGAATGAGATCGGCGTGTTCGAAATGACGGATCGGGGTCTCGAGCCGATGAGTGATCCGAGCGCCGTCTTGTCGGGCGACCGTGACGGCACGTCGGCCGGGAGCGTCCTGTTCCCTGCACTCGACGGACGGCGTTCCCTGATCGTCGAGATACAGGCCCTCACTGTCCCCACCCAGTCTGCTCAGGCCCGCCGAAGCGTGAAGGGGTTGCCAATGTCCCGGGTTCATCAGATTCTGGCCGCTCTCGAGCGCCACGGCGGAATCAAGATGGGCGGACGCGAGGTCTATGTGTCGGTGATGGGCGGTTTCTCGATCAGCGAACCTGCCTCCGATTTGCCGACGGCACTTGCCATCGCTTCAGCCGCTTCGGGAGTAGCGCTCGGATCGTTGGCAGCGTGGGGAGAGGTGGGGTTGACCGGAGAGGTGCGAAGCGTTGAACAGGCGAATCGTCGGCGAGCTGAGAGCCACCGGCTCGGTATCAGTCGAACAGTCGAAGCCAACGGCCGGCGGAACGTCGCCGACGTTCTCGATGAGTTGGGATTGCGTGCGCCGGTTGAAAACGCCCGATAGGACCCGCGGTGATCCCATCGGAGGACTGACCCGTTCCTTGATCGGTCCCAACCGGCCGACGGTTGGACTAGCCTGCGGTCTGGATGACACCGAAAGCGCCACCACCACTCGACGTGCTTCGACGGTTCGCCCCCGGCACGACGCTGAGGGATGCCGTGGAGCTGGTTTTTCAGCAGGGGACCGGGATGTTGATGGTTGTCGCTTCGACCTCAGAGATCGATGACCTCTGCACCGGAGGGTTCCGGTTCGTTGACGTACCCATAACTGCTCAGCGGATCGCAGAACTCGCCAAGATGGACGGCGGAATCGTGATCGATGATGCAACGAAGACGGTCTCACGGGCCAATGTCCACTTCATCCCTGATCCGAGGATCCCGACCGACGAGACCGGAACCCGGTTCCGCACTGCCGATCGGCTCGCCTCGCAGACGGGCCTACCGGTCCTCGCTGTAAGCGAGGAGGGCCGTGATCTTGCAATCCTCTTCGTTGGACAACAGCGATTTGCTCTTCAGCCGCCGACGGCCTTGTTCGCCGAGGCCAACCAGAGGCTCCAGTCGCTCGAACGGCTCCGCGGCCGTCTGGATGACGCAGTGGAGCGCCTCTCGCTCTACGAGATCGATGACATCGTCACGATGAGGGACGCCGTGAAGGTCATCCAGAGAGCGGCTCTCGTACTCCGACACGTGGAGCAACTCGAACTTGTCGCAGTCGAACTCGGCGACGAAGCCCCGCTCGTGCGATTGCAGGCGACCGACGTCGCAGATGGAGTCCCGGAACTGGTAGACCGAGTGAACGCCGACTACCAACCCCGGAAGCCCCGTCGAGGTTCCTCGGTTGTTTCGAGACTCAGCGAAATGTCGACTGAGGATCTCTACCACACAGCCAAGGTCGGTGACGTGCTTGGTCTCGCTCCTCTTGACCAGGAAGTGAGCCCCCGTGGTGTCCGGGCCCTGGCTGCGGTTCCGCGGATTCCCGAGTCGGTGAGAAACCGAATCCAGAAACGATTCGGGACGTATCAACGACTGCGCACCGCAACGACTGATGAGCTCGATTCGATCGACGGCGTCGGACCAAAACGTGCGTCGAGAATCCGCGCCTACCTGGATCAGGGCAACGGCATTCTTGCCCCACATCTCGAGGACTAG
Organism: uncultured Acidimicrobiaceae bacterium; assembly: GCA_964632475.1. Lineage (GTDB taxonomy): Bacteria > Actinomycetota > Acidimicrobiia > Spongiisociales > UBA5794 > JAHEEL01. The sequence goes on from CAZWDQ010000159.1 coordinate 3,606, forward strand.
TCGGGTCACGCAGTCTCTAATCCCCAGCTCTGAGCTTTGAGCTGTGAGCTCTGAGCAAGAGTTCGGAGTCTTGACCGACTACCTACTGCGGATTACGGATTACGGATTCCGGATTATCGACCACGGGCCCTGGCCGGTACTGGCGGAGCGGCCGGTACACTTGCGTTTCAGCTACCCCAGGTGACTTTTGGCGACGAAGAAGACTGCAGCGAAGAAGGCCCCGGTCAAGAAGGCCCCCGCGAAGAAG
>CAZWDQ010000160.1:0-3800 GCA_964632475.1 uncultured Acidimicrobiaceae bacterium
CGATCCCGCCAACGAGTTCCTGATCTCTGACGACTGGGCGTTTCTTGCCGGTGTCATCGGCGACTACCAGATGCCGGCCGAGCGGGCGTGGGCCGTCCCATACAATCTCAGCGTCCGGCTGGGCGGATGGGGTGTCGAACTCGTGGCAGAGAATCCCGAGCGCGTGCTCGAGGCGTTCCTCGGCCCGCCCGCGCTGCACCGTTTTCCGACCCAGAGCGCCCGCTGGCTCGTCGCCGGGGCACGCCGTGTCATCGACGACTACGACGGAGCGACCGCCGCCGTGTGGAACGATCGGCCGACCGCCAGGCAGCTTCAGGAGCGCCTCAGCGCGTTCATTGGGATCAGCCAGAAGAAGGCCGCCATGGCGGTCGAGATTCTCAGCGCGCAGCTCGGCGTCGACATTCGCGATCTATCAGGCTCGGATATCGCCTACGACATTCACGTTCGCCGCGTCATGCTGCGCACCGGCCTCGCGGAGCGGGATCAGGTCGACCACATGGTGGACGCCGCCCGGCGTCTCCACCCTGAGCATCCCGGAGCCCTCGACCTGCCCCTGTGGGAGATCGGCAAGACGTGGTGCCATGCCCGCCAAACGGAGTGCGACGCCTGCGTGCTCGGCCGTGCATGCCCTCGTCTGATCAATGCCGCGGCAGGGGTGCGCGGCGCCTGACATGGCGTCGCCCGGCGCGACTATGGGTCTTTCTCCGCGCCTCTAGGCTGGCGCAATGGACGACCGGACACAGATTGCTGCGATGCAGCTGTCCCGCATGCGGGGCATGACTGCGATGTACCACCGACGGTTCTTCCTCGACGTGAACATCACGACCGTCCTCATCATTGCGCTGTTCGTCGTCGGGTGGTTCGGCGCCGAGCCGGCGTTTCTGCTCGTGCCAGTCGTGGCGCTCATCGGCGCGGTGCAAACGGCGTTCGACTCGTCGTACCTCTCGTTTGCCCGGTGGTATGCGGCCTACCTCGAGCGGTACCTCAATCAACGCCTTGGTGAGCGCATCCACGTTGCGGCGGAGCTCGAGAATGCGTACCTGTTCGAACTCGGAAGCCGGAAGATCGTCACGATCCCGGTCGCCGGCGGATTCACCTGGTTCTCGTTCGTCACGATCTTCTACACCGTGATCGGTGCGTTTGCCTACGTATTCGGACTCGTTCTGGGGTGGAACGCACTGACGTCGGCTCCGGTCGGGGTCACAGCCCTCTACCTCGCGGGTATCTTCGGCGTCACCCTCGCCGCCGTGCTGGTTGGCGCATGGTGGTTCGTGGGCGGCGAGGGAGAGCGACGGCTTCAGTCGATCCTCGAGACTCGGTTCGGGGATCGCCTCGATGCATCCGACGAGGCCGACAGCACCGAATCCATTGCGACGCTCGAGGAAGACTGACATGATTGCCATCCGCACCCTGACGACCGCACTTACGATTGCGATGTTCGCAGCGATCGCTCTTTCCATGGCAACCGGAGACTTCAGCGGAGAGGGCTCGTGGATCCTCGACCATCCCTGGGGGCGGATGAGCCTCATCGACCTCTACGTCGGCATCGCCCTGTTTGCCGGGTGGGTCGTCCTTCGTGAACGGTCATGGTGGGTGACCCTGCTGTGGATGCCGGTGTTCATCGTGCTGGGCAATGCCGGAACCGCCCTCTATGCGGCAATCGCCGCGTTCCGCAGCGACGACATCCGAACCTTCCTCCTCGGCGCGCGGAGCTGACTCAGTCGCCGTCCAGCCTTCCGAGGACGTCGAGCGCGGCTGCAATGCCGGCTTCGGCGTCGTTGCCGGACTCGTGAACCGGCAGCGGAGGAGAGACTCCGCGACACGCAGGAACCCTTGAGACGCATTTCGGAAGACAGGACCGGCTCGGGACGGGGAGAGGCCTCACCACTAGAATCCGGGGCGTCACCACGACGGAGGAGGAACCGTGAACCCGTCACCGCTACCGACCGTTGATCTCCCGGCTCCGACCGACGAAGGCATGAGCCTCGCCGAAGCTCTGGCGACCCGCCGGTCGGTGCGTGAACTCACCGGACCGCCGCTCACCGACACCGAGATCTCCCAACTGCTGTGGTCCGCTCAGGGAATCGCCCCGGCGACGAATCGAACCGCACCGTCGGCGGGCGCCACCTACCCCACTGAGATGTATCTACTCACCGCCGACGGTGTCTTCCACTACCGGCCCCATCGTCACGACCTCAAGGTCGTGTCCGAAGACGACGTCCGTCTCCGACTGTTCGATGGAGCCGTCGGCCAGGAAGCGGTCCGCGACGCACCGGCCGTCTTCGTCGTAACTGGCGTCTTCGCACGCACGGCGGCCAAGTACGGCGACCGGGCCGTTCGCTACGTGCACATCGAGGCCGGCCATGTCGCCCAGAACGTTCTTCTCCAGGCGACCGCCCTCGGCCTCGGTGCGGTCCCGGTCGGATCCTTCGACGACACCGCCCTCCCGGAGATCATCGGTCTGCCGGCCGACTACGAACCCCTGTATCTCCTCCCCGTCGGCCATCCGAGAGGATGACGGAACCGATCTGAAGAGATGACCCCGGTCGCAGTCGGTCCTGACGCGTCAACCGACCGGCGTCGCAGAGGCGTCGGTCGGTTCACGTTCACCCGTCTACTCGAAGAGCCTTGCAACGAAGATGTCCGTCAGGTTGTCCATACTCGCTCTGAGGTCCCGCTCGAGCGCTCGCGGCATCACCATGCGGTCGATGGTTCTGCCGAAGAAGCTCGTCGGCTCCTCGGTCTCCATCTCCACCCGCAACTCGAACCGTTCCGGCTCGATCCCTGCGTAGTGGTATGCGAAGTGGACCACCGGCAGCGTCGGGATTTCGGTGTGGAACCGCACCAACTCGCCGTCGATGAGTTCGTCCAGAATGGCCACGCCCTCGATACGACGGCCGAGCAGCTTGTAGCCGAAACGGACTACGTCCCCCGGCTCGTACCATCTCGCCTCTTCCGGATCGATGATCTCGGTCATGCTCGAGTACCACAACGGCCACGTCTTGAAGTCGTCGCAGTAGTCGAAGCCGACCTCCACCGACACGGGATACGTGCGTTTTACCTCGGTGTTCATCTGTGTCTCACCTCGGTTCGGGGCCGGATTCGCGCCCGCGGGCACGGGGCCCATCCTCAAACCTACTCCCACCAACCGGGAGCAGGCACACAATTGTCTGGAAGCGTCGCGAGAGCACACGACGGTTGGATGTGAAAGCGTCGCTTCTTGGCTCAAAGCGTGGCACTGCACGTCACGCCTCATCCATCAAGGACGATTCCTCTAAGGAGCGTCGGGAGTTGGCGCTCCAGCTGGGAAGCGTGGACCGATCCCCATCGTCGGCCGGCAGTGCCTCCAAACGGAACCTACCGGACGCCGAGATACGCCTCGATCGCACCGCGCATGTGGGCTCCCCGGTCGACAAGGCACCGGTTCCGGGTCGCCACCGACGCGATCCGGGCGGGTCCGAGGAGGATGTCGTACCGGACGTCGCGTCCGGTGGTCACCGGGTAACCTCCGGCGGCTGCCTCTCGGAGTGGCTCAGGGAGACGGGACCGGTGCAGGCAGGTCGGCTTGGTGGAGCCAGCGGGACATGAAGAACTCGGTTCTGCTGATCGGCTCGAAGTCCATCGAGGACGGGTCCTCGGCGAGCTGGTCGATGAACTCGATGGTGAGAAAGCTCCCCTCGACCTGTCCGACGACCGGCGCGGTTGCCGTGGTGGAGAACTCGACACGGCAGATGCCCTCGGCGCAGATGTAGCACTCGGTGCCGTTGCAGTCAGATGGTGTCTCGATTCGGCTGCCGGCG
>CAZWDQ010000161.1:0-3732 GCA_964632475.1 uncultured Acidimicrobiaceae bacterium
CACCTCGCCTTCGGAGAGACCAAGACCCGCGCAGCCCGACGCACCGTCTCCATCCCCACGTGGCTCGTCGACGTCCTTGCACAACACATCGCTGCTTACCCCGGAGACGACGGCTTGATCTTCACCGCACCCGCAGGTGGGCCGCTGCGTCGCACCAGCTTCCGCACCCGCTTCTGGAAACCCGCAGTGCAATCCTCTGTCGGTGAGCCGTGCCGGTTTCACGACATGAGGCATACCCATGTTGCGCTCCTCATCGACCAAGGAGCCCACCCATCAGTCATCGCCTCAAGGCTCGGCCACACATCGGTGCGGACCGTCCTTGACGTCTACGGACACCTCTTCGAAGGCCTCGACCGCGACATCGCGGATGCCCTTGATGCACCCTCCGACGCACCTGCTGCCTACTTTCTGCCTACTTTGGACCAGAACAAGGTCATCGACTTCCCATCCAAATAGCAGAAACCCTTGCAGGGCAAGGGTTTCAAGAGTGGGCGCTGGCGGGATCGAACCGCCGACCTCTGCCGTGTGAAGGCAGCGCTCTCCCGCTGAGCTAAGCGCCCGGGAGCCGAAAGTGTAGCGGCGGCGGGTTCTAGGCTCGGAGCGTGAACCCGATCCTCTCATCCAACCGAAAACGCCCCGGTGCGGCGCAGCTGACGTGGCTATGAACCGGAGAGAGTTCTCCGCCGTGGTAGATGTAGTCCTCGCCGAACTCCCCGAGTGGGTCGTCGAACGCGTCGACAATCTCGTCGTTGTCGTTGAGGAACGGCCAACACCGGACCAGGATCCCGAAGGAGATGGTCTCCTCGGCATCTACGAGGGTGTCTCCCTGGCCGATCGAGGTGTCGACTACTTCGGGTATGCGCCTGATCAGATCTCGATCTTCTACCAACCCCACATGGAACTTGGCCTCAGCGATGCGGAACTCGCCGACGAGATCCGCGTCACCGTCCTCCACGAGGTCGCTCACCATCTCGGCATCGACGACAAACGACTCCACGAACTCGGCTGGGATTGACGAAGAAACCCGAGAACTCGTTGCGGTACAATCGTCACCCACCACAGAGGAGGACATGTGGACGAACTCGTCGCTCAGATCATGGAGAAGACCGGAGTCACCGCGGAAAAGGCCAAAGAGATGATCGGCGTGACCACGGAGTGGATGAAGGACAAGCTGCCCGACAGCCTCGCCGACCAGGTGTCCGCGGCCTTGTCAGGTGCCGGTGAGGTCGCATCCTCCGCAGCGGGCAAAGCCACCGGCGTAGCCGGTAGTGCTGCCGGTGTCGCGACGGGCGCGGCTACCACTGCCACTGAGAAGGCCGGAGACCTGTGGGACAAGACGAAGGACACCGTCACGGGGTTCACGTCGAGCGACAACGAGTAGTAGCACCGGATGCCTGCACAATGGGACCCTCCGTTGACCGACGAACCCGCCTGGCCCGTCGACGCTGAGAGCCCCGTTCTCCTCCTCATCGACGCCGAGACGTCGATCGAACGCGAGCTCATCAAAGGATGGATAGGTCGGCATCAGCCCGACGGGGTGCGCGTCGACATCGCATATATCCCGGCCAGTCGAAGGGTTCGTCGACGGAGGCGGAGTGACCCCCGCCTCGAGGCCCGGGTCTCGCAGGATGACGATCCCATCATGGTTCCGCTGAGGATCGTGTGGCTCGCGAGGGAGCGTGGCGGGCAGCGCCGGGTGTCGCTCAAGGATTTCCTCGTCTTCGGCGATCCACGCGATCCGAACGTCGCGCGGCAACGCTGGATCCGGACATTCCAACCGGATCGTATTCGCGTTGTCATCGCAGAGTCGGCACGCGAGTCCGCGCTCGAGCGCCGGTGGAGCGACCCGACCGGTCGAGGACCGGCCGAAGGTACACCGCTGTCCGAATTCATCGCTCTGAAGGCGTGGCTCGCACTCGAACGCGCCGAACGATCGCTCCGGGGAGCCCGCTACAAGGTGCCCAAGTTCCTGCGAGAAGACCTGTACTGGTCCCGCGGATTCCAAAGAGGTGTCTCTCATCTCGCCATCCAAGAGGACATGCCCCTCAGCAAGATGCAACGCAAGACCGCCTTCTACCTCAAAGAGATGGCGGCCACCCACTCCCCGTATGTGATCGACGTTGTGACTGGCATCATGGCATGGCTGCTCAGCCTCGGATACCAGCATCTGGAGTACTCGACAGAGGATCTTCGCGAGTTGTATCAAATCGGCGAGACGCACCCGCTGGTTTTCTTGCCCTCCCACAAATCGAACTCCGACCACCTTGTCCTGCAGTACGTGCTGTACCAGAACGAGTTCCCGCCCAACCACACAGCCGGCGGGATCAATCTGAATTTCTTCCCGATCGGTCTCCTCCTTCGTCGGACCGGAATCTTCTTCATCCGGCGGGAATTCAAGGCCAATAGGCCCTACAAGTTCGTTCTTCGTCAGTACGTCGACTACCTCTTGGAGAAGCGGTTCCCCCTCGAGTGGTACCTCGAAGGCGGCAGATCGCGCACAGGGAAGCTCCGCTCTCCGCGCCTCGGCATGCTCTCGTACGTGGTCGACACCTACCTGCGAGGACTTGTCGACGACGTCGTGTTCATTCCGGTCTCGATCGCCTATGACCAGATCTCCGATATCGGTGCCTATGCCACCGAGCAACTCGGTGGCAAGAAGGAAGAAGAGAGCTTCGCCTGGGCTCTGCGATTCATCAGCAATCTGCACCGCCGCTACGGCTCGGTCCATGTCCGATTCGGCGAGCCCCTGTCACTGAGCGACACCGTGCCCGTGGGGACCGATCTGACGACGGAACGCGGCCGCTACATCATTCCGAAGATGGCATTCGAGATCTCAAACCGCATCAACGACGCCACGCCGATAACGCCGATCAGCCTCGTCACACTCGCTCTGTTGAGCCTGCCGGATCAAGGACTCACCGTCGACGACGCCGTCACGGCACTCGAGCCGTTCGTCAACTACGTGAGGCAACGGGACCTGCCAACCACGGCTGCCGACATTGCGGTCACCCCCGAGGTGGTGGAAGTCGCTCTCGAAGAACTCGTCACGAGCAAGGTCGTGTCCAGAGTCGAGGGTCTGTCCGACGTGGTCTACGTGATCGGACAGGATCAGCACCTCGCCGCCGCCTACTACCGCAATACGATCATTCACTTCTTCATCGACGGCTCAATTCTCGAGGTGGCTGTTGCCGGGATGCTGAGAGATGGGTCCGCGGGCATGGAAGAGCTACTCGCGAGAACGTTTGGCTGGCGGGCGATCCTCAAATTCGACTTCTTCTTCGAAGGGCGCGACGGCTTCCGCGACTCGATCATGGAGGAACTGCTCCTCGAGTGCCCCGACGGCGTTGAGCGAGTCAACAACGGCGATCTCAAAGGGGTCTTCGCGTCGCTCGCTCCGCCAACAAGCCCGGCCGTTCTGATGCCGTTCCTCGAGGCCTACCGCATCGTGGCCGCGGTGATCGCCGAAGCTGATCCGGTCGAGACGCTCGATGCCAAGATAGTTCAGGCTCGGGCCCTTCGCCTCGGTCGCCAGTACGCAGCGCAGGGAAGGATCAGCACGCCCGAAGCGCTCTCTACCGAGCTCTTCGCTTCCGGTATCAAGCTCGCCGACAATGCCGGGCTGCTCGGTGACTCCGATCAGCCCGACCGTGATGGCTTCCTCGCCGACATCGATGACGCTCTTGAAGATCTCCGGTTCGTTCAATCGACTACATCGGCCTTCGTGACTAGTCC
>CAZWDQ010000162.1:0-3675 GCA_964632475.1 uncultured Acidimicrobiaceae bacterium
CCTTCCAAGCCGCGACAAGGGTGTTCTCCGGCGCGAGACTCCGAGCACCCCTGTGAGCGATGATGATGGCCATACCTCAGTATCGGCGTTGGCGATTCGCTATGGCACCAGGGTCGCGATTCCGAGTGATCTCCGTATCGCTTCCGGCGGGGGCAGGAGTCAGCTATCGAGGGGTGATTCGTCGTGGGCGAGGGAGCGTGTCAGTGCCTCGGTTCGCTGGGTCGTGCCGAGGCTCTCGGTGTCTGGCCATTGACCGATTTCGTCGCGTGCGAAGTCGATCCATCGTTCGATGCTTTTGAACATCTCGATCTGGAATGTTGCGAAGAGCACGGACAGGTGCGTGCGCTCCGGGAAGGGGTGTCCACCGTTGAGGTATGAGCCCATGAGTTCAACGATCGACTCGTGGTGTTCACCGATGTCGGCTTCCAATTCGTCAAGAACACGGTGGAGGTCTTCGATTGATCCGTGGTCGGCAAATAGCAGCCGGAGGAGGGCTTCGACTTCCATGTGCGGCGGTTGGGTTCTTGTTCTCGTCCATGCGCTGAGCGCGTCGCAACCCGTATCGGTGATTTCATAGACGTTGCGTGTGCGATTGCCGGTCTGTTCTTTGTGAGTGGTGGCGTAGCCGAGTTCGACGAGCTTCTTTGGTTCGGAGTACAAGAGACGTTCGGACTTGGGCCAGGCGTAGCGGAGGCTGCGCTGGGCCTGGTTGGTGAGTTCGTAGCCCGTCCAGGGTTTGAGATCGAGGAGAGCGAGGACCGCATACGATGAAGTGGTCATTCTCGGTGGCACGCCCTTGACTTTACTGCAGAGTACAGTATGTTGATACTGCAGATTGCAGTAATGGTAGTTCGATCCAGCAATACCACAGCACCTGCAGAAGCCATAAGGAGGCAGTGAGAATGAAGAGCAACGTCGAAGACCTTCCGATCGCCCACGAGGCCCTCGGAGAGATGATCCGAGGGACGGACTGGGGCGGGATGACCAGCGCGTACATGCAGTACCCGACCGGCCTCGACCTAGGCCCTCTGCTCGAGGGTCTGGAGCGGGACCATTGTCAGTGCCCTCACTGGGGGTTCGTCATCGAGGGCAGCATCCGCGTGAACTACGAGGACGGCGCCGAAGAGGTCGTGAGCGCGGGCGAGATCTACTACTGGCCCTCCGGTCACACTGTTGTCGTCGAGGAAGCGGTCAGGATGGTCGAGTTCAGCCCCCACGATCAGATGTCGCAGGTGCTCGCCCACGTCGTTGGCAAGCTGTAGGAGAGGGCGCGATCGGGGCATGAGATCGCGACTCTCGGATGGCCCGATGGTTGTCTTCGGGCCATCCGAGAGGCAGCGGGACCCTGGAATCTCGCTCAACCGCTTCGATTGGGAGGACACCTTGGAGATTGCCGAGCACATCACAGCCGTTGGACAGGAAGCGAGGCTCCTCGCAGAAGCAGCCGAGCACAGCGGACTCGATGTGGACATACCGACATGCCCCGGGTGGGACATGCGAGAACTGCTGCGCCATCTGAGCGAAATACACCTGTGGGCCGCCGCCCTCGTCGCCCAACGCACCACGAAACTATGGCCCGACGACATCTCCGAGCACACCGACTCGTGGCCGGACCTGGCCGTATTCTGGCCCGACGACGACAAGCTAATTGACTGGTATTTGGGCACCAACGCCAACCTGGTTCAAGCCCTCGAATCAGCGCCACAGGATCTCGACTGCCCTACGTTTCTTCCGGCACCATCACCACTCGCTATGTGGGCCAGGCGTCAGGCTCACGAAACCGCGGTACACCGATTCGACGGGCAGAACGCTGCCGGTATCTCCTCCGGGTTCGATCCCGTGTTCGCTGCCGATGGAATCGACGAATTGCTCTCCGGGTTCGCTCCACGACGCAACGAGCTCCCAATCGCGAACGACCAGGCGATGGTGGTCCACGCCGGTGACACCGACGATCGCTGGCTTCTTGCAATCGGACCCGAAGGTATCACCACAGACCGCGGTGACGGGCCCGCAGATGTCACGCTCACCGGAGACGCATCCGATCTCTATCTCGTGCTGTGGAACCGGGTCGAGGACTCACGAATCACCATTACCGGTGACAGTGAACTCGTCGACACATGGCACGACAACCTCAGAGTCCGCTGGTCATGAGCAGCCGGTGTTCCCGTGAGAACCCTCGCCATTGGAGCGGGTGAGGAGAATCGAACTCCCGTATTCAGCTTGGGAAGCTGATGTTCTGCCATTGAACTACACCCGCAGAGGAGATGATTGTAGCGCTGCCTCCCCGCCTGCGATCAGAAGGAGAGCAGGCCCCACGTCATCATGATCAGTCCGACGGAGATCAGCCAGTAGGCCCGCGTCGGCCTGAACTGGCCCTCCTCCCCCTTCGGCTTGTTGCCTTTGTGGTGCTGCCAAACGGCGAAGCCGTTTCCTGCAACCATCGCGAATCCGATAGCGAGGACGGTCAGAACCAACATGCGGTTCAGATCAAGTATCTCAACGAAGTCGACGTCGTCCACGACGGGGACGGTAGCGAGAGCGAGGCGCTCCGTAGGGAGAGTGCCCCTATCTCGCATCCCCGATACCCTGATTGGTGGCCCCCGTGTTCGATCCGGGGGCGTCGTTCATGAACCACCAAACCGAACCAACATCATCTCCGAGTCGACTGCCGGCCGTCCGCAGATTCACGCTGCCTTGGGCGCTCTGGGTCTTCGGCCTCTCGACGACCATGCTGCTCGTGGGCCTGTGGGGGCGCGCCGTCACCGTTGACGACGATGCGATCGCCCGTTCCACCGAAGCCGCCCTCTCTGCGGATCTCGTCACCGAGCGGGTATACGACTGGATCGGATCCGGTCTTGCGGCGACAACAGGGATCACTGACGCGGAAGCGGAGCAGGTTCTCGATGAGGTCCGGTCGCGTCCCGCTGCCTTCGGCGCGATCGATACACTCCTCGACGACGTCGTGCGTGCGCTGATCGCTGCACCTGGGGCCGATACCACGATTGACGTGGGCGCCGCACTCACCCCACTCGTTCCGGAGGTCGTGTCCGTACTCGACGAACGGGGGATCGACGTACCGGCAGGTGCGGTCGAGGCAGCGGTAGAAGAACTCGATCCCGTTGCTCTCGACACAGGCGAAGCCGTCTCGGTTGGTGTTGTCACGGACCAGGCGAGGATGATCCTCACGCAGGGCGTTGTGATCGCAGCCGTCATGCTCGTCGTGGCTGCGTCTGCGGCGATCACCCTGTCAGAAGACCGCTGGGCGATGATGAGATCGTTGGCGACGCGGGTCTCGTTCTCCGCCCTCTCGTTCGCTGCGCTGTTTCGGGTCGGTGGATGGGCACTTGACCCCGACGGCGGTCGATCGCCGCTGCGCCAGAGCGGATCGATTCTCGTACAGAGCAACCTCAACGTGTTCCTGATCGCAGCCGGACTCGCAGCAACGGTCGCGGCAGCGATCTGGCTGATCCGCCGTCCCCCGCGCCGGGAATCTGGCGTAGATAACGGCAGGATCGTGCCGATTCCTACGCCAGAGTCCGAGATGGGTGGCGCCGACGACACATCAACCCAGGAGCTCGTCTCCGTCTGAGCGCCTGCTTTCTGTCACAGTCGGGTGACACGATGGCGCCATGGGACTCGACGGCGGGCCGAACATCCTCCATGCAGACCTCGACG
>CAZWDQ010000163.1:0-3637 GCA_964632475.1 uncultured Acidimicrobiaceae bacterium
GATGCGCTTCACCTTTCCTCCAACCAGCAAGTACCGCCTCTACTACGTGGGAGGGGAGATGGCCCCGGACCTCTTCCGCCGGCTCCATTCCGAGGACGAGGCGAAGTACGCGGCGGCGGCGATCACGGCGTTTACGGTTGGGTCGAGTTAGTCGGCTGTTCCCGCCCAGTCGTCGACGATGCGGTGCATGGTGCCCATCGGGACCGACCCGGATCCGAGCAGCGTGTCGTGGAAGGCCCGGATGTCGAAGCGGTCGCCCATCGTGTCGATCGCACGGTTCCGCGCACGGAACATCTCGCGCTGGCCGGTCTTGTATGCGAGAGCCTGACCGGGCCAGGCGATGTATCGCTCGACCTCGTTGACGATGTTATTCGTCGCCTGCGGCGAGTTGGCCACCAGGTAGTCGATCGCCTCCTGCCGTGACCAGCCAAGGGCGTGAATCCCTGTGTCAACGACGAGCCTGCCGGCCCGCCACGAGTCGAACGACAGGATCCCGAACCGTTCCAGATCGCCCGAGTAGAGACCCATCTCGTCTGCAAGACGCTCCGAGTACAAGCCCCACCCCTCGTGGAAGACGGTGATGAAGGCGTTGCGCCGGAAGTGGGGAACCCCTTCGAGTTCCTGAGCGATCGTCAATTGCAGGTGATGTCCGGGGATGGATTCGTGGAACGCCAGAGCTTCGGACTCGAAGCGGGTCCGGGTGGTCGCCGACGTTGTGTTCACGAAGTACATGCCGGGCCGTGTCCCATCTTCTGCGGCAGGGAGATAGAAGGCCAGGGGAGCATCGTCGGCACCGATCGGTGGCATCTCCGCCATGACACAGGGGGCCTTGGGTAGCGTGCCGAACCATCTGGGGATGGCCTCTTCTGCCCGGTCCAGAGCGGCCTGTGCCGCAGCGACGATGCCGTCTGCATCGGCGAACCGGAGGGTGTCGTCGTTACGGAGTTGTTTGTAGATTGAAGCGACGTCGTCCGTGCCGAGAACCGATTGCCCCAATTCGGCGTACTCGAACCCGAGCTCTGCGATGTCTGCGAGGCCCGCGTTGTGGATGTCCATCGGAGTCAGGTCAAGGGAGGTGTGCCTGCGGATGGCACGGCTGTAGACCTCGGATCCATCGGGCAGCCAGACGACACCGCTCCGCTCCGGCGGGCGAGCCTTCGGCATGACCTCGTCGACGATCGCAGCCCTGTAGCGGCGGAACGCAGGGCGGACCACCGTCGTGACCTGCTCGGCGAGCCGGTCTCGCCACGCCGCCACCTGGTCGTCGTTCCACGCAGGCGGTGCCGTGAGGTTGACGAACGCGTCGCTCTCGATGGGTGACATCAGGTACGCGTTGATCTGAGCGACGGTCTTCTCGGCACCGATCCGGGGAGGTGTGCGGTCCCTTGCGATTCCCTGACGGAGGCGACCGATCGCCTGGTCGATCATCCGACCCATCTTCGACCACTTCTCGACCGCCGCCTCGGCGTGCGCGGGTTCAGCGATCGGGATCTGGCCGGCCAGTTGCTGGAACACGACCTGGATCCCGTTGAACGGATCGACCGCGAACTCTGCCATGCGCGAGCGAAGATCCTCCGCCTTGGTGGACGCTTCGAAGATGAGCACTTCACGGCTGACTCGTTCGTCTGGTGTCAGGCTCTCGACGTCGAGTGCCTGAGCGGCGACTGCGAGGCGTTCGAGCGTATCGATGTGATCGTCCTCGGCCTGTCGGGACAGATCTTCGATTTCGGCGTCGTACTCGTGGAAGCCACGCAGTGACGCAGACGTCGGCTCGGAACGGAGCGTGAATGCCCAGTACCCGTCTCCGAGCCGCTTGAGGTCTTCGTTCAAACCGAAGCCACCCACTCGTTCACGATCCGGTCGAGGGTCTCGAGTGGAACACCGCCCGATGTGAGCACCGCGTCGTGGAATCCCTTGATGTCGAAACGATCAGCGAGCTGTTCCTCTGCAGTCGCCCGCATCCGCTGGATCTCGAGGCGCCCGATCATGTAGGACAGGGCTTGACCCGGCATCGACGCGATGTAGCGGTCGATCTCCTCGGTGATCGTGTGCAGCGTCATCGGAGAGTTCTCAGCCAGGTAGTCAATCGCCTGCTGGCGAGACCATCCGAGGCCGTGAACACCCGTGTCGACGACGAGTCGTCCGGCGCGTAGCGAATCCGCAGAGAGCATTCCCATGCGATCGAGTTGGGACCCGTAGAGGCCCATCTCGTCGACGAGCCGTTCGGTATACAGCGCCCACCCTTCCCCGTAGGCGACGATGTGGCCGTGGCGTCGGAACGCCGGCACTGAGTCGCCGAGTTCTTGGGCGATGGCGAGTTGCAGGTGGTGTCCGGGGATCCCTTCATGGAACGCTGTCGCTTCGACCTCGAACGTGCCCCACGACGTTGGGTCTGCGGTGTTCATGAAGAACATCCCGGGTCGTGTGCCGTCTTCGGCTGCCGGGAAGTAGAAGGCCTGAGCGCCCGAGTCGATCTCGGCGACGAGACAGTCAGCTACCGGGAGGCGGCCGAACCAGTCACCCATGGCGGCCCGAGCCTTCTCGAAGGCTGCCTCGGCGGCGGCGCGCACGCCTTCGCCGGTTGTGTGGTGCAGGTCGGCGGCGTCGCGGAGACGGGCGAAGATCTCTTCGAGATTCGTTGTCCCGAGCACCTCGGAGCCGATCTCGCGATACTCGTCGGCAAGTCTGCCGATCTGCTGCAGGCCGACCTGATGGATCTCACCTGCCTGCATCGGGAGCGTCGTGTAGCGGTGGATCGATCGTGCGTAGACGAGATCACCGTCGGGGAGCCAGTGGAGGCCCTCTTTGCCTTCGGGTCGTGAGACGGGGAGCACTTCGTCTCGAAGGGCATCACGCTGCCGTTCGACGGCGGGTCGGACGAACTCACGAATCACGTCGCCGAGCTCTTCTTTCCATGCTGTGATCTGGTCGGCAGAGAAGTCGGACGGGGCTTGTGTGTTGAGGAGGGGATCGTCACTGATCGGGACGGCGAGCCATTCGCCGAGTTGGGTGATGACACCTTCGACGGCGAACGCCGCCGGGGTGCGACCTGATGCCACGCCTTGCCGGTATCGCTCGGTCATCTGATCGAAGGAACGCCCGTATCCCTTGTACTTCTCGATCATCGCATCGGCAACCTCGGCCGTTGGGACGGACATCATCGGGGGGAGCAACTTCGCATAAACGTGGAAGCCGAAGATCGGATCGACGGCGAACTCGGCCATGTGCGTCTCTTCGAGCGCAGCCTGCGTCTCCGTTTCGAAGATCAGAACTTCGCGGGTGAGGGCATCGTTCGCGGACAGCGTCGTCGGGTCGATGGCGTATGCCAGGGCGCCGAACTCACGGAGTCTGGCGACGTTGGCATCTTCAGCCTCGCGGCTGAAGTCTTCCCACCGGTCGGCGTATCGGTAGTCGCCGCGCATATGGGCTTCAGTGGGGTTCGTCTCGGTGAGGTACTCGAAGTACTCGTCTGCCAGGGTGCGAATTTCGGAGGATTGCACGGTGGTCCTTTCGTGGTGGGGCTAGCCGTAGGAGGGATCGCGCACTACCTTATCCGTCACCGGCGCCCGTAGCTCAATTGGACAGAGCGCCTGACTACGGATCAGGAGGTTGGGGATTCGAGTTCCTCCGGGCGTGC
>CAZWDQ010000164.1:0-2350 GCA_964632475.1 uncultured Acidimicrobiaceae bacterium
AGGTGTGGATTTCGAGGATGTCGCCGTCTTCTACCACGTGGTCCTTGCCGACATGTTGGCCGTCGTACGCTCCGCGACCCCAGACGCGGGCGTGACGGAACGAAGCAGCGAGATCCCGATGCACCAGGCGGGCGACGTCCTCGACTGTGGCTCCGTGGCGAACCGTATAGGGGCGGTTCTTGTCCGGATCCTTCCCCGGCACCTTCGTATACACGCGCACGATGTCGAGATTCCGGAAGAGCCACGGTCCGATCTGCTCGGTCCCTTCACCCGTTGTCGCTGAGACAGCGATGGTCGGGAAGTGGAGTTCGCCGAGTTCCCGGCATACGGCAAGGTCACCCTCGATGTCGGGAATCACATCGGCCTTGTTCGCGATGAGCAGTGTCGGCAGGCGTATCGAGAACGGATCGTCGTCTGGCAGCTGAAGCAAGTCCCACGCCCCGACGAGCGTGACCCGGCGCTCTTCGAGGATCTCACGGACCGCCACGATCTGCTCGACGCACCCCGGCTGGCTGAGGTCCACGACGAAGAGCGCACCGTCGGCTGATTGGAGCGTGTTCCCGATCCAGGGAATCGGGTGCTGACTTGAGATCGGAGGGAGGTCGACGAGTTGGATGAAGGCATCGTCGACGTTGAGCATCCCCGGCTCCGGGTACTGGGTGGTGAAGGGATATGAGCCGACCTGGGTGTGTGACCCGGTGAGTGCCGCGTGCAGGGAAGACTTGCCCGTGTTGGGCGGTCCGAGGATCGCCACCTGCGCTGCCCCATCGGGGTGAATGAACGTTGCCGGCCCCGTGCGCACCCCGCCCTTCGAAGGGCCTGTGAGCTCGGCCTTCAGATCCTTGATCTTCGTCTTGATCTCAGCCCGGAGATGTTCGGTTCCCTTGTGCTTCGGGATTGTCCGATGCATCAATTCGAGTAGCTCGAGACGCTCCTGCGGGTCCCTTGCCCGCCTGTAGGCAGCCTCGGCCTTCTTGTAGTCGGGCGTCAGGTTTGCCGGCATGGGCCCATTGTGCCCGCTGGACGCCCGCGATGTCACGGGCCGGAGGACCCTTCGTGTCCATCGGCGATGCAGTGGCCTCCGGAAATGGGGGAAAGTCCCTATCGACCTTCCTGCAGAGGGGGTACGTTTGGCGAAAGGAGGCATTATGAGGATCGCCCTCGTTGCCATGTCGGGTGTCCGCGCTCACAATCCGGAGTTGACCGCTCTCGGTCTGAGCCTCCCTGGATTCGTCGAGCGCGGCAAGACGATCGCCTCACTTCCGAGCCTCGGACTCCTGACCCTTGCTGCACTCACCGATGATCGGCATGACATCGACTACTACGAGGTCGACAACATTGCAGAGATGGATCCGCTCCCGGAATGCGATCTTGTGGCGTTCTCCACCTTCACCGCTCAGGCGAAGGAGTGCTACGCCCTTGCCGATCGGTTCCGTGCTGCTGGCATCACGACGGTGATCGGCGGCCTCCATGTCACGGCGATGCCGGACGAGGCGCTCGAACACTGCGACATCATTGTCGTCGGTGAAGGCGAGCCCGTGTGGGAGCAGGTGATTGCCGACGTCGAATCGGGCGCTGCCGCAGACATCTACGAATCAGACACGCTGTTCGACCTTGCTGACGCTCCGATACCTCGCTACGACCTGCTCGATCCCGAGCGCTACAACCGTCTTACCGTTCAGACGCAGCGCGGCTGTCCGTGGCGGTGCGAGTTCTGTGCCTCGTCGAGGCTGCTGAGTCCCCGGTACAAGACCAAGCCGGTCGAGAACGTCTCAGCAGAGATCGAGGCGATGAAGAACGTGTGGACCGATCCATTCGTCGAACTCTCCGACGACAACTCATTCGTCAACAAGACCCACGCGCGCGAGTTGGTCGCCGCGATCGGAGCTCAGAATGTGAAGTGGTTCACAGAGACCGACCTCTCGATCGCCGACGATCCGGGCCTGCTGGCGATGATGAGCGACGCCGGGTGCCGCGAGATCCTCGTCGGGTTCGAGAGTCCGAACGCCGCAGCGCTGGATGGGATCGAGACGAGGAAGAACTGGAAGTATCTCCAGGTCGACCGGCTTCGGGCGGCGGTCTCGACGATCCAGGAGCACGGTGTCGCTCTCAACGCGTGCTTCGTCCTTGGACTCGATGGCGATGGGCCGGAGGTGTTCGACGCCGTGGCTCGCTTCGTCGACGAGACCGACCCGTTCGACGTGCAGATTACGGTGTTGACTCCCTTCCCCGGTACGCCTTTGTATGAACGACTCCTCCGGGAGGACCGGATCATCGAGCCCGGGGCGTGGGAGAAGTGCACGCTGTTCGACGTCAACTACCGGCCGGCGAACATGAGCGTCCAACAGCT
>CAZWDQ010000164.1:2450-3620 GCA_964632475.1 uncultured Acidimicrobiaceae bacterium
TGGTGTTGTTGGTCGTCGGGTGGGTGTCGATGCCGACCATCCTCGCCGCAAGTCTGAACAGGCCCTCCCTGCGCTACGCGCTAATCGTGCCTGCAAGCGCCGTGTCGATCGGGTTGATCGGCATGGTGACGGCTGCTCCGCAGGAAACGGCGACGGGCTGGCTCTTCATCACGGCCGGGATCCTTCTCGGAGGGTTCCTGGGCGTGTGGTTCTGGTTCCGGTGGCTCCCCGTCCCGCGCATCCTCGACGACCCTTTCGACTGGCCCCGGATGACACTCATCGGCCTGCACGTGGCCCTCGTCCTCGTGGGAGCGACGCTCGTGGTCGTTGGGATCTGACTAGATCGCTGCTGTTTCGACGCGACCAACGTGGATCCAGCACTCCACCATCCCGATGAAGAACGCGAGATCCGCAAGGCCAAAGACGACGAAGAAGACGATGTGTGGGTACACGCCACCAATGAGGTACCAGAGCGCCACCGAGAAGTAGGCGAGCTTGTACAGCGCGGCGACTGCGATGAGGTCACGGTTCCTGACGAGGTCGCCCCGTGCGATGAACACATATGCGATACCGATGACGAGCAGGAACACAGCGATGAGCGACAGGAAACTGGTGTACTCCGGCAGTGCGTCTTCGATCCCGAGCACCGAGAAGGCCGGGCGGTAGAAGAACAGGAAGACGATGCCGAGGACCAGGTCGTAGACCGCAGCGATCCAGAAGAGCGTGCGGTACCACCGTTCGCGAGCAGGGGACATTGACAACCTCCTTTCTCCCGTCAACGATCGTGCGATCGGACTCTTGGCGGTAGAGGACAACGGCAGCTCGGGAAAAACTGGCTTCTGGCCCTCTATGAATGGGCCATGCCGTTCCGTATGGTGTCGCCATGTGGGGGAAGCTTTCTCGGATGGTCGTCTTGATGCTGGTCGGTGCCGGTTGCGCAACGACAGGAACTCCCGCGACGGTCCCTTCTTCATTGCCTGCCACGACCACGACGGCGGTAGTCACGACGACGACCCTGCTCCCATCGACCACAACGACAGCAGCTACGACGACAACGGTGGACCGTGTCGCTGAGATCGAAGCCATCTTCCAAGACCTCGAAGAACGCCGCCTCCAGGCCCTCTACGAAGGAGACGAAGAAGCCTTCAAGTCCCTCTTCGCCAACAACGA
>CAZWDQ010000165.1:0-3607 GCA_964632475.1 uncultured Acidimicrobiaceae bacterium
TGCCACCCGTGACCACGACCGTGAATCTCGGGATGGCGCGTTCGAGTTCGAGCGCAACGTTGATTGCGCTGGTGAACACCACGATGTCGCGAAGGTCATCGCGTGCAACGAGTGCCCGGGCCAATGCGGTCGTGGTAGTGCCCACGTCGATGATGATGGTCTCGCCACTCGACACGAGTGCCGCAGCGGCACGGCCGATCGCGGCTTTCTCTTCCGCCGAGGCACCGCTCGACTCCTCGAACGACCGCTCCTGTCGCGGTACCGGTGTGCGGATGATTGCGCCACCGTGGACTCTCTGGAGGTTGCCGGACTCGTCGAGCAGGTCGAGATCACT
Source organism: uncultured Acidimicrobiaceae bacterium (assembly GCA_964632475.1). GTDB lineage: Bacteria > Actinomycetota > Acidimicrobiia > Spongiisociales > UBA5794 > JAHEEL01. The sequence continues at coordinate 335 of CAZWDQ010000165.1, forward strand.
TCTGACGGTGACCTCAGAAATCCCGAACATGGCGCTCAGGTCTGAGACTCTGACAAACTCTCGATCTCGTACGAGAGACAGAATCCTCTCCCTGCGAAGTTCGGGAGGAGCGGTTCGTTCCATGCTCCAGCGACTGCCTTTCAATATGGACCCACCCCGTACTTTCGTTTCCTTTCGTTTATTTGTCAAGTCGGAAGTGATGGATCGAACGGATTTCCGGTGTCGCAAGTGGTCGCGTGTGCCGGTATCGTCTGTCCATAGACAGTGACAGTCACACGTACGGAGTCAGGAGCGACGCATGGCAGACGGATTCTCGCTGTACGGAAACAATCTCAAGGCGTCGTCTGTGAAGCGGGCACGCGAGTGGCAGCAGATGTTCATCGACCGGTTCGACTACCAACCCGGCGAGCAGTACAACCTGTCGGCAGTCGACAACGAGTATCTCGGATCGGTCTTCGGCCTCAAGGACATCGTTCGCGACGGAGGCGGTGAGGAGATCGATCCGAGTAATGCTGTGATCTGTGCGACGGTTCGCATGGGGTTCGGCCACTATCGGATCGCCATGGCCGGGGCATCCGCCGCCAGGTCGATGGGCTACACACCGTATTGGCTTGACCTCTTGTCAATACCCGGCATATCAACCGATGTCATCAACTTGTGGAACAGCAACTACAGCAAGTTCTCACGCCTTTCCCAACGCAGCCACCTCTTCAACAAGTATGTGTGGGAATCGGTCACGACCGGCGACCGCACAATCCCTGGTCTGTGGTGGGCGCTCAACACCTTCGCTGCGGGATGGCCCTGGCGCTTCCTCAAGGCGAACGCCAGGGACTATCGGATGAGTGAACTCTTCGCTGATCTCCACCGCTCACTTCCGCCCGAGACTCCCCTGCTTGGATCTCACATGTGGAACACCATGGGGGCAGTTGCGGGAGACATGACCCATGTCGTCGACATGATGTTCGACAATTGGCCGATGGCGTTCCAAGTGATCGAAGGTGCCCAGCACGCGGTGCAATCACCGTCGGGCTACTACGGATTCCGGACGATGCGCGGATTCGATGAGCGGAACACGATTCTCGAGCCGATGCCGAGCGACGCGCTGCACTACGTGGGCCATCACGTCGACCACGAGATCGTGGAGAACATCGAGTACGACTCTGGTCGACGGTTGGCACGCATGACAAACGGAGAACCCAGGCGATATCTCCTCACCATGGGTGGTGCCGGCGCTCAGCGAGACCTGTTCAAGGCGATCGTGGAGCACATGATGCCGATGGTTGATGCCGGTGAGGCAACCCTGATGGTGAACCTCGGCGACCATGCAGACAACTGGGAGTGGATGACCGCCGAACTCGGGTCCCGGGTATCCGACGTCCAACTTCACCGAACGTGGGACGATACCAAGGGGTTTGCTGACGAGATCCGGACTGGATCCGCAGAGGGTGTGCACGTCTTCCTCTTCGACAACACATTCCATGCGGTCTATTCGACCAACTATCTCATGCGAGTCGTCGATGTGCTCGTCACCAAGCCGAGCGAATTGGCCTTCTACCCGGTGCCGAAGATCTTCCACGAACGGGTCGGTGGCCATGAGGCCTGGGGAGCCATTCGGTCGGCAGAACTTGGCGACGGCACGGTCGAAACACGTTCCATTCCTGAGACGCTGCACGCAATCGATCTCCTCACCCGAGAAGAAGATCTGATGTCGATGTATTGCGACTCGATCGTCAAGAACAAACAGATCGGCATTTACGACGGCGCCTACAAGTCGGTAGCCCTCGCGACCGGTACCACCTGGTCGCGCACTCTTGAAGCAAGTCCCGGATTGGAGGCTGCCGAGTAGAGCGAGCCGCTAGCCCGGTGGAGCTGAATCTGCGTCGCGTACCACGCCGCACTTGCCTTGGGGATCCGCTCCTGCGTCTCGTAGTCGACGTAGACCAATCCGAACCGCTTGCTGTATCCCTCTCCCCACTCGAAGTTGTCCAGGAGAGACCAAACGAAGTAGCCCCTCAGATCGACACCGTCCAGAATGGCCTGAGCCGCTGCCCCGAAGTATCCACGGAGATAGCTGATCCGTTCGATGTCAACGACCTCGCCCTCGCTGTTGAGGAGATCATCAAAGGCTGCGCCGCTCTCAGTCACGTACACGGGAATGTCGGTGAACTCAGTTGACACTCGGTGAAGAACATTGCGCAACGACTCCGGCTTCACCGACCAACCCATGGAGGTCAAGGTTGGCGGAGCCTGACTGATGCGTGCTCCAAGATGGGGATCGTCGGGATCGACCTCGACCACGAGCTGGTGGTAGTGATTGATCCCAGCGAAGTCAGTCGGTGACGAGATGATCGACATATCGTCCGGCTCGACGAGCGAATCCAATCCGTGCCGGTCGTAGAGCTCATGGACGGAGTCCGGGTAGCGGCCCAGGTACGCCGGCGCCAGGAACGTCATGTTGTTGCTGCTGTCAACCCGCCGGGCGGCAGCAATGTCTTCGGGGCGTTCCGATGCGGCCACCACATCAGTGATCACGTTCGTGAGACCAATCCTGGTCTCGGCATGGGCCCCGTCACGAATCGCGCGCACCGCGAGCCCATGAGCCAGATTGAGGTGATGGGCAGCCGCGACTGCGGCAGCGAGGTCCTTTCTTCCTGGGGCATGGACTCCAGCGTGGTATCCGTTGAACGCTGAACACCACGGCTCGTTGAGTGTGATCCAGTCAGTCGCCAGGTCACCGAGCGCATCCACGGTCTGCTTCGCGAAGTCCGCGAATCGCTCTGCGGTGCGGCGAGCCGGCCATCCGCCGGATGCCTCCAACGGCTGCGGAAGATCCCAGTGGTAGAGCGTCACGAATGGACGAATGCCCCGGCGGCCGAGTCCCTCCAGAAGTCCCCTGTAGAACTCGACACCTCGCGTATTGAGCGATCCCTCTCCGCCTGGCTGGAGCCGCGCCCAAGAGACGGAAAACCGATACGCCTGCAGGCCGATGCTCTCGGCGATGTCCAGATCCGTCTCCCAGCGATGGTAGTGATCGCAGGCAACATCGCCTGTGTCGCCGTTGAGCACGGCACCCGGCGTATGGGAGAAGACGTCCCAGATTGAAGGTTCGCGTCCACCTTCACCGACCCCGCCTTCGATCTGATAGGCGGCAGTCGCTGCGCCCCAGAGGAAGTCGGGAGGGAATGAACCGGCATCCAGGTCAGACGCTGGGAGATTGCGTTTGTTCATGCGGAGCATCCTTGTGCTTGAGCATCGACCACCATTGTTCCACGG
>CAZWDQ010000166.1:0-3606 GCA_964632475.1 uncultured Acidimicrobiaceae bacterium
TGGGTGCCGACGAGACCGAGTACCACCGGCTCGACATCGAGGGATTGATCGATGCGACGCCCGTCGGCGATCGGGAGATCCTGACGATCGATCCGAAGGCGCTGCGGCTGCTGGCGGCCGAAGCGGTCAGAGACGTGTCACACCTGTTCCGAGCGGGTCACCTGGCGCAGTTGCGGGTGATCCTCGACGATCCGGAGGCCTCCGAGAACGACCGATTCGTCGCTCTGGAGATGCTGAAGAACGCTGTTGTGGCGGCGGCGATGGTGCTGCCGTCGTGTCAGGACACAGGGACGGCAATTGTCCACGGCCACAAGGGCGAGAACGTGTTCACCGGCGCCGACGACGCCGAGTGGCTGTCGCATGGCATCCACGACACGTACACGGGCACGAACCTGCGGTACTCGCAGATGGCGCCCCTTTCGATGTTCGAGGAGCGCAACACCGGCACGAATTTGCCGGCCCAGATCGACATCGAGTCCGTGCCCGGCGACGGGTACGAGTTGCAGTTCGTGACGAAGGGCGGCGGATCGGCGAACAAGACGTTCCTGTTCCAGAAGACGAAGGCGGTGCTCAATCCGGAATCGTTGACGGCGTTCGTCGACGAGGCGATCCGGACGCTCGGTACGGCGGCGTGTCCGCCCTACCACCTGGCGATCGTGGTCGGGGGAACCTCGGCCGAGCTGAACCTGAAGACGGTGAAACTGGCCAGCACGAAGTACTTCGATGCGCTGCCGACGACCGGAAATGAGTTCGGCAGGGCCTTCCGCGATCTCGAATGGGAAGAGCGGATTCACGAGATGACCCGCGAAGTCGGGATCGGCGCTCAGTTCGGGGGCAAGTACTTCTGCCACGACGTGCGGGTGGTTCGGCTCGCGCGTCACGGCGCGTCGTGCCCGGTCGGCATCGGTGTCTCGTGCTCGGCGGACCGTCAGATCAAAGCCAAGATCACCGGTGATGGGGTCTTCCTGGAGACGCTCGAACGCGATCCGTCCCGCTTCCTTCCCGAACCCACCGATACGGCTGAACCCGCGGAAGCAGTCCACATCCATCTCGATCGGCCCATGAGCGAGATCCGTGCCGAGTTGACGAAGTATCCGGTCGGGACCCGGCTGGCATTGACCGGAACGATCGTGGTCGCCCGCGATATCGCCCACGCAAAGATCGCCGAGCGCCTCGAAAGGGGCGAAGGAATGCCGCAGTACCTGCAGGACCACATCGTGTACTACGCCGGCCCAGCCAAGACGCCCGAGGGCTACGCATCGGGGTCATTCGGGCCGACGACAGCGGGGCGGATGGATCCCTACGTGGATCGGTTCCAAGCGGTGGGGGGCAGTCTCGTGATGCTCGCCAAGGGGAACCGGTCGAAGCAGGTCACCGACGCCTGCGCCGCGCACGGCGGCTTCTACCTGGGCTCGATCGGCGGACCGGCCGCCGTCCTCGCCAAGGAGTGCATTCGTTCGGTCGAGGTCCTCGAGTACCCCGAACTCGGGATGGAGGCCGTCTGGCGCATCGATGTCGAGGAGTTCCCAGCATTCATCGTTGTCGATGACAAAGGCAACGACTTCTACGCCCAGTTTGTGTCGTAGCCGAATCGCCCTGGGATTCATGGATGCTCTGGGGGCCCCGGGTCATCCTCAGGCAGCTTCCCGATTCATGCTGCTGCTGCTTCGTGATGTCGAGTCTCGGACTCGACGGGTGTCATCATGCCCGGTGATGTCGGCTACTCACAGCCGATCCGGTTCGGAGCGTCGGAAATGCCGATCGACAAGATCTGACGCTGTCGGCATGGTCGGCACCTTGCGAAACGGGGACGCCCCGACAGGTCCTGGAGTCCGGCACGGAGCGTCGATTCGGGCCCGGTATCACCACGTATCGATTGACCTCTCACTGGTTCCCAGTTCACCAGCCACCTCCGCGACCCTGCGGACGCCTTCAGCAGACTTCACCAAACGCCGTCTGAACTCCGGGGGATATCCCCACCGTGTCGTAGATCCTCCTTGCAGATCATGACAGCAGAATCAAACAATCCACCCACGCAGACCTCAGGGAGGACCAGTCTGCTCAAGCGTTGGGGGATGGGAACCGATGCTAGATATGACATGGATCGTCGCAGATCACTCATCCTCAGGTGGACATTCGGTGGAGTCCTATTCGGATCTCTCTTTCCCGCGGTGGGATGGCTGCTGGCTGGGAGCGGCATCTCCATCGCCGGGGTCTCTTCCGCTCACACGTCCCAGAATGCCTTGTGGATCATCGACCTCGCCCCAATCGTTCTCGGTGTCGCTGGAATTCTGATTGGTGTCGCGTACGCCAATGTGGATGCGTCATGGCGCGCCGCCGACGAGAAGGTCAAAGAACAGACGGCAGGATTGCGGGAAGCCAACAGCCAGCTCGAGGCGCTGATTCGCTCAAAGGACCAGTTCGTTGCGACCGTCAGCCATGAGGTGAAGACCCCTCTCACCGTCATCCTGGGTTTCGCCGACGAGATACAGGGCGAACTGTCGGCAAGGGGAGACGCTGACCTGGCAGAGCTGGCGGAACTCGTCGGTGATCAGGGCCGTGAGATCACCAACATCATCGAAGATCTACTGGTGGCCGCCCGAGCCGACGTCGGGACGATGACTGTTGTTCCCGAACTGGTCGACCTCGGCGATCAGGTCAGGACGGTGGTGCGCGGCTGTGTGTGTGCCAAAGACGTCCGAGATGCCATCACGCTGGACGTCGTGCCATCGCAGGTGTACGCGGACCCATCCCGCGTCCGCCAGATCATCCGAAACCTCCTCACCAACGCGATTCGGTACGGCGGAGAGCGGATCGTCGTTGTTGTCCGAAACAGCGAAGGGGCATCAATGGTTTGCGTCTGCGATGACGGGCAAGGCATACGCGAAGACGAACAGCAGCTCGTGTTCGAGGCGTATCAGCAGGGGCACACCGATACTCCTGTCTCCGGTTCGGTGGGTCTCGGCCTCAGTGTCTCCCGACACCTCGCACGACTGATGGGCGGGGACCTCTCATACGCCTTTGAAGGCGGCATCAGCACCTTCGAGCTATCTCTGCCGGCAACCGAATCTACAGGTGGAGAGATTGTGGTTCCTGTTGCCGCTCTGGTCTCGTGACGGCACGACAGCGATCTGGATGCCTGAGCGCACCTGTAACGACGTCAAAGCGTTGACATCTCGTTTCCCGATCCAATCGAATCGGTCCCGACACACTGACGGAACCCATCGAAGCCGGACAGGTCAGCCCGGTCGTCGATCGAACGTATCCGTTGGAACGGCCCTGCGACGGCCAAGAAGCAGGTAAGCCACTGCTCCCGGCGGCACCATCGCCACCGCCTTCCACAACCCGACCTTGCCGCGCACCAACTCGGGCGGCCGCTTGCGAAGATCACGTTGTGCCAGGAAGATCAGAACTGCGGCGGCGATCCACCCAACGACCCTCCGGGCCGCGTTTGGGCAGCGACCCGCGTGCTCAGCTTCGTCGACGATTGCTGCCTCGTCGGTCTCTTTGGTGGTTTGTTCAGGCTCCATGCATCCTCCGTCGTTGGACAGGACCACTGTGCCTGATCGAGAGCCAGCCGTCTAGAGCAGAGTGTCACAGGGTGCC
>CAZWDQ010000167.1:0-1380 GCA_964632475.1 uncultured Acidimicrobiaceae bacterium
ATCGGCGGACCGGCTTGATGTATGCACGGCATCAGCGCATGCTCTTGTTTGGGACCGGAGTCCCCGGCCGGAGCAATCATCCCCGGCGGCTGGCGCAGGGCGCCGCGAGCCTGCCCGGTGTAGGAGAGCCGCCTACCGCACGACGACGTCGATGCCGGGCGGCACCTCGAGGAACTGGGCGCGGCGTCCTTCGGCGCGTAGTGATAGCACGCCGTTTCCCAGCCGAAGGCCGTCGAGTTGGAGTTCGATGCCGTCCGGAAGCCGCGGAGCGACCTCTACTCGTCCGGCGGGCACGTCCGGTCGAATCCCGAGCAACTGTTCGGTCAGATAGATGGGCACTGCAGCCGCCCACGCTTGGGGTGACGAACTTGTTGGATACCCGACGGGGTGTGGGACTTCGTCGCGGGAGATACCGGAGAACAACTCGGGCAGCTCGTACGAGAAATGTGAGGATGCCGCGAGGAGTCCTCCGACCAACGTGAGTGCCTCGTCGAAGTGTCCGTACGAGATCAGCCCGGCGACGGCCAACATGGTGTCGTGCGGCCACACGCTGCCCCGGTGGTAGGAAATCGGATGATATGCCGGGTTGTCCCGGGTGAGGGTGCGGATTCCCCATCCGGACCAGATCCCATCGCTGGTCAGTGATTTGGCGACCTCTGCCGCTCTCTCGGGGCGAACCGATTCTGCCCACAGAAGGTGGCCCGGGTTGGACGAAACCGTGTCGGCAACCCAACCGTCGTTGCCGATCGCCATCGCAAAAGTGCCGAGGTCGTCGCGCCAGAAACGGTCGTCGATGCGCTGCTGGAGTTCGTCGGCCTCGACACGAAGGTCGGTCGCCCGCGCTGGGTCGCCGAGCTCGATTTCGAGTCGGGCTGCCGACCGCAGGGCCGCCACGGCATATCCTTGCGCCTCCACAACGGCGATGGGCTGCTCGAGTTGGCGCCCTCGTCCATCGACCATGGAATCGCCCGAGTCCTTCCAGCCCTGGTTGTCGAGACGTGTCACGTCACCTCGGTACGTGAGGAACCCATCGCCGGCTTCGAGCCCATGCCGGATCCAACTGACGGCCGCTCGTAGGTTTGGGAGCATCGCCCGTAGCCGAGCCGAGTCGGCCCCCCATCGGTGGAGCTTGTCCAGCAACATGCACCACAGGGGTGTGGTGTCAACCGCTCCGTAGTAGCGGCTCAAGAGGTGATGGGGGAGGCTCCGCTCTCCGAGGCGCACTTCGTGGAGGATCTTCCCAGGCTCCTCGGACACCGATCGATCGGTCTTGGTGCCCTGTAGGTCGGCTAAGAGTTGGGCGGTACCGAGGGCGGCATCCCGGTCGAGCAGCATCGCCTCCATGGAGGTGATCACGCTGTCACGGCCGAACAACGCCAC
>CAZWDQ010000167.1:1480-3456 GCA_964632475.1 uncultured Acidimicrobiaceae bacterium
TCACCTAGGGCGTCTCCGGAGGTGGTGATCTCCGTGGCCCGTTCGAATCCATTCGAGCTGTAGCTGAAGACCAATTCGCCGTTTGTACGGCGAGCACCGATCTGGCGTTCTGTGGTCGGTCCCGCCCGACGCACGTCGAAGACATCCGCGAAATCGACGCTGACTTGCAGCTCCACGGTCACGCTCGACGCGCTGCCTGAGCGGTTCTCGATGATGATGTCCTCGTGGAGGGTGGGACCTTGATAGCGATGCCGTCTGACAACGAGACCCGGCTCCGCGTGTTCGTCCTGTTCGATCGCTCGGCTCCGGAGGAAGAAGACCGCCTCGTCGGCGTCGATCGACGTGGCGTCAACCACCTCCGGGTCGACGCCGTTGACCAAGAGGTGGAGTCCTGAGAGGAAACGGGTGTCGTTGCTGAAGAAGCCCTGAGGCCCGAGTTCGGTGATGTTCCCGCTGCGCCCCGACACACAGAACGCCCGTCCGGCAATCGTGAAGATTCCGCCACCCGGATGAGATGGGACCCGTCCAATATCCGACCACACGGCAGCAGTACCTGTCCTTCGTGGAATATCGGCGCTCATGGTACGGGCCGGCCGCCCCCGGTCACAACGACCCCGTGATCCGGTGTGCGGAGGTCGATGGTTGATACCGCTTCGTAGACCCGCTCGTAGCCGGCGACCATTCGCTGTACCGAGAACCGCTCAACGACATGGGTCCGACAGTCGTCGGGGAGGAGGTCCTTCGTTTGTTCGACGGCCCCGCAGAAGGCGTCCAGGTCGCCAGGGGGGACGACGAACCCGGTCTTGCCGTGAGCGATGACTTCCCTCGCCGCCCCCATGTCGAACGCCACGACTGGCGTTCCGCAGGCGTTGGCTTCGGGCATGACCAATCCAAACGGTTCCGCCCACTGGATGGGGACTACCACCGCCGCTGCTCGCGCCATGAGGGCAACCTTGCGTTCGTGGTTCGGGTTGGGCACCAGATTGATCTGTGTTGGATCTGTGGCGATCATCGGTTGCAGCACCTCCCGCCAGTACGCGCGTTCGGGAGGTTCGTTGGTCTTCATGGCCATGACCAGTGGCCGACCGAGGCGGCGGGCGACCTCGATCGCCACCTCAGGTCCCTTGTCGCGGTTCGCGCGACCAACGAACAGGAGATAGTCGTCCTTGTCGGTCGTGAACGGATACCGGTCGACCGGCACGCCGTTGTGGACGACCGCGGTGATCGGCACATCGTCGGGGGAGCGGGCAGCCTGGTCATGGCTGATTGCCACGAGCCGCACCGGCGGTGCGATCAGGCGAGCCAGCCGGATCTGCTCATCCAGCCACGCATGATGGAGGGTGTGGACGACCGGGGGCCCGACGGCGACGGCGCCGAGCGCGGGGCCCACCGCGGCAGTGTGGTCGTGGATGATGTCGAAGTCATCTCGGCATCGGTACGCCGCAAGTGCCTGGATGGTCTCGATCCGCGCGTCTCCAAGCTGCTCGAACGGCGGCTCGCTGAAGACGACGTCCAGCTGTGCCCGCGTTACGGAACCGCCCGACGCGACCAGCGTGACTTCATGTCCAGCATCGGTGAGACCGTCGGCCAGGCCGCTCACGACCCACTCGATACCGCCATAGCGCAGAGGTGGCACCGAAAGCCACGGCGGTGCCACCAGGAGGATTCTCACGGTGTACGCACCTCGGTGCTCTCTACCCATTGTCGCACATGGATCGCCGCACGACCTGGGGAATTGAACCGGTGCCGGCATTGATTCTGTGGATACCGCCGGTCGAGAACGCGACTACTCGACCAAGGTGTCCAGCAGCGTGCTCCTATCACTCGAAGTCGCGGTCGTCAGCCGGGCACACCTCGCCGACCGGATTCCGATCTCACCCAGAGCACACTCAGCAGCGTGCATTGCCAATCGGCAAGGACTGTCGACATGCGGGCCCGGCGAGCGGGACTACTTGAGAGTCTGCGCAACGGCGGAG
>CAZWDQ010000168.1:0-3423 GCA_964632475.1 uncultured Acidimicrobiaceae bacterium
CCTATCGGACGAGGACCGGCGCCGACGCCGGATCGCACCCAACAAGGAGAGACTCGGATGAAGATTTCCGACCCGCCGCTTTCTGCCTGCGAGCTAGACAGCAGTCTCCGTTGATGGTTGGTCCGCGGCATCCCGAGATGTCAGATTGTGGCATCGGTCGGCACCACGACGCGGACGAAGAACGCGATATTGTCGTTCAGCCGGCGGGCTGAGCGGAAACCTGGAGCGCTCCCCCGTCGTCGCGGAGCTCGAGCGTCGTCCCCCTGACCTGCCAGGTCGTCGCCGACTGCAGTGCGCCAAGGTATAGGGACTCCTGCTCCATCACGCCCTTCGGCTCGCCGCAGGCCTTCTGCGTCGAGCCGAAGGGCGTGATGGAGATCCCCTCGCCGTTGATTTCGTAGCTTCCTGAGTAGTCGTTGCAGCCGCCGGAGCCGGTCCCCTCGCCCTGGGGTGAAACGGCGAAGCCGTTTCAGATGCGACCCTCGAACATGCCCATCGCGAACTTTGATTCGCTCAGCGACATCCCTGGGATTCCCTGAGGGTCCGACCGGCGACTCTGCGGAGTGTCACGGGATCCCCCCGAGTGCCTGGAATCGGAGATCAACCCAGAAAACATTCAAGAGAACCACCAGTGCAAGCCTCAGCTGCTCCACGAACCCGCGCCCAAACGCGTTGAAACCCCTGCCTTAGCAAGGGTTTCAGCGTTCGCCTCTCCGGTGGAGCTGAGGGGATTCGAACCCCTGACCCCTTGACTGCCAGTCAAGTGCTCTGCCAGGCTGAGCTACAGCCCCGGAAGATTCGGGATTCTATCAGGCCTCGGACGTAGCAGCGGTTTCGGTGAACTCGACCCGCGGGGCGTCGGCCCACAACCGCTCGAGGTCGTAGAAGTCCCGCGTCTCGGCATCGAAAAGGTGGACGACGAAGTCGCCGTAGTCGAGCAACACCCAGCGGCCGTAGTCGGCGCCCTCCCTGCGGAGGGGGCGGTCGCCCAGTTCACGGAGTCGAAGTTCGACGTCGTCGGCGAGGCTCCGCACGTGACGATTGGACGTCCCGGTTCCGATCACGAACACATCGGTGATAACAACGAGGTCCGAGACGTCGAGAAGGGCAACGTCGCTGCCCTTCTTGTCGATGATCGCTTCTGCAGCGGCACGCGCTGCGGTTTCGGCGTGCTGGTTGGCTGGGATAGGGACTCCTTCTGCGAGGGCACCCTGATTCTAGGAGGGAGATCTCCTTGGTTCACGATGGTTTCTGGTAGAGATTGTGCTCGGTTACGTAGTCCAACACGGAGTCGGGAACGAGGAAGCGAATCGATCGGCCCTCGGCAACATGCCTCCGCAACATCGTTCCGGACAGATCGATCGGTGGCATGTCGAGCCAAACGATCTCGCGTCGCACGGAGGTCTCGACGTCGGATCGCTGGATACCGGGTCGTGGCACGACGGCGATCTTCACTCGATCGAGCAGGTCGTTCGATCGATGCCACGTGGGTATCCCACCTGCCGCGTCGGCGCCGACGATCAAGACAATGCGCTCCTCCTCGAAGCTCTCCACGGTGTCGATCGTGACGGTCCATCCGTCGCGGTGCACTTCCCGGTCGTCGACCGCGAAGTAGTCGACGTCTTCGATCGCCAACTCGGTCATGCGCAACCGATGGTGGGCCTCGGACACGTTCCTCCCGACCTTCTGCCAGGGACGTCCCGCTGGGATGAACGTGATCGTGTCGAGGTTCAACTGATCGTGAGCGGCTTCGCCGGCCGCAAGATGAGCGAAGTGTGGAGGATCGAACGTCCCGCCGAAGATGGCTCGCATGACGCCCAGGATACGGAGTCCCCGGCACCATGGCACGCAACCACAGCGCGACCGACAGATCCTTGCTGCACCGTAGGCCGATCCGCGGATCGAAATAGCGGTCACCGATGCGAACCGAGAAGTGGAGCGCGGTCCTTCCTTCGTGGACTCCGATCACGCCGATGACGTCGCCGCTCTGGACTCCGGCTCCTTTTCCAACCGTGCTCCGCGAGAGGTATGAGTAGGAAGTCCTCAGTCCCCCGTGGTCGACCGTGATGGTCCGGTTCCCGACGACAACTCCACTGAAGGAGACATACCCATCGTCGGCCGCAAGAATCGATGCCTCGGCGGGAGCGGCGATGTCGATACCCCAGTGTCCGCTGTATCGACCGGTCGGGCGGAATTCGCGAACGACATCACCAGATACAGGCCACGCCAGCGCAGCGCAGGAGGGCGAAGCGATCGATGTCATCACAAGAACGGCCGCGAGAAGCGAAATCACATTGCTCCATTGCCGTCACCGCTCCGTCAACCTACTGGATGACAGAGCCCCCGTGAAGGGTCACGACAGCGATTCGGCAACGGATCGTGTCTCGATCAGCATGCAAATCGTGGAGCGGAGCACAGCACCCGTGTACGGCTTCTCGAGAGTCACTGCGTCGAGCGTCGCCGCCCGATCGGCAACGCTCCCCCTGGTCTCGCCCGTCGTGATGACGACCGGTGTTGCAAGTGTCTGCGGTTCGGAGCGGAGCCGTTCAAGAACCTGCCATCCGGACAGATCCGGCAAACCGAGATCGAGAACGACCAGATCCGGTGGATCGGCGAGCGCCGCCTCCAGACCGCCGAATCCATCGAGATAGGCGTCGATATCGATGCCCGTGTCCCGCATGGTGATAGCGAGCAGTCTCTGAAGCACCGGCGAGTCTTCGATGGCAATGATCCTGGCCACGATTCCCCCTTGGAATCGACGGAATGGGCGTGGCGCCCTACCAAGATCATCGGTCGTAGGTCAGCTGAAGTTGACCCAAACAGGTCTCGCGACCCAGACGGCAACATCGTCCACCACGGCAGCGTTGTCAGACAGGTCGAAGGCCTCGTTCGGTTGGGAGGGTGGCACGTTCGATGAATCCCTCCAGCTGCCGCAGTGAACGAACTTCCTCGGTGCGATCGCACCACGGGGCGTAGTGACCCATCGCGGAGTCGCCCGTATCCCAGAAACGCTCCGGCTCCGGATTCAGCCAGAACACGGCACGAGCCCGGTCAGACAGCGTGCGGAAACGGTCGACGGCCGGAGAGCGGAAGTTCGTCCTGGCGTCGCCCGTGATGATGATGGTGGTTCGTGGACTCAAGGCGTCGAGATACCGGTTGGTGAATTCGGTGAAGGATCCTCCGTAGCCGGAGTCGCCGTCTCCGCGATAGACGTCGGCGGCAATGCCTATTCGCTCGAGAGGCATTTCGAAGTCTCGGTCGGAGCCGAACATGTCCGTGACCTCGTCGACGCCCTCGACGAACACGAACGAGCGAACGCCCGATAGCTCTGAGGCGATGGAGTGCGTGAGTTGCAGCGTGAAACGGGAGAATGTCCCCGGTTGTCACACCTAGGACAGCAGAATCAGGTCATCCCGGTGAACC
>CAZWDQ010000169.1:0-3412 GCA_964632475.1 uncultured Acidimicrobiaceae bacterium
CTCCGCCGGTGCAGTGGAGACTGAGGGGAATGGCGTGGATTGCGGCGTTGTCGGTCATGGCGGCTATCACATCGGGTGCGCATGCGGCCACACCCGGTGCCGGGCTCCCACCGCATCACCCGGTTCCGGGCTCAGGCCAGACGCGGGTCGGCTCTCAGAGGCGGCCACTGCGGTTCAGCCACACCAGTGCAAGCCAGCCGGGCAGAATCGGTAGCCAGAAGGTCATGAGCCTGAAAAGCAGTACGGCCGCGAACGCGATGGATGGATCGACGCCAACGACGGTGTACCCCGCGATGAGGGCCGCCTCCGTGGCGCCCACCCCACCGGGTGTTGGTGCCGCGGTGGCGACCGCGGCCCCGGCGAGATAGATGACGGCGGCGGTGGCGACCGGTACGTCGGCACCAAACGCGTTCAGCGAGGCGATCATTGCGACCGTGTAGCTCAGGGTGATGATCGCTGATCCGGCGAAGAGCGCGACCACCTTCGTGGGTGTCTTGGCAATCGTGGCAATCGCCGTACCTCCTGCTCTCAGAGCCGGGAGGAGGTACTTCGTCAAGAGCTTCCGTCCAACCGGCAGGATCATGAAGAGCCCGGAAACGAGGATGAGGATGGTGACAATGATCGCCGTCGCTCTTGTGTCCGGGAGCGGAAGGGCGACGCCGCGGGACGCGGCGAACCCGAGGAGCACGAGCAGTGAGACGTGGACCAGCAAGCCCGCGACGGTGTTCAGTCCGACCGCCGAAGCAGCCATTGGCAGCGTCAGGTCTTGCTTCTGGAGGAAGCGCACGTTGGTCGCCATTCCACCGACCTTGGCCGGTGTCACTCGATTGGAGAACGACGAAGCGAGTTGGGCCATGGTGACCGACCAGAACGGCAGCCGGATCGGGACCGCCCCGACCATCCCCAGCCCGGCACCGAGATACGTCAACACCGACATCACGGCGACGACGACAACCCACCAGAGTTGGGCCGAGCGAAGCTCATCGAGGAACTTCGTTGCTGCGGTCAATTGCGGTATCAACACGTAGAGGGCGATTGCCACGCTCGCGAGGACGAACAATGTCCGCGGCTTCACCCGCTCAATGCGTTCGTAGGTCACCTCGACGTCGGCCGCGGCGCCGGCGACCGACCGGAGCTTGGCATAGCCTTCAGCCTTGCTGAGCTGGGTTCGGGACACCGAGCTGAGCGCAAGCGGCTGAATCCACGGCAGCGCCTCCGCGACGCCGTCCTTCCCAATCACGCGCACCGCTGCGGCCACCGCCCGATCGGCACCCACCGCTACCGTCGTCGACGCTAGTAGTTGTGCGCAGTCGCGTGCCAAAAACGACTCATTGGCAGCCAACTCGGCGGAGCCGAATCCGATGATCCATGGCAGGCCGTCGTGGGCGATGAATATGTTTGCGAGCCGCAGCTCGCGGTGGGCAATCGCGGCATCGTGCATCGTGACCACCAGCTGCCAGACATCGGTGAGCAGCCCATCGGTGATCTCCTCCGGGTTCAGCTCATCGAGGGACCGACCCTCGATCCTTCGGTATGCGAGCAGCATCCCGTCGCTGCCCACGTCGGCGACCGTCACAAGCTGGGGCGTCCGGATCCCACGGGCGCTCGATGCAAGGGAGAGGAGGGCCTCATGTTCCACGGAGCGGCGTAGCGATGGGAACGGACGTCGGTCACCGGCCCTCCGAAGCCGAAGCGTTCGATAGGCCCTGGACATCAGGTCCGCGGCTCGATCGTCCGAATCGAGCGTCTTGACGAACAGCGAATCCCCGTCGGACGTCAGGGCATACCACGGGAGCGATCCGCGAGCGTCGATCGGGGCGCGCTCCACTTCCACCACCGGGATTCGCCCCTGCTCGAGCGCTACAACAACCTCTGGCGCAGTCGCGGCCCGGTCGCGGGTCTTCAGGATCAGAGCCACAAGGGCACCGGCCAGGAGTCCGATTCCGATGTCGAAGGGGAGCGTGAGGACCGATATGGACGCGCCGACGAA
This sequence comes from uncultured Acidimicrobiaceae bacterium, assembly GCA_964632475.1. Taxonomy (GTDB): domain Bacteria; phylum Actinomycetota; class Acidimicrobiia; order Spongiisociales; family UBA5794; genus JAHEEL01. Next base: position 1,991 of record CAZWDQ010000169.1, read on the forward strand.
AGCCAGGGATGCCGCCGCAACCACCAGGCCGATCGCCCACGGTCGCAGTCGCGGTCCGATCCACACGCTGCCAACGGTCAGGACCGCGACCACGGCAGTCAGGCCATCGTTGCCGAGGCCGTCACCCGCTGTGCTTCCGACGGTTCTCTCCAGCGTGTCGGACGTGGCGAAGGCGAGCACGGTCCGACTCCCCAGCATCCCGAGCAGCACTGCCGTGAGGGCGGCAAGGTTGATCATGATCCAGCGGCGGTACTTCGTCCGGTACAGCAGGAAGACGTTGGTTCCGATGATCGCAACGAAGATGAAGAGAACGATGACCGCCTGGATACCCGTCCCGAGCCAGTCGGGCCACGCTTCCTGGATCGTCGCGAGATCCTCTCTGACGGCGAGGAGCGCCTTCTCGAAGATCAGGAGCAGGAGCATTCCGACTACGACCAGGAGGGAGCCGACCAAGGCGCGCAGCACGTAGACGGTCGAGCGCACCAGAGGCGGCCTGGGTTGGGCAGTCACTGGAGAGGGGCCCTCCGCAGCCTGGATTGGTACGCTCGTCGATTGCGGCGGCGTTGGTTCACTCACATCGATCCGCTCTGGTCGAGACGCTGTTCTCTGCCGCGTGAGCATATCCGAGTCATCTCAACGGAGGTGCGCCGCCACCTCCGGAGAGCCTCGAGACCCGAACCAGCACCGCGAAATCGCCAGCATGGCCCGACCAGTGGCGTGTCGTCCGGTCCGGCGCTAGCCACCGCTTGCTCCGGGATCGGTGGTCGGCGGTGGACGGTAGGCGTCCTCGGGGTGCTCGGGGAGCGAGTCGCACCCGAGTGCGTGGTTGACGGTTTCCTTCAACTCGCCGGGAATCCAGGGCGTGTCTGCGAAGACCCCTCGGTCGGCCGTGGCATCGAGCTTGGCTTGGAACTCGGCGCACACCTGCTTGTCTGCTGCGAGCGCGGCTCGATAGACCGCCATTTCTTCGCTCTCAGAGAGTTCGTACCAGTCCGCAGCGGTACCTGCGCGAGCGGCGAGTTCAGTGATCGGGAGTTTCCGAAAGTACAACCGGTGGAGATCGGCGATCTGATCGGGTGGCTCGATATCTGCGGCGGCCTCAAGAGCCTCGTCCTGAATCTCTGCGACCCGTTTGAGAGCGACCTGCAAATCGCGAGGGGTGAACTCGGTGAGTTGCACTCCCTGATCCGCGATCCCCAGATGCGATCCCTGGCCCACGATAAGTACGAGCCCCTCCGGGCTTGTTGCGAGGGGCTCGTACTGCTCGACGCCGCGCTCGAAGATGGCGTTGATGCGATCCACGTACTCGGTCAGTGACATCTCCCTGCCGCCGCATCCAGCGAGCACGAGCACGACCGCAAGCGCGAGGGGGATGAAGCGCCTGATCTTGGAACCTCCGTATATAGGAACTCGATGCGTTGC
>CAZWDQ010000170.1:0-3353 GCA_964632475.1 uncultured Acidimicrobiaceae bacterium
CAGGCCTTCGTGCCGTCATTGGTTGCAGGGTGCTCCAGTCCGATTTCGTCGGAGCTGTCAAAGTCGTCACCGATGGTGATCAGTACCACGGTGAGTGTTCGCACGATCGCGTCGTAGCGACGACGGCGGGCGGTCAGACAATCACCAAGCGCAGAACGATCGCCGGAGCAGCGAGCAACCAGAAACCAACGAACATGGCCACAGCCGGCCCGTTCCGCCGTTGGACGGAGTAGCCGGGCGACACGACCAGGGTGCAAGCAAGCATCCCCAAGCCGAAAGCAGAGAGCACGATCACCCAGGATGCCGAACCGACTGGTTCCAGACTGGTTCGTACGGATACCACGGGGTACCTATCCTGCCGCCCATGAGAATCGTCATTGTTGGGGCCGGAGCGGTCGGCTCATACCTCGCCGATCGGCTTGCCCTCGAAGGCCAGGACATTGTCCTCGTTGAATCGGACCCCAATAGGGCCGCTGAAGTCCAGAGCGAGATCGATTGCATGGTCGTGACGGGCAATGGTGCCTCGGCCTCGACCCTCAGGCGTGCCGGTCTCGCTGATGCCGATCTGCTGATTGCCGTCACCTCCTCGGACGCAATCAACGTCCTTGCCTGCAACGCCGCGAACACCCTCGGAATCCCGCGCAAGGTCGCGCGTGTCGAGGACACAGAGCTCAAAGCCGAGGTTGCGGAATTCGGCGTCGACTTCATCATCGACCCGGGCGAGGCCGCAGCCCGCGAACTTCTCACCCTGGTCAAACGGGGTGCGGTCTCCGAACTCGTCGAGTTCGCCGATGGACGGCTGCTTCTGATGGGCGCGTTTGTCAGCCCCACGGCCGCATTCGTCGGGACGACGCTCGCCGACCTCCGTAAAGCCGTCGATGGTTGGAATTGGCTCGTCGTCGCCGTGATCCGGCACGGCGAAACGATGATCGCTCGCGGTTCGACAATGCTGGAGCCTCATGACCACGTCCTTCTGATGGCTCGGGCCGACAAGACGGCCGAGGCATACGACTTGCTTGGGATCACGGATCGCGCCGCCGAGAAGGTGATCATCCTGGGAGGAACCCGCCTTGCACGTGTGACAGCGGCGCTCCTGGCCGACAACAGCATCTCTACAACACTGATCGACGAGAACCGCGATCGCTGCCAGTTGATCGCCGAGAGCCTTCCACGAGTCGTCACCGTGTGCGGTAACCCGACCGACCCGAAGATCCTCCTCGCCGAGGGCGTGGATACCGCCGACTCCGTTATCGCCCTCAGCGGGTGGGACGGTGAGAATCTTCTCGGCTGCCTGCTTGCCAAGGAGCTCGGCGCCGGCGAGGTGATCGCACGGTTCACGAACACCGAGCTGGTCGGCATTCTCGGCGGGGCGGGTCTCGATGCCACGGTGAGTTCCCGACTGTCAGCAGCCAACGAAATCCTTCGCTTCGTTCGGCGAGGGGTCATCTACTCCGTCGCTACCTTCTCCGACTCGGATGCTGAGGCCATCGAGCTCGCAGTTGGACCGAAGAGCCCTGCGGTCGGAAAGTCGCTCAACGAGCTCAACCCTCCAGAGTCGCTGATCATCGGCGGCATCCAACGCGGCGACAAGGCGTTCGTGCCCCGTGGGAGCACGGTAATAGAGGAGGGCGACCACTTGATCGTCATCGCGCTCCCGGAGGCCATTGCCGCCGCCGAGAACCTGTCGGGTTGACCGGAGATGGCCTGGCGGAACCTCCTCCACATTGCCGGAGCTGTCGTCGGAGCGACAGGAGCCTCCATGCTCGTCGCGGCGCTTGTCTCCATCATGTACCAGGAGTGGTCGACGGCGGGTTGGATCGCCCTATCGGCCGTCATCACCACGATCATCGGCTTCGTACTGTGGAAGTTCTTTGATCGACCGGGTGAGCTGAGCACTCGCGAAGGCTTTGCCGCCGTAGCGCTCTCTTGGATCGCGATCGGACTGCTCGGCTCCCTCCCGTACCTGTTCACGGGATCGATTGCCAACGTGACCGACGCTGTATTCGAAACAGTGGCCGGCTTCACGACGACCGGATCCTCGGTGATTCCCGATCCGGGCGCACTCCCCCATGGGATCCTCTTCTGGCGCTCGTTCACTCAGTGGGTCGGCGGCATGGGAGTGATCGTTCTATCGATTGCGATCCTCCCGCTTCTCGGCATGGGCGCTGTTCAGCTGGCGCGTGCTGAATCGCCCGGACCCACACCCGATCGCTTGACACCCAGGTTCAAGGAGACCGCCAAGCGGCTCTGGATCGTGTACTTCGCATTGACGGGAGCCCAGATACTGCTGCTCTGGGTCGGGGAAATGACCCTCTTCGAAGCCGTCAATCACGCGTTCACAACGCTGTCGACCGGCGGATTCAGCACAAACGCCGGCTCTCTCGGCGCATTCTCTGCATATTCACAATGGGTCGTGATCGTCTTCATGATCTTGGCCGGGACGTCGTTCGCCGTCCACTACCGGGCCGTCCGCTCTCCCGCCGTCTACTGGAAGACCACCGAGGTACGGGTGTATCTCGGCGTGATGGGCGCGGCCGCAGCGGTGATGGCAGTCGGGACGTGGGGTGGCCCTATCCACGAGGTCATCCGTGATGCGATCTTCGCTGCAGCGACCCTCATCACGACCACCGGGTTCGGCACGGCCGACTTCGGTCTGTGGAAGCCAGCACTCCAGATCATGATCGTTGGCCTCATGTTCGTCGGAGGTATGGCCGGATCGACTTCCGGATCCATCAAGATCTACCGACATGAGATCCTCTACGAGTCTTCGAGAGCCGACGTTCGCCGCCTGATTCATCCCCGTGGCGTGTTCGTAACCCGCATCGGCAAGAACCCGGTGAAGGACACCGTCGTTGAAGCCGTCCAGACCTTCTTCATGCTCTACATGTTCGCCTTCATGACCGGCTCATTCGCCCTCGCGGTGATCAGTTCGATCTGGGGCCCCGATCTCGACATCGTTTCCACAGTGTCGGCAGTCGCATCATCGATCGGGAACGTGGGCCCGGGACTCGGCTCGGTAGGACCAACAGAGAACTACCTCGGAGTCGCTGCCCCAGGGAAGTGGCTGCTCGCGGGCCTGATGATCGTGGGCCGCTTGGAGATCCTTCCGATCCTGATCCTCTTCAACCGTGAGAGCTGGCGCCGATAGGACGCTGCCGCTCCGCATCGGAGACGACGATGGGTCTTTCGATGCCGCCGGGTCCGCTCCGGTTCGGTTCCTGTCACACCGCGATGCCAAGATGGGCCACATGGGAGTGACGACCAGACACAGAGGACCGGTCTTGATCGGCGGTGGAGAGCTCGGGCGGTGCCCGACGCGGATCCATCACAGCCGGTTCAACGACGCGGGCCGC
>CAZWDQ010000171.1:0-3343 GCA_964632475.1 uncultured Acidimicrobiaceae bacterium
GATCCGCCCGGTGAGAGGCTGAGGTCCCACGGGTTACGAACCGGACCGAAGTGCTGATTCTCGCTGGTGAAGCCGAAGGCGAACTCGTGAAGACCGGTTCTCCCGATGATGATCGCACCGGCCTTCTCGAGACGCTGCACAACCGTGGCTGACTCCGTCGCAGCTGCCGCGTCGAACACGGCGCCGTTCGTCGTGGTGACGCCTGCTTGGTCGATCAGATCCTTGAGTCCGATCGGAACGCCGGCAAGCGGTCCCGGGTTGTGACCGCGTGCGATCTGCTCGTCGACCCGAGCAGCAGACGCCAACGCCCCGCCGCGATCGATCGTGGTGAACGCGTTGAGATCTGGCTGCGATGCTTCGGCGGCGTCGAGCGCCGCATCGACCATCTGTACGGCCGTAACCTCGCCGTCGCGAACTGCCCGGGCGAGATCAGCGATCCGAGCCACGAGCTACTCCCAGGTGATGGTGCGGTCGTCCGGGAAGATGCTGGTCCAGACCCGGCCTGGAGGCAGCATGACGTCGTCTCCTGCCTCGTCCACGATCCGGATCATGTCCTCGATCGTTTCGCGCTCCCACGTGGCCTCGAACATGCCACCGGAGTGAAACACGAGCGCCTCACCAGATCCGGTGGTGTGGGTTGCGGGAACTGATGAACCCTGACCGGATGGATCCCTGGCCGTGTACTCGTCGCCCTTGATCACGACAAGCGTGTCGAAGGCGATCTGCCCTGTCTCGTTGACGCCTTCACGATCGTCGACCCATTCGTGCGGCGTCGTGTCGTTGAATCGCAGGTACTGCTCTCCGTCCCACACCCAAACGACGTTCGGGCTGGCCGACCAATCGAGCGTGATCGTCTCAGCTGCTTCAACGGTCTCCGTCGGCTCGTACCCATACACATAGAGCGCCTGAGGAGCCTCGTCTGGCCATCCGCGATCGTCAGCATACATGCGGATTGCTGGCGTGGAGGTGTAGAGGTTGTGCGGCCCATTTCGATGCGACATTCGGTATGTCGTCACTCCGTTGTCATAGACAACGAGGACACCATCGCTGCGGAAGATGTTCTGAACCCACGACTGTGCGCCAGAGATCTGAAATGGGCCTCCAAGCGGCGCCATGAGTTCCGAGTCGGTCGGCCGACCGGAACGGTTCGGGCCCACGTAGTCGCTATCAGACTGGTGAAACAGTGCGATGAATCGAGTCAGTCCACCCTCGACGAGAACCTCATACACAGCATCAGCAACCTGGATTCCGGACTGCGGCCGGGCGAGAGGATGGTTGTCGATCTTGATGGCGACGACGCGACGCTCCTCAGTCTCCTCTTCGCCGGGCAACCCATTGATGGTGGCGGCAATCGCCGGGACGGTCGTGGTCGTCGTCGTCGTCGTGGTGGTGGTGGTCGCTTCGGTGGTGGTCGTCGCTTCCGACGTCGTCGTTGTCGGTGCGAGCGTGGATGTGGTCGTTTCTTCGGAGTCGCTGGATGAGCATCCGGCAGCCGTAGCTGCAAGCGCGACAGCAACGATGAGTGTCTTGGAGAGGAGATTCATGACGCCCAGTGTATGAACAATCGGCGTATGTTCGAGGTATCTGGTCTGAGCAACGATGAGCTACGCCGACAGGACAGAACGGTCGGGATCCAATGGATGCGGACGGCGACAGGCACCGCAATCCATACTCAGAACACTCGTAGACAACGCATGCCTCACGGCATCGGGTTGTACGTGTGCCTCCAGTACTCCGTCTCCGAGTTTCCATTCGCGAGTCGGATTGTCCGGCTCACGGTGACGGTCCCTCCGTCTCTCGATGTTGCCCAGCCCGTGATTCCCGCCGTCACCTCGCGGCCTTCATTGTTGCCATAGAGACGGACAGTGATGCTGGTCGATGTGTGGGAGGTATCGATACGGACGGGTGTCCCAGTGTCGTTGCGGAATATGACATCTGGGCCCGGCCAGCTGAGGGTCGCCTCTCGGCCAAGCGGATAGCGACTGAAGTACAGGCTGTGCGGCTTGTGGTACACGTCCTCGTATCCACCGAAAAACGCAGCGTTGTAGAGCGTTGTTGCGAACTGGCTCGTCCCGCCGCCGATGTTGATCGGCGAGCCCTCGTACACGATCTCCCCGCCGATGATCGCTCCGGCGACAACATAGCCCTTTCCTGTTGTCCTCTGGCCAACGTGCTGGTTGATCGAGAATGTCTCGCCTGGCTGAACGATCGCACCGTCGATCGCATCTGCGATCAGTTGGATGTTGATGACCCGGTTTTGGCAGCATGAGTGATAGGTCGTGAATTCCGAGACGAGCAGCATGTCACGGGGAGGGGGTTCCGACCATCCCACGAGGGGACCGAACACACCGGCGACCGGGAACATCGTCCCTCCGCCATACTCGAATGCCTCGTCGGCTGGGCCGCTCGAGTTCTCGTATCTCAGGTACATCATGCCCTTGGAAGGCCGGAAGATCCCCACCGATGCCGTACCGTCGCCATCCCAGTCCCCGGCGAACGCCCGATCTCCGGGATCCCCGTAAGTGAACTGGACATCGGCGCTGCCTTCGCTATTCGTGTTGCGGAAGTACATGAGGCCAGAGGATTCACGGTGCAAACCGACGGTGTCGATGCCGTCTCCGTCGAAATCCCCGACGTACGGATTATCGCCGCGGTTGCCGAAGAGGAAATCCGTCTCGGCGGCGCCGAGTCCGCCGCCGTTCTCGCCGAGCTTGTCGATGATGTAGAACCGCCCTTCGGACGGCCGATATATCGACACAGTGTCACATCCGTCACCGTTGAAGTCACCAGCGAGTGGTACGTCACCGGGATTCCCGAAGTAGAACTTGATATCGGCGTTCCCCTGGATGTTGGAATTCCTCAGATACACGAACCCGTCGCTCTGGCGATACAGACCGGGCGTGTCGGTGCCATCGCAGTTCCAGTCGCCCATGAACGGAAAATCTCCCGGATTCCCGTAATAGAAGGAGGTGCTCTCGTGCGTGACCGGATCTCTCAGCCACCACCGTCCAGAACTCTCGTCGACGACTCCGGTGCCAGTCGGCTCGGAGTCATCAGCCGCAGCGGGACCGGTCCAGAAACCGAAGAGAAGAACGGCCGCTACGGCAGCAAACAGAGCCCGGCTCAAGGCTCGGCGAATGACAAGAGAAGACATGAGGGCGAGACTACCGCTCTCTCAGTAGTTCCCGCGCTACGGAATGGCGTGGACCGTCGTACCGATCGGTGCCCAGTTGAATAGAGCCAGGGCCTTGTGATCGGCCTGGCGCACACATCCACCGCTCCGGTGAGTTCCGAGCTGATCTTCCGTCTGCATCGGCTGGCCATTCGAGTACCTGGGAATGGA
>CAZWDQ010000172.1:0-3331 GCA_964632475.1 uncultured Acidimicrobiaceae bacterium
GGTGGGCGTTGACGGGCTCGAACCGCCGACCTCTGCCTTGTAAGGGTCTCTGATGGCGTTCTCGCGCGCCCACACAACCAGGACGAATGCGATGAAGTGGCCGGTCAGGGACCCTTTCAACGACTCATCGTTTCGCGCCAGATCTCAACGTCTCTCAGTGCGATGTGGACGCGGTGTGGTCGCGGCCCCAGCCCGCCAAACCAATGCTGAGACGACAGACGATCACCCGAGATGACCCGCAGCCAGCTCCCTACCATCCTGTTCGCCTACATCGAAACGTTCTACAACCGTCAACGCCGCCAGGCCCGCCTCGGGCACAGCACACCCGCCGACGTCTACGCTGACCGCGGGGCATGAGGGTCACAAACCCGTGTACAATAAACCGAGGCGACTCCACTCCACAGAGGCGGCAACGCCAGCCCACGGTCTAGTCGCCTCGTACACAGAGTGCCGAGCAGTTCCTCCTCGTTGATTGACAGCCAGCCTCGCCGTCGATCAGCCGACTCGCTCGTCGATCCCAACCAGCAGTGACTCGAATAGAACCTCGTGAGATAGTTCTTCGATTAGCCTCGCTGTGCCTCCGACGTATGTTGAATGCAAGTCGATTTCGGATGCAATGAACCAACTGCGGTCTTCTGGCCACCACAGGTTGGGGCTTTGCCTCCCCCCGAAGCGGCAGAACGCGGTCGCAGAGGTGATAGGTCCACAGTGGAGGGCGAATGATCGCTCGGGCAGGTGCAGGCGATGCGTTGGGAGTTCCGGAGTGTGGATGCGATCCACGTGTTCCGTGGAGGCCCCATCGCCACCGTCTCCTCCGATCGGTACGATCGCCGGCCTGCCCGTCATCCAGCCGTACCCATCCCAGAGCCCAAACCAGCAGTTATCCGGCGTGGCGGTGTGGCTAGCGAGGATTCCCGCGAGCCTGGAGACATGCTCGAGATCCAAGCTCCCCGCCACTGGAGCGGCGTCGTCTCGTAGCCTCGGCAATTCGTCGAACCGAGTAGCGGGGCCAACGGTCAGGCTGGCATCGCTGAACAGCTCCGTCCACCGAATCGTGAACCGACCGTCGGGTGTCTCCCATGAGACGGGATGGAGGATACGCAGATATGACTGAAATCGGGCCGGAATGAGGGATCCAACGTCTGTCCCGAAGGCGTGGAGCTGTTCGGCGATCCAACTCCCAGCCTCCGCTTCCTCGGACCATGCGACAATCATGCGTTTGCGGTCCTCCCCTGTCCTAGGGCTGCGCGATCAAGCTGAAGCCCCAGCTCGCGCTGATAGTTGGATTTGAAGCTGCCTTCGCTGGACGTGAATCTCTTGGCACATACCACTGAACATACAACACCAGAAGCGACCTCTCATGATGTCGGGTGACCGTTGATGATACGGCGATGTTCGCACCGTCGAATGACCATGTGCAACCGTCCAGGATCCCTTGAGTTTCAAGACAATCCACTCGATCAGGCTCTCCACGCGGCACCGCTTGTGCATCAACCTCGTTGTCAAAGCTCAGGAGCTCGACAACGGTTGGCGGTGCATGTGCGTCCAAGCGCAGGAGAAGACGAGAGGCTGATCCGTCCACGCCAAGCGGTGCAGGCCATTGCACGGTCTGACCGTCCGGCACTGAGTCCGAGGTAGACCCGTCGTAGGCAATCCAATGTGACGATAGGGCAATCCCCAGTTGGCGTTCTTCGCTCGACCCAACGACCTGCAGATATGCTGACGGCACATTTGCGGGGATCTGCACGATGGTAGAACCAAGTGTTGTGTTCAGTGGCGCGACAGGTGTCTGTCCGTCGTGGCGGTTGCCGGACGCGACCGCCACGGCACTCGCCGTCAGAACGGCCAAGACAACGAATGCGGCTAGCCACGTGCCGAGCCTCGTGCCGCCATGTTCCGGCAGACGCGCCTGCAACCGGACCACCTATCCTCTCAGCATGTGAATCGAGCGTAGTTGTAGGTGTTAGCCGTCCCTGCACCAGTCGCGGAGTGGTATGAATAGGCTCGATACGTGTAGGTACCCGTGCCTGAACACCACCAGGAGGCATTGGTTTCGACGGATCCATACCCGTTGTTATGGTTGCTGTCCAGGAACTGCGGCCCGTACCACCGATCGCGGTAGAGTGCGGTAGAAACGTAGACACTGCGACCGGGGCACACCGTGCGCGCTTCGACGTTGGCTGAACCCGGAAAATGGGAAGACGGGTGCGGCTGGTCAGTTTGGCCGTAGCACCCCGATATGAGTCGAGACGGGGCATTGTCGACCCCGACGCCACCTTGTTGAAGCTGCGCAGTAGCAGGCCCAGCGACCAGTATCGGGTCCTCCCGGACGAGGCTCGCGTCATCGGCCATCTGTTGCTCACTCTGAGCGCTTGCCGCCCCAGCGAAGACAACGGCAAGTACGCACACCCCCAGTACCACCAAGCGTCTAGCGAGCATCCACATCCTTGCTCCTTCCTGGACCTGCGGTCCTCCGGAATGGATCCCCCGAACCCCCCGGTTTCACTACCGATTGTCCATCTCCCCCCCCCCAATCCGTCAAGAACTAGTTCGAGGATGACCACCAGGGCGGGAACCCACGGCTGGCGGACTCGGCGCCGAAGCCGGCCGGCGTCACCCAATCGTGTCTCTGGGGCTCGCCTCGGCCTGGCCGAGCGTCGTCCTGCCCGAACGCGGCCAGCAGGTGACGTTCGGCCAAGAAGTGACCGGCGACGAGTACGATCACATTCGTCCACCGATGTTGGGTCAGTTTCCGTGGCAACGCTTGTACTTGAAGCCTGACCCGCACGGGCACGGCTCGTTTCGCCCGATCTTGGTGCGAGCCGTCGAGCGACGTGACGCAGTCTTCGACACGGATTCAACTCGTTGCTCTCGAGCGTCGAGTTCATCCTCCCGACGTCGCAACTGCTCACTCCACTCGCGCATCCGTGCCTCAGTTGTGTCGACCTCACGCGCTCTGGCCGCGATCATCGCCTCCCGGATCGCAAGCTCTTCTGTGGCCCGTTGAGCGAACACCGGCGACCCGTCGTCAGGGACGTCACCGAACACGCTGATGAGCTCTCGGTCGATGAGCATCGTGACGGCCCTGCCCATCGAGACACCGGCTGCGTCGCAGCACCGCTTCCACGTCGACCACTTCGCCGCATCCGCCGGCACCCGCAACGTCCGGTACGCCTCATCACCACCGAGGCCGGCGAGCAGCTTGCGGTCGATCCTCGCTAGCGTGCCTCTGTCCATCTCCATCAGCGCCACCTGCGATGTGTACATGTACACATTCCGCAACTTGTTGCACGTGCGTGTGTGATTTGACAGGGTTCGGCGCGAGACGCGC
>CAZWDQ010000173.1:0-3330 GCA_964632475.1 uncultured Acidimicrobiaceae bacterium
GCTACTGAGCTACTCAGCGGAGTCGGTTCCCGTGTCCGCGAAGATCTCGCCGATCGCTCCCAGGGATCCGAGAATCCCGCTTGTTTCGAGCGGCAGGAAGAGCTTCGTCGCCTGACCGTCCGCGATGCCCTGGAGCGCCTCGAGGTACTTGATGGCGATGAGATCCGGCGTCGGGTCGCCAGTGTGGATCGCTCCGAACACTCGCTCAACAGCCTGCCCCTCGCCTTCTGCGACCGTGAGGAGACGGAACTTCTCGGCGTCCGCGACCTCTCTGACCGCCTGCGCTTGTCCCTCAGCTTCCAGGATTCGAGACTGCTTCACGCCCTCGGCGCGGAGAATCTGGGACCGTTTCTCACCCTCGGCCTCAGTGACGATCGCTCGCCGTTCCCGCTCCGCCTTCATCTGACGGTGCATCGCCTGGGTGACGTCGGCCGGAGGATCGATCCGCTGGATCTCGACACGGACGACCCTCGTACCCCACACGTCGGTCGCCTCATCGAGGATCTCACGGAGCTCCGTGTTGATCGTCTCTCGAGAGGTGAGCGCCTCGTCGAGATCCTGGTCGCCGATCACGTTACGGAGGTTCGTCTGCGCCAGTTTCGTGGCTGCCAGGACGAAGTTCGATATGTTGTACTTCAGCTTCACCGGGTCGGTCGCCTGGTAGTAGACCACTGCGTCGACGGTGACTACCACGTTGTCTTTGGTGATGACCTCCTGTGGGGGGACATCGACAACCTGCTCCCGCATGTCCACCTTCCTCATATTCTCGATGAAGGGGACGATCATGTGGAAACCCGGGCCCACGGTCTTGCGGTACCGGCCGAATCGTTCGATCAGGCCCTGCTCGTACTGCTGGACGATCTTGATGGCGAGGGCCACGTAGATCACGAGGAGCAGGATGAAGGCCAGGACTACTACTGCTGCTGCAGTCATTGTATTCTCTTTCTGTCTGTTGGCTTGCTTCTTCTACAGATGTCTACTCGGTGATTGGAGGGATGGGTTCGACGATGAATCGTGTCCCTCTCACTTCGACAATCCTCACCACGGCGCCCTGCGGGATCTCGATGTCGGAGTCCACTTTCGCCCGCCAGTTCTCCGTGCCCATCTTGACCATCCCGCTCGTGTCGAAGCGGTGGACCGGTTCGAGGACGATCGCTTCCCGGCCGACGTACCTATCTGCTCCGGCCTGGGCGGGAACGTCGGACTCCTGTTCGCTTTTGGCGAACCGCTGGAGCACGGCAAGGGAGACGACGGAGATCACCACGAAGGTCACGAGTTGGATCGGCACCGAGACTCCTATGAAGGCGAGGATCGCAGCGGCGACAGCGCCCACGGCGAATGGGAGGAGGAAGAATCCGGCGGTGAGGAGCTCCCCGATCGAGAGAACTACCGCTGCGCCGATCCAGATCCATCTCCATTGTTCAGCGTCCACTTCTGCTCCCTTCGGTGCGAGGATTGCAACAGCGGCAAACGCGATGCCGAGCAATCCGATGGTGAGCCAGATCCAGAGTACGCTGGATCTGGCTCGGTCGTCTTCATATCTATTGACCTGTGCCGAGCCGCGGTAGGCCGCGGCCCATGCTTCGGCGAACACCGCCAGGTCGGTACCGACAACGCTCTCGACCGATCGGTCGGCGGTAGTTGCTTCGGCGAGGTGATCGGCCAGTTCGTCGCGCATCTCTCCGACGGTGTCATCGGGGACGCCGGTGTCCCTCCAGTAGCGTGCGCATTCGCTGACGGTTCTGTCGGCGTTTCGGTCAGTCACATTCACCTCCGTCCAATGTCGTTGAGACCCCTGTGCTCAGAGCGTGCCACGCTTCCGTCCACTCCTCGAGTTGGGCTCGGCCGGACTTCACGATCCGGTAGTACTTCCTGGGTGGTCCTCTTCCGTCCGCTTCGACGAAGTATCCCTCGACCAACCCGGCCTTCTGGAGCCGCGAGAGCGTCGGGTAGATGCTCCCGTCGCTCACGAGGTCGATGCCGCGTTCGTTGAGTTTCGCTGCCATCTCATATCCGTAGCTCGGTTCTTCGTCGATGAGCGAGAGCAGGCACATGTCGAGCACTCCTTTGAGGAGTTGTGAGCTGTGATCCACCGTCTGCTCCTTCCAACCCTTGTGATGTCAGATATAGTGGTTCATGGAATACCTTGCATCAAGGAATATCATGGATTGGGTGATTTGTCAAGGGGAATGGAGAGCCGCCAGCCGCCGGCCGCCAGCCGCCAGCCCCCGGCTTCGAGCTATGAGCCCAGAGCCTCGAGCAACAAGACCACTCGTACCGACTACCGATCGCGAAGCGATCAACAATCCGGTCGCCAGTCGGTCTCGCCGAATGCCCTGACCAGGAGCTCGTACAGGAACGGGTCGTAGGCTCGGAGTTCATCCCTGGTGTCGACGTGGTTGTGGATCTGGTCCTTCTCGTCCGTCTCTTCGTTGTTCGCGTCGAAGAACGATTGGACGCCTTCTGCCCAGTACATGTCGGAGTTCACCTCGGCGACGGTGTTTCCCCACAGGTCGGCCGCGATGGCACGACCATATGCCGTCTCGATATCCCGATCGAGATCGTGGTCAACGATCGCGATCCCGAACCGGCGGATCGTCCACCCGAAGTCCCGGAGGAACATGTCCTCGCCCTCGTAGCGATCGGACTCGAGACACAGGAGGTTCTCTTCAGCGCCGACGGCAACGGGAATCTCCTCTGTGCCGGGAAACGAGCGGCCGAGACGATGCCAGTCGGTCCCCGGGTGGATTGTGTAGAGATCCTCGAACTCGGGCAAATCTGTGATGCGTTGATCCCGTCCGATGACCGCAACACCGTCGATCGAGGCTGCAACGGAATCTGCAAGGTCGCGCCTCTCGGAGAGGAGGCCGGCCATCCTTGTTGCGGCAGCCTCCATGGCTATGTCCTCGACCGACTCGGATGCGACGATCGCCATGTTGCTCTGCTCACACGTCTTGCGGTAGAAGTCGTCGTCGGTACCGATGCTCTCGACCGAGCAGTCTGACGTCGGGAGCATTGTCGTGGTCGACGTGGTGGTCGTTGTCGTCGTTGTAGCGAGAGCTGTGGAACTGGTCGTCGTGAGGAGAGCGAAGGTGGTAGTGGTGGTGGCCGCTTCTTCGGAGGACGTCTGGCACCCAGCAGCAAGGATCGCCGCGGCACCGAGGAATGCGATCAGTCGGAAGGTCTGCATTGAGCGGAGATGCTACGGGTCCCGGCAACCAAGATGGTTGCTCACTCCAATTGCACGCTTCATCGCCGAAACCCCGCTAACTTGCCCACAGGGCATAGCGGGCGGTTGTACATGCAACCGAACGAAATGGTAGGAAGATG
>CAZWDQ010000174.1:0-3327 GCA_964632475.1 uncultured Acidimicrobiaceae bacterium
CTCGACGACTACCTCTACCAGCCGATCCACGAGTTCACCAAGGGCGACACCGCCCAGGGAACCGTCGCTCCCGAGTACGACAACACGATGAGGACCTGCACCGGATGCCACGACGCTTCGACCTCGCACGAGTGGCTGCCGTACCAGGATCGCCACATGCAGACGGTCGCCTGTGAGACGTGCCACATCCCCACGGCGATGGCTCCCGCCGCAGAGCAGTACGACTGGACGGTCATCCACACCGACGGAACCCCCCGTACGGTGATCAGAGGTGCCGATGGAGCCGTTGACGATGCAACCACCGTGATCAACGGGTTCGAACCAGCGATCCTGTTGCGCTCGGACGACGACGGCAACGTTCGCCTCTCCCCCTACAACCTCGTTGGGTCCTGGTACTGGGCCCATGGCAGCGGTGACAGCGAGCGGCCCGTCCGCATCTCCGACCTCGAGGCTGCCTACCTCGACGGAGCAGGCGGGTACGACCCGACCATTCTCAGCGCCTTCGACGCCGACGGCAGCGGGAGGATCTCCGAGAGCGAACTCGCGATCGACACCGATGAGAAGCAGGCCATCGTCGCCGGGCGCCTCGAGGCACTCTCCCTCGAAAACCCGCACATCATCGGCGAAGTGCAGCCGTACAGCGCGGCCCACGGCGTCGTCGGCAGCAAGTGGGCGATCAAAGACTGTCAGGTCTGCCACTCCAGCGACTCCCGGCTCAGCCAGGGCGTATCCCTCGGCACCTACGTGCCCGGCGGCGTACTGCCTGCATTTCTCACGGACGGCAACACCGAATCGACGGGGACGATGACCGTCGCCGACGACGGTTCCCTCGTCTACTTCCCCGAGACAACGTCGGGTGAGATCAACGTTCTCGGCAACGACACCGGAGGATGGGCCGACTGGCTCGGCCTGGCTGCATTCGTCGGCGTGCTCATCTTCATCGCCATCCACGGTGCCGTGCGCATCTGGGCCCGACGCCACTACGGCTTCGGCACGCACGGCGAAACGCGGAGCGTCTACTTGTACACCAAGTACGAGCGGTTCTGGCACTGGATGCAGGCCGCAGTGATCGGCGTCCTGATACTGACCGGCATCATCATCCACTGGCCGAGCAGCGCCAGCGCCTTCAGTTGGATGATCCTCGTTCACAACATCATGGCGGTCATTCTCGTGATCAACGCGGTGGTGGCCCTCGCCGACGCCGTCGCGACCGGCTTCATCAGAGAGTTCATCCCAAGTACACAAGGGTTCTTCAGCCAGGCCATCGGGCAAGCCACCTACTACACGAAGGGCATCTTCGTCGGCGATCCCCACCCGCATGAGAAGGAACCGGGCGACAAGTTGAACCCGCTCCAGCAGGGGACCTACCTCGTCATCCTGAACATCCTCCTCCCGTTGCAGATCCTCACCGGCATCCTTATCTGGGGCGCCCAGCGCTGGCCGGACCTGACGTCCAATCTCGGTGGTCTCGGGTTCCTCTTGCCCGTCCACTCGCTGATTGCCTGGCTCTTCGCAGCATTCGTCGTGCTGCACATCTACTTGACCACCACAGGGCCGACGCCACTCTCCGCTATCAAGGGAATGGTGACCGGCTGGGAGGACATCGAAGTTCCTGACGCCGACGAGGAGGTGTTGACCTGATGACGATCAAACCGATCGGTCCCTCGGTCCGGAAGGGCAAGAAGCCGAACCCCCGCCCGTTCCCGAACCCCTATCTCGCAGGCGTGGGCCTGGGAGTTGTGCTGTTCCTCTCCGTGTTCATCACCGGCGACGGCCTGGGCGCCTCGGGTGCCGTGCAGCGCGTCTGGACCTGGTTCGAGAGCTTGATCGTCCCCCATCACGTCGACACGAACATCTACCTCGTGGGCTACGCGGGTGGTGAAGCGCAGCCGCTCAACCACTGGATCGTCATGCTCGCTGTCGGCGTGCTCATCGGCGGACTCATCTCCGGCCTCATCGGTCGCCGCGTCTACACCGAGATCGTGAAGGGTCCGCTCATCTCGAATAGGACTCGACTGCTGTTCGCCCTTCTCGGCGGCTCTCTCGTTGGATTCGGCGCCCGGTTCGCCCGCGGCTGCACGTCGAGCCAGGGCCTTTCCGGATCGGCTCTCCTCTCGGTTGGCAGTTGGATCTTCATGATGGCGTTCTTTGCCGGCGCCCTCATCGCTGCGCCGTTCTTCAAGAGACTCTGGAACGACTGATGCCCTTCCCTCTCGACCTTCACGAACTGGGCACGCCCCTCACGTACACGATCTTCGTGCTCGTCGGGATCGGCTTTGGCGTGGCCCTGGAGCAGGCCGGATTCGGTCGCAGCTCCAAGCTCGCAGCGCAGTTCTACTTCAAGGACTTCGCCATGTTCAAGGTGATGTTCACTGCGGTGATCACGGCGATGGTGCTCATCTTCGGAGCGGTCGGAATCGGGATCCTCGACTACCGGGCAGTCTTCGTCCCGGGAACGTACCTCTGGCCGATCGCCATCGGCGGGTTCATCCTGGGCGTCGGGTTCCTCATCGGCGGACTCTGCCCCGGGACGTCGATCGTCGGTGCGGCGACGTTGAAGATCGATGCGATGGTGTTCCTCGGCGGAGTGACCCTCGGCGTCTTCGTGTTCGGCGAGAGCGTGCCGTACTTCATGAACTTCTGGACGACCTCGAACCTCGGTCGCCTCACCCTGCCCGATTGGCTCGGGGTCCCAACCGGAGTCGTTGTGGTGGTCATCGTCGTAGCTGCCCTGTTGATGTTCTGGGGTGCCGAACAGATCGAGAAGAAGACCACGGGTGCCGATCCCGCGGATGCACCGAAGGCCCGCTACGTCGGTGCCGGCATTCTCGTTCTGCTTGCTCTCGTCGTTCTCATCCTCGGTGATCCGACCACCGAGGATTACTGGGATGCGGTCGCCGGCGAGGAGCAGCCGAGACTCGACAACCGTGAGGTGCAGATCCACCCCGGAGAGCTGCTCGAACTCATGAACGACAGTTTCAAGAATGTCATCTTGCTCGACATCCGCGACCAGCGCGACTACAACCAGTTCCACCTTCGTGCGGCCCAGCAGATAGATCCAACGCTCGAAGCCACCGAAGAGGCGGCGCCCGACCTCATCGGGCTCAATCCCCGTACGGTCATCGTGGCGATGAGCAACGAAGAGGAAGACGCTACGGAGGCATGGAAGTCGCTCACCGCGAACAACGTCATCAACGTCTACGTCCTCGAGGGCGGAATCAACGGCTGGCTCGAGATCTTCGGCGAGGACGCCGATCCGAAGCCGGTCAACTACCCGGAGGAGCTTGCGTTCACGTTCACGTCTGCCATCGGCGACCGATGCGTTGC
>CAZWDQ010000175.1:0-3306 GCA_964632475.1 uncultured Acidimicrobiaceae bacterium
TTCTTGACGATGTCGAGCATCTGAACGACGTTCTCACCGAGTGCCTCGACGTCCTCCTTCGAATAGGCCGTCACGATCTCATCGACAACCCCCATGCCTGCGTTGGCGAACTCGAAGTAGCCGCGCTGTTCGAACGCCTCCAAGGTGGTCAGGATCTTGACGAATGCCTCATTGGTGAGCGTCCCTGCGTCGTCGAGGAAGTCCATGAGGCTCTCGTATCGAGCCATTCCGTCTTCGATGTTCTTCGTGTTCCGGAGGACGCGACGCAGGAGACGGAGCATGTCTTCGGGCTGCACGAAGTCCTGTATGGCTTCGAGTTCGTTGCTCGCGAGCTCCATGGCCTCTGCGGCGATGGGTGACAGGTCGGAACGCAACTCATCCCACTGCTGCCTGCGGAGCCGCTGCTCGCGCAGCTCCTCGGCAATCAGATCGAGTTGTCCGGACATCGTGTCGAGCTTGCGCTCGAGCTCGACGATCCGGTCCGTGGCCGTCTCCATCAGGCTCCCTCGTCGATCTTGCCTGCCATCATCATCTCGTGGGGGAGTGGCAATGGCTTGCCTCGGAGCAGCATGTTCCAGTAGGTCCATTTGAACATCATCTTGCCCCAGTGGTTCATCTCGGTCTCACGCAGCAGCGTGAAGGGTCCGATGCCCGGGAGCGGGTACTTGCCGGGGAGTGGCTCCGTGTCGTAGTTGAAGTCGATCAACAGACCCTTGCCGTGTCCCGATTCGATGAAGCAGTTGGCGTGACCGTCGAACTCTTCGAGCATGGGGAGGCCTTCGATGTGGCGGAGGAAGTTCTCCGTGAACACCTCGACTGCGAAGTGGGCGACTGAGCCGGCCTTCGACGTGGGCAGATCCGCTGCATCGCCGATGGCGAACACGTTGTCGAAATCCTTGGACAGGAAGTTCTTGTTGTCGACCGGGACGTAGTTCATCTCGTTGCCGAGCCCTGAACGGGCGACGACGTCGGAACCCATGTTGAGGGGAATCGTGATGAGGAGGTCGTAGTCGATCTCGCGCTCGTCGTACGAGATCAGCTTCTTCTCGTCCGCGTCAACACGCTCCAGATAGAAGTCTGGCTCGAGATTGATCTTCTTGTCCTCGAGGAGATTGCCCAGGTGCTTGGCAGCGATCGGCTTCGTGAAGGCACCGTCGAGCGGTGTCACATAAGTGAGCTCAACGATGTCCCGCAGTCCCTTGTCCTGGAAGTAGGCGTCGGCGAGGAAGATGAATTCGAGTGGTGCGACGGGGCACTTGATGGGCATCTCGACGATGTTGAGAACGAGCTTGCCGCCCTCCCAGAAGCGCAGCGCCTCGGCGAGCGCCTTGGCACCTTCGAGTGTGTAGAAGTCGTGGATGGTCTTGCCGTACTCGGGACCATCGAGACCGGGGGTCTCATCCGGGCGGATCGACGTGCCGGTTGCGATGACGAGATAGTCGTACTCAACGTGGGTGCCGTCGGCCAGCGTGACACGGTTGTCCGCAGCCTCGATCAGTTCGATCTCCGCTTCGATGTACTCAACGCCGGCTGGCACGAAGTCGGCCTTCGGTTTGACGACGTCGGATGGGCTGTAGATCCCGAACGGGATGAACAGGAAACCAGGCTGGTAGTAGTGGGTCGGCTCCTGGTCGATCAATGTGATCTTCCACTCGTCGGTGCCAAGTCGGGGCCGGAGATTGGCCGCCACCATTGTGCCGGCGGTGCCTGCTCCGAGGATCAGCAGTCGTTTCACGTTGTACTCCTTGATGAGTGGCTCGGACGTTGTTCGCTGGTTGCGATTCGAGAGAGATGCTTGGCGAGGATGGGGACACCGGTGAGGAGGCGGCCTTGGTCGGCAGGGCTCAGATGATGCACCTCGCCGATGCTGTGTTGAACGGTGGCGACCGGCACCCGAGACTCGATCGCAATGGCTTCAATCTCAGCGGCCGACGGAGGCCATTCTTCCGGAGCAATACCACCGGCGATCACCATGCCGGAGAGTTCGTTGCCGACCCGAATGAAGGCTCGTGTGCAGAGGAACCCGAGATGGCTGGGTCGGAGTCTCGGCTCGAAGTCGTATTGGTTGCCGAGCGCCTTCCACTCGGCGACACAGCGTTCGAGTGCGGAGGCTTCACCGGAGACGGCGGAGAAGTAGCCGCAGGGGTTGCTGACGCTGGTGAGGGGGTTGCCGGCGATGTCGGTGACGATCACCATGACGCCGTACAACTCTCCGAAAAGATCAGCGACGTCCTGCTGTGTGCTCGACGGGGGGAGAGGGCTGTCACCGCCGTTGGGCGTGTTTCCGAGCCATTCGTGGATCGCTTCGCTCGGGAATCGCCATTGTCGCCCGATCTTGATCGCCGGCAGCCGACCGGACTCCGCCATGCGATAGATGGTCGAGCGGTCGACCCGGATCAGCTCCTGGACGTCGCGGGCCGTGAGATACGTGGGGGCGGTCTGCGTGGTCTGCATCAGTGTGGCTGGGTTGCATTCTGTGCATGTCGCTTCTGCACAACCTGCATGTTATGCATAGAGACGGCAAAGTGAATCCTTGGACTAGGGCCGAAAGGCCCCATCGGCGTCTTGGCGTCGACTTACGAAGTTCTCATACGGATCCGGGAACCCCCGTACCGGGTGCAACGTCAGATGTTTGTACTGGATAAGGAAGGTCTTACGATGAACGACACAACCGACTTCACTGGTTCTGAGGCTCCGGTCCTCGACGAACGGCCCTGGGCGGTCTTCTCCGCATGCAAGGGGACGGATCCCACGATCTTCTTCGCGACGACTCGCGACGATGAACGTGCGGCTCTCGTCGTCTGTTCGGATTGCGTTGTCAAGGATGAATGCCTCGGCTTCGCCGTTGAGACTCGTGAACGCTTCGGGGTGTGGGGTGGGACAACCGAGCGTGAGCGCAAGAGGCTGCTCAGAGCAGGCTGAGAGAGCTACCAGCTGCCAGCTGCGAGCTACCGGCGCAGATCGCCGCGTCGGATGCTTCGGCTCGTGAGGTATCGAGCGGGTAGGGTTGCGGGCTATGTCACCTGTTTCCTGGCCTGCAACGCTTGATCGCTTGATCTCCGGATCCGATCTGTCTCGGGACGAGGCCTATTCGGTGATGAACGAGATCATGGCGGGCAACGCATCTGAGTCCCAGATCGCCGGGTTCCTCGTTGCGCTCCGTGTCAAGGGGGAGACCTCCGAAGAGATGACCGGTCTTGTTGACGCCATGGTTGATGCCTCGGTGACGGTCGATGTGGGTGAACCCGTCGTGGACTCGGTGGGAACCGGGGGAGACGGGTTCGGGACCTTCAACATCTCGACGAC
>CAZWDQ010000176.1:0-3291 GCA_964632475.1 uncultured Acidimicrobiaceae bacterium
ATTCACATGCGGCTTCGTCCGCTCAAACTTCGCCTTCGCCATCAGCGTGCTCCTTCTATTCGCCTCTGACCTTGGCCACGATTTCTTGCGCGGCGGCGGTCGGAACTTCTTGGTACGAGTGGAACTGCATCGAGTAGTTGGCACGGCCCTGGGTGCGTGACCTCAGATCCGTGGCATACCCGAACATCTCTGCGAGGGGCACGAGGGCCTTCACGACCCGACCGTGTCCACGTTGGTCCATCGATTCGACCTTTCCTCGACGAGAGGAGAGGTCGCCGATGACATCACCCAAGTAGTTCTCAGGGGTGACGATCTCGAGCTCCATGACGGGCTCGAGAAGTTTCATGCCGGCGGTTTTGGCAGCGTCTTTCAGGGCCATCGACCCGACGATACGGAACGCCATTTCGTTCGAGTCCACAGCGTGGGCCGAACCATCGATGAGGGTTGCTCGCAGGTCGACGAGCGGGTATCCGGCGAGGATGCCCGAGTCGAGTGCCTGGACCATGCCCTTCTGGACGGCTCCGATGTACTCACGCGGCACGTTGCCGCCCTTGACGGAATCGACGAACTCGAAGCCGCTGCCCGGATCGAGCGGTTCGAGGTTGATGACCACGTGACCGAACATGCCGGAACCGCCGGTCTGACGCTTGAACTTCGCGTCGATCTTGTTGACGGCCCTCTTGATCGTCTCGCGGTACGCGACCTGCGGGCGACCGACGTTGGCGTCGACCTTGAACTCGCGCAGGAGGCGATCGACGATGATCTCGAGGTGGAGTTCGCCCATCCCTTCGATGATCGTTTGGCCGGTCTCGTCGTCGCTGCTGACCCGGAACGTCGGATCTTCCTCTGCGAGCTTCGCTAGGGCTTCGCCGAGCTTGTCTTGGTCAACTTTGGTCTTTGGCTCAATCGCGACGGAGATCACTGGGTCGGGGAACGATATCGACTCCAACTGAACCGGTGCATTCACGGCCGAGAGCGTGTCACCGGTCCTCGTGTGCTTGAGGCCAACGGCTGCAACGATGTCACCGGTGTGGATCTCGTCGATGTCTACCTGCTTGGCCGCATGCATCCGAAGGAGGCGCCCGATGCGCTCCTTCTTGCCGTCGCTGGTGTTCAGCACGGCGTCACCTTTCTTGGCAGTGCCGGAGTACACCCGGAAGTACGTCAGTTTCCCGACGTATGGGTCGGTCATGATCTTGAAGGCAAGCGCTGAGAACGGCTCGTCGTCTGATGCACGGCGTGTGATCTTCTCGTCCTCGTGTCTCGGCTTGAACCCTTCCATCGGGGGGAGTTCCACCGGTGACGGGAGGTAGGCGACGATCGCGTCGAGTAGTGGTTGGATACCTTTGTTCTTGAACGCCGAACCGAGCATCACCGGAACGAACTTCCGGTTGATCGTTCCACCTCGGATGACGGAGCGAATCTCTTCGGGGTCGAGATCGTGGTCTTCGAGGTACTTCTCGAGGAGCGCCTCGTCCTCATTGGCGACCACGTCGAGCATCTTGTTGTGCCATTCTTGGGCGAGTTCGAGGTACTCGTCCGGGATCTCGACGACTTCGCGCTCTTTGCCCTCTTCGTCGTGCCAGATGATGGCGTTCATCTCGACCAAGTCGATGACGCCGCGGAATTCCGCCTCGGCGCCCATCGGGATCTGGATGGCCACGGGGTTGCCTCCGAGGCGGTCGATGATCGATGCCGTGGCCGCGTAGAAGTCGGCGCCCGTCCGGTCCATCTTGTTGATGAAGCAGATCCGGGGAACGGCGTACTTGTCGGCTTGACGCCAGACCGTCTCCGACTGCGGCTCGACACCCGAGACTGCATCGAACACGGCAACGGCGCCGTCGAGGACCCGGAGAGACCGTTCGACTTCGACAGTGAAGTCGACGTGTCCGGGCGTGTCGATGATGTTGATGACGTGATCGTTCCACGCACAGGTCGTGGCGGCAGACGTGATCGTGATGCCGCGCTCCTGCTCCTGCTCCATCCAGTCCATGACGGCCGCGCCCTCGTGGACTTCACCCAGCTTGTAGGTGCGACCCGTGTAGTAGAGAATCCGCTCCGTCGTCGTGGTCTTGCCCGCGTCGATGTGGGCCATGATCCCGATGTTGCGGATCTTCTCGAGGGGGATTTTGCGTGCCATGAGGTACCAGTGCTCTCGGACTACCAGCGGTAGTGGGCGAAGGCCTTGTTGGATTCAGCCATCTTGTGAACGTCTTCGCGGCGCTTCACAGCTGCGCCGGTACGGTTGGCCGCGTCGAGGATCTCGTTCGCGAGGCGCATCGCCATCGTTGGCTCCTTGCGCTTGCGGGCGACCTCAACGAGCCAGCGGACGGCCAGGGTCTGTCCACGTCGGGGACGTACCTCGACGGGGACCTGGTATGAGGAGCCACCGACGCGCCGTGACCGTACTTCGACGGATGGGCGGATGTTGTCGATGGCACGGTTGAGAATGGTCAGCGGTTCGGATCCGGTGCGCTGCTCGACGGTATCCATAGCGCCGTACACGATGCGGCGCGCTGCGCCCTTCTTGCCACGCCAGAGCACCTTGTTGACGACCTGGGTGACGAGGACGGACCGGTAGATCGGATCTGGTTCGAGCTTGCGAACCTCGGCTGGTGCGCGACGCATGCCTAGGACTCCTTCTTCGTTCCGTAGCGGGAACGGGCTTGCCTACGCCCGTCGACGCCTGAGGCATCGAGGGCACCACGAATGACCTTGTAGCGAACACCCGGAAGGTCTTTCACACGGCCACCGCGAACAAGCACGATCGAGTGCTCCTGGAGGTTGTGGCCTTCACCAGGGATGTAGGCGGTGATCTCAGCACCAGAAGTGAGCCTCACACGGGCAACCTTGCGGAGCGCGGAGTTCGGCTTCTTCGGCGTCACGGTGTAGACGCGAGTGCAGACGCCGCGTCGTTGCGGCGATCCTGCGAGACCAACGGTCTTCGATTTCTTCGGCTTCGGCGTCCGGCCCTGTCGGACCAGCTGCTGTACGGTCGGCACGTGGGTACCGTCTCTCTCTTCTCGATGCACCCAGGCTCGATGAATTCGAAACCTGGGTTCTAACGAACGAAAACCGACGTCGTCACGCGCAGTGACTTCGCCGATCCCTTCTGTGAGTCGCTCCGCTCACAACAACGCTCTAACGAACGCCTCAGGGTAAGCGCGGACTCCGGTGGGAAACCGGATGCGGAAGTATATAGACCCGCAGGCGTAGTGCGCAAGACGGAAGGCAGTAGAGCAGCAGAGCAGCAGAGCAGCAGAGCAGCAGAGCAGCAGAGCAGCAGAGCAG
>CAZWDQ010000177.1:0-3235 GCA_964632475.1 uncultured Acidimicrobiaceae bacterium
CGTCGGAGATTCTCGACGAGTACGGTGACATTGCCGACGTGATGGAGGCTCTCGGTATGAAGCGCGTGGGCAGTCTGTCGTTTCGTAGGGTCGTCACCAAGGCGATTACCGTGAAACGGGCAGCCAGGATCCATCGCGTTCCTGTCGACGGGCTCCTCGATACGTTGAACACTGCCGTCGCTCAGATCGAGGGCGAGGACCTCGTCGCCGGTACCTGATATTCGAATGTGCCAGCTCACGTCGAGCCGATGTGACAAGATGGAACCGACCATCGTTCTCGATGGTTCGAGAGGAGACACCATGGCGAACAAGGACAAGGGTGGAAAGAGCACCAAGAAGGTTGCTGCCAGGAGCCTGAAAGAGAAGCGTCAGGCCAAGAAGGCGAAGAAGGCCTAGCCCGGATCGACTCCAGCCAACTTCGAGTGCGTGGCCGACCGATCAGCTGTCGTCCGCCGCCACGCTGGCCAGAACACCGTTCACGAAACTTCCCGACTTCGCTGTCGAGTACCTCTTGGCGAGTTCGACCGCCTCGGAAACTACGACACCGACGGGTGTGTCCGTGTACTTGAGCTCATAGACGGCGATTCGCAGGATCGCCCTGTCGACGGTCGGCATGCGTGCGATGCGCCAACCCGTCGAATGCGACTCAATCTCGCGGTCGATATCGCTCAGATGCTCCTGGACACCGGCGGCAAGACGCCCTGCTCGCCCGGTCGGCTCGATCGCGCCCGGTTCCGGATCGACGTCTACGGCGTACAGCAAGCCGAGGGCTTGCTCCCGTGCATCTTGCTTGCTCACGACACCCGCGTGATGTAGTTCCCGGTGCGGGTATCGACCTTCAGGACGTCACCCACGTCGACGAACAGCGGCGCCTGAACGACCAGGCCTGTTGAGAGCGTGACCGGCTTCGTAGCGCCCGACACGCGGTCGCCCTTGACTCCCGGCTCGGCGTGTGTGACTTCGAGTTCCACCGCTGCACCAAGTTCTATGCCGATCGGCTTCTCCTCGTAGATGGACAGACGAACCGTCATGCCGTCGGCGATGTACGAAGCGGCGTCCCCTACGGCTTCCTCTGAGAGCGAGATCTGATCGAAGGTCTCACCGTCCATGAACGTGAAACCCATGTCGTCGCGGTACAGGTATTGGAAGTCGCGGCGGTCAATCACGGCTTTCGGAACGTTCTCTCCTGCACGGAACGTGCGGTCGATGACGGCGCCGGTAATCTGATTCTTAAGCTTCATTCGCACGAAGGCTTTGCCCTTGCCCGGCTTCACATGTTGGTAGTCGACAACCTGGAACAGTCCCTCGGGGAGGTTCAAGGACATGCCTGGCTTCACGTCGTTCGTCGAAATCATCGGTTGGGGCTCCTCGTCTTCAATCGATACCGATGGCGTGCAGAGAGGCCCGAACGGTAGCGTCGTCGGGGTGTACGACTTGGGGAACTCCGAAGTCCTCGAGGACGACAAATCGGATTCCTCCGGTATCGCGCTTCTTGTCGAGAGCCATGAGTCGCCCGATCTCAACCGCATCGACGTCGGGGGATCGTGTCGGAAGTCCCAGTGAAGCGATCAGTTCTTCCTGTTCCAGGCGCCGACCGAATCCGACCGTTCGCTCTCCGACCACGCCCGCTGCCACCATTCCGATTGCGACCGCCTCGCCGTGGCTGATTCCGGCAGCGACTTCCACCGCATGCCCGACTGTGTGTCCGTAGTTGAGCACGGCCCGGAGGCCGCCCTCGCGGAAATCCTCTGAGACCACACGGGCCTTGACACCGATAGAGCGACCAACAACCTCATCGAGCGGTGCATCGATCCCGTGCTCCCGATACAAGTCGACGAGCTCGGTGTCTCCGACGAAACCCGTCTTGAGCGCCTCGGCTGTGCCTTGCCTCCGCAGATCCATCGGGATCGTCTCGAGCACGGTGATGTCGACAAGCACACGTGCTGGATGGCGGAATACGCCAACGAGGTTCTTCCCGCCCACGTTGACTCCGGTCTTGCCTCCCACCGAGGCGTCCACAGCACCGAGCAGCGTGGTCGGGGCGAGAACACACTCGACGCCACGCAGATAGGTAGCAGCGACGAATCCGGCGACGTCGGTCGCTGCGCCTCCACCGATGCCCAGCACGGTGTCGGCGCGGGAAAGCCCCAGTCGGTTCAGAGCCAACGCCAGGTCCTCGACGACCGACAACGTCTTCGCTGCTTCTCCGTCTGGGAGTGGGACAACGGAAGCAGCCACGCCTGAGTCCAGAAGCGAACCGGCAACTACGTCGGCCAGGGCACCGACGTTCGGCTGGGTCAGGATCGCCACCTGTCGGCGATCCTCCCGTAGCGGCAGGTACGTCGAAGCGTCCGCCAGGAGATCCCGGTCGATCACAATCTCCGAAACCGACTCATCCCCCTCGGTGATCACGACCCGCTGCATGCTGCCTCCACACGCTGAGCAACTTCCTCGATCGAACCGCTTGCTTCAACCACGATGTCGGCCGCCGCCCGGTAGCTGTCCGCTCGGGCGATCGCTATCTCTCGGAGACGCCGATTCGGATCCTCGGAAACCAATGGCCTATCAGACGTCGCGCCGATGCGAGATACAAGCGTGTCCGCGTCGACATCGAGGAGCACCGTCTGCCCGCTTTCGCGCATGGTTGCGGTGTTCAACGCGTTGAGCACGACACCACCGCCGGCCGAGACGACACCATCATCCTGGGATGCGATCACCAGCACGGCCGTCGCCTCCAATTCTCGGAAGTGTGACTCTCCAAAGCGATCGAAGATCTCGGCAATCGTCATTCCGGCATTGGCCTCCACGGTGGTGTCCGTGTCGTAGAAGGGGGCTTCCAAACGCTCCGCGAGCACCCGGCTCACACTCGTCTTCCCGCTTCCCATCATGCCGATCAGCCAGATGTGTCCCATCAGAACTCGGCGAGGCGTCGCCGATGTGCCACGTCGGCATCCACGAAGGCATCAGCGGTGTCCCCTCCGTACACCCGCTGCATCTCACCGGCGAGAACGATCGCGACCATCTGCTCTGCCACAACGCCGGCCGCGGGCACGGCGCACACGTCGCTTCTCTCGCGGAACGCTACGGCCACTTCTCCAGTCAACACGTCCACGGTCGCCAACGGACGCATCAGCGTCGAGATCGGCTTCATCGCCGCCCGACTCCTGATCACGCTGCCGTTGCTGATCCCGCCTTCGATCCCTCCCGCACGGTTGGTTGCCCGTTCATAGACTCC
>CAZWDQ010000178.1:0-3193 GCA_964632475.1 uncultured Acidimicrobiaceae bacterium
ACCGAATACCGGCTACCGTCCTCCCAATGGATATTGCTGCAATCGTTGAAGAACGGGGACGCGTCGCCGGAGACCTCGTGCTCGTTGACGACTTTCTGAACCACCGAGTCGATCCTGTGATCATCGACGAGATCGGACGCCAGATCGCCGAGCACTTCGCCGATCTCAAACCAGATCTCATCGTCACGGCTGAGGCGTCCGGGATTCCTCCTGCCATGGCAACCGCCCGCTATCTGCCGCTCCCGGTGGTGTACGCGAAGAAGTACCACACGATCGGTGACCGGGACACGCTCGTCCGTGAGGTTCTCTCTCCGACGAAGGGCATCGAGTATCGCATCGAGGTCGCACGGCGTGCACTCGATCCGGGTGGCCGAGCACTCATCATCGATGACTTCCTGGCAGGGGGAAGGACGGCACAGTCGCTCGGCCAGATCGTCGAGGAGTCCGGCGGCGAAGTCGCGAGCTATGCCTTCGTGATCGAGAAACAGTTCGCAGGCGGACGCGACCTTCTCGAGGCCCACGGGTGGGATGTCTGGTCCGTCGTGGAGATCGCGGGGATCAAGGATGGGAAGCCGGTCATCGCGGGCCGCTGACGGTCACCCGCCCAGGCTCACGATTCCGATTCCGATCGCGATGTAGAGAGCACCCGCTATGACCTGCCAGAACGCCCGCGGGTTCGCTTCCGGGCGCAGGCCCTTGCGGAGACGCTCCATGGGGTCCCGTCGCTGCCCGGTGCGACGCTCCTGGTGTTCTTGCTCCTCTTCATCGACCCGCCGCCCGCCGAATGCTGCGCCGATGGCGCCCGCCCCCAGATGCGTGTAGCCACCGCCTGTGGCGCCGCCCGCGAGGAGCATCACGATGCCGAACACAACGATCGTGTATCCGACGCTGCTCCAGATGCTCTCACCGAAGATGAGACCGATCAAGAGGCCAACGCCGGCCGATACTCCCAGGCCCACGGCGAAGACGGTCACGTACTCCGGGACCCGATCACGAAGCGGGAGGACGGTGTCATCGATGTGCTCGGGCGGTGTCATCACGAAGAAAGGTACCCGACACGGCCCTGATAGCTTGCCGCCGATGAGCGATCGAACGCAGGCATATGTGGACCTCGTCGCAGCTGAATCGTTGAGCGAGGCTCACTGAGCTCTCTCGAGCCGACGGATCCATCGGGTGCATACCGCGATCCCCGCGAGGATGGCGAAGAGCACGACCAGCAGCAATGCCAGCAGTTCGGGCCCCGCGAAGTATGAGGACGAGCAGGTGCCGATGCCGTCCGGACAGAGGCCCCAACCAGATCCACCGCCGGCAAGATCCGCCACGACGAGCATGGGGACGAGGGCCGTTGCGATGGCAACAGCTATCAACACGCCGAGCAGTGTTCGGAGAACGATCAACACAGACCGAGGCTAGTGCGGGTCCCCGGTTGCCCCGGTTCACGACACGCTGCTACGGTCAAATCCCACTCATGTCATTCCCCACGAACCCCTCCCCTAGCCCTGTGCCGGCCGGATATCACGTCGAGACCTTCAGCGACGAGGAACGACAGCTGCTGAGCCGCTTCTTCACGAACATCGACGGCCCCGTCTTCGGAATCGTCAACCTTCCCGAAGTCGTCAAGGGTGCGCTCTTCGCCCGGTACAGCCGATCGCCCCACTCCGTCCGACGCCTGTTCCTCGACGAGTTCGTCGATCAGCCAGATCTGGGCGTTCGGGCCATCGCCGACGTCGTCGATGACGAGCCCGCCGTGGGACTAGAGAAGGCCCAAGGC
This sequence comes from uncultured Acidimicrobiaceae bacterium, assembly GCA_964632475.1. Classification (GTDB taxonomy): domain Bacteria; phylum Actinomycetota; class Acidimicrobiia; order Spongiisociales; family UBA5794; genus JAHEEL01. Next base: position 1,772 of record CAZWDQ010000178.1, read on the forward strand.
CTCTACAACCGGGTCTTCACACAGTTCGGAGACGACTCCGTCGCCCAACTGGGTGGCGCCCACATCGCCTGCGAGCAGGCATCGAACATTCTCACCAAGGTTCTCGAGTGGGGGCGACTCGCCTCGTACCTGGAGCAGTCGACGCGGTACATCTTCTACGACCGGAAACTCGGCAGCCGGTTCCGATATCACGTACCGGCAGAGCTCATCGGGTCGCCTCTCGAAGCCGACTTCCGTTCGGCGATGGACGAACTCTTCGACACGTACTCTGCACTCATCGGCAGGGCAGTCCCGTACTACGAGTCGCTCTACCCGAAACAGGACACCGACTCGATGGGCGTGTGGCGTTCCACGATCCGCGCCAAAGCCTGTGACGACCTCAGAGGGATGCTGCCGGCTGCGACCACTTCGAACGTGGGCATCTTCGGAAGCGGTCAGGCCTACGAAATGCTCCTGATGAGAATGAGGGCCCATCCGCTCGCCGAGGTCAGGGCCTACTCCGATCTGATGATCACCGAACTCCGTGCCATGATCCCGTCATTCCTCACCAGGGTCGACGTCCCGGATCGTGGCGGAGCCTGGAGCAACTACCTCTCATCGGTCGCAGCCGATCTCGAATCAATTGCGGCCGACGTCGGTCTCACGCCGCAGGATCGCTCGGAAGTGAAGCTCGTCGAATGGGATCCCGACGGCGAGACAAAGGTGGCAGCCGCCGCTCTCTATGCGGTCAGCGATCTCCCGGACGACCAGTTGCTCGAGTACGCCCGGTCGCTCCCTGCAGAGGATCGGGCGAATCTCATCAGAGCTGCGGTCGGCCCTCGCACCAACCGACGTCACAAACCGGGGCGTGCGATGGAAAGGACGTCGTACCGGTTCGACGTTCTGTCGGACTACGGCATCTTCCGCGACCTGCAACGCCACCGGATGCTCACGATCGAGTGGCAACGCCTCTCCACGGATCATGGCCACATCACACCAGACGCGATCGCCGACATCGGTGCGACCACAGCCTGGAATGACGTGATGGAGCGAGCAGCAGCACTCGCCGACCGGATCTCAGCAGCTCACGGCCCCACGGTCGCCCAGTACGCGGTTCCATTCGCGTACCGCGTTCGCTACTACATCCAGATGAATGCCAGGGAGGCGTTCCATCTCTTGGAGTTGAGGAGCCAGGCGTCGGGACATCCCGGTTACCGCAGGGTCGCCCAGGAGATGCACCGCCTCATTCGCGACGAGGCAGGCCACCGGGTCATCGCAGACGCCATGCAGTACGTCGACCACAACGACTACGACCTGGCGCGCCTGGAAGGCGAACGACGGGCGGCGGCGAAGCGAGCCGCGCTGGGCCTCGACGGGTGATGAGTAGATCAGTAGCGCAGTAGCGAGTAGAGCAGTACTGATCTACTGATCTACTGATCTACT
>CAZWDQ010000179.1:0-3130 GCA_964632475.1 uncultured Acidimicrobiaceae bacterium
TCGGATCAGATCTTCGTTACGCAGTCGCCTTCTTCGGTGCTGTGGGCGTTGACGATGGCTACGGGGATCTGCTCGGTTCCCTCGAGAAGCCCAGTGACGAGACCCTGATCGAGTTGGCAGACGATCGCGGGGTGGTTCTTCGCCGACTCCCCGAACGGGCAGAAGCGAGTGACCAGCTCATGGTCACCGAGGCGTGCCTCGACTTCGAATCCCACGCCCATGAGTGCCTTGGCAACGGCGACGGCAGCGGTGTCGTATCCCGCCTCGTCGGGGAAGCCGATCTCTGCAGCAAGTTCTCGACCGTACTCCCTCCCGATCTCGTCGGCGACCTCAGCAGCGTTGTCGGGAGCGATGCGTTCGATCACTCGGAGGAGCAGTTCGGCGAGGAGGTCATATCGGCGCGCCGGGAACTGGACCGATACGTTCTTGCGGGTCGGTTCGTAGTGCTTCGCCGGGCGGCCGGCGCCGGGGCCGGTTCGACCGGATGGGCGTCGTCGTGTCACCTGGAGGTAGCCGTCGGCGACGAGGCGATCGAGATGATGACGGGCGACATTGGCGTGGATATCGAATAGTTCTGCGATCTGCGAAGCCGTCATTGGCTCCGGGGATTCACGCACGGTCACGTAAATCCCGCGGCGCGTCGCATCACCGAGCGTGCCAGCGAGATCCGCGATCTGTTGATCAAACGCTTCGTTGTCCATGCCATCCCCGTCGAGAATCTGGGCTACCGGGCCTCACTATAGTTTCTATTCACTATCTCGATAGGAGTTGTTCGTGGTGGATGTTGATGCGCTTCGCGCTGCAATTGGTGCGGTGCAGGACCCCGAGTTACATCGGGGCCTTGAAGATCTAGGAATGTTGCGAGACGTGACTGTTGCCCCGGATGGCAGCACTCACGTCGTGGTGGCGCTCACCGTTCCGGGCTGTCCATTGAAGGACGAGCTGACGAATGACGTGACCGCGGCCGCCAAGAGCGTGGACGGCGTCGCTGGTGTGAAGGTCGAATTCACGACAATGAGCGACGCTGAACGTGCCGGAGTGGTCGAGACTGTTCGCGGTGGGAACATCCGCGAGGTCACCATCGGCCGAGCCGGATCGAAGACCCGAGTCATCGCTATCGCATCGGGCAAAGGTGGTGTCGGAAAGTCTTCGGTCACGGCCAACCTCGCAGTGGCGCTTGCCGCCCGGGGGAGCCGGGTCGGACTCATCGACGCCGACGTGTGGGGCTACTCCATCCCGAAGATGCTGGGCCTTGAGAGGCAGCCGGTCGTTCTCGACGAAGTGATGATCCCGCCGGAGGTCTACGGCGTCGGCGTGATGTCCATGGACTTCTTCGTCGATCCCAATCAGGCCGTCATATGGCGCGGACCGATGCTCCACAAGGCGCTCGAGCAGTTCCTCGTTGACGTCCTGTGGGATGAACCCGACTACCTCCTCATCGACATGCCACCGGGGACCGGTGACGTGGCGATCTCGCTCAGCCAGTTCCTGCCTCGCTCCGAGGCCATCGTTGTCACCACTCCGCAACCCACGGCCGAACGCGTGGCGGTCAAAGCCGGCTTGATGGCCGAGAAGGTCAACCAGGAGCTCGTGGGAGTCGTAGAGAACATGTCGTGGTTCACCGGGGACGACGGCACGCGGTACAAGATCTTCGGTGAGGGCGGAGGTGAGGCGCTTGCCGCCCGTCTGGAGACGGATCTCCTTGCCCAGATCCCGCTCGTCTCTGCCGTTCGGGAAGGTGCCGACCGGGGCCTGCCGGCTGTGGCAGTCGATCCCGATGGGGAGGCGGCCGCGGCGTTTGATCGCCTTGCGGTGGCCGTCGAGGAACGCAAGCCCCGGTTGCGAACACACCCTGAGCTTGTCATCAACAACTGATCTGTCCGTCGGAGCGGTACGATCGGCGCCAACCAGGAGAGGTTTGCATGAGCGACACGATTAGTGAGACCACCAAAGTCCGATTCGGAATGTCTTCAACGCGGGAGTTGGAGATCGAAGTCGAGCCCGGCCACGACATCGCGACCGAGTTCGAGGCCGGGATCGCCAAAGGGACTCAGGTTCTCTGGATTCGGGACACCCGGGGCCACCGCCACGGGATCATTCTCGAGAAGGTGGCGTTCGTTGAGATCGAGTCGGCCCGGCGACGCGATGTGGGGTTTGCCTCCGAGGCGTGATGCGAACGTGACTCGGACCCGGCGTACCGGGTCCGAAGGGGAGAGGGGTTGGGGGATCAGCGGCTAACTAGCGGCCTGGCGCTGTCTGCGACGCTCTGCGAGCCAGCGCTTCCTGAGTCGACGTCGGTCATCTTCGGCGTAGCCACCCCAGACACCGGCTTCCTGGTTGGTCTCCAACGCGTACTGGAGGCACTCTTCCTGCATGGCGCAGGCTGAGCAGATGGCCACGGAATGGCGAATCTTGTCGGTGGCGAGACCGGTCGTTCCTGTGGGAAAGAACAGGTCGGGATCGGAGTCTCGACAGGCGGATAGTTCGCGCCAATCGCTGACGGTAAGCACAGTTGTGTCTCCTCGAAACGATTCCTGCTGGGATTTTGTGAACGTGAATGCTTTCACAAAGTCGACCATTTGTCAACCGATTCTCACCGGTTCCGCGAGACAGTCTATTGGAATGACCTGGAAGGAAGCAAACGATTTGTAAAGAGGCAAGACATGAGACGAGAGACATGAGACGAGAGACAGCTAAGTCGATCGCTCGGGTCTCACATCTCATGTCTCATGTCTCATGTCTGTTTTCCCGTTATCCTTGCTGGCAACCGATTGAAGGCGACACTCATGACCATCGAAGAACAGCTTGTTGCGGCGCAGACCGTGGCGATGAAGAACGGGGATCGTGCGACGCTCAGCGTGATTCGACAGATCCGCTCCGAGGTGTCGGTGGCGAGATCCGCTCCCGGATTCACCGGCGACGTCGATGACGAACTCGTCCTGTCAACGATCTCGACGTATATCAAGAGGATGGGGAAGTCGAAGACGGAGTACGAAGCGCTGGGCGACCGCGGCAGAGAGCAAGCCGAGAAGCTCGCATTCGAGATCGACTACCTCTCCACCTACCTCCCGGCCAAGCTCGACGAAGCGGCGACGAGAGCCCTCGTTGACCAGGCGATCGCAGATACCGG
>CAZWDQ010000180.1:0-3059 GCA_964632475.1 uncultured Acidimicrobiaceae bacterium
ATGGAACGAATTGAGAAACTGACTGCCGGGATGGCGATCGTGTGGGGCGGCGACAGGATCACACGCGTGAGCGAGGACCTGGCGGCCACCTTCCAGCCGGGCGACTCCCTGATCGTGATGCAGAGCGACGGGAGCCTCCTGCACGTGCCTGCTTCCGAGCAGGCGATCGCCACGACGGCAGTTGACGCTGCTTCCGAGGCGTTCGGTCAGATGAGCCGTATCACCGACGAACGGATCTCTGAGTTCTACGAGATGTTCGCCGCGACGCTGGCCGACGATAACTCCTTCGGTCCGATCGCCGCTGCGAACCGCTCCGACGTCGCCAAGGCGCGTGCTCGGGGACGATCAGCGACACGGCTGATCCTGAGCGACAAGATGCGCGCCGACATGATCGAAGGGCTTCGATCATGGAGCGATGCACAGACCGGCAGGGGGAGTGTTGTTGAGACCACCCAACATGAGGGCTGGCGAGTCGATCAAGTTCGAGGCGGCCTCGGTGTGGTCGGCTTCGTCTTCGAAGGCCGGCCGAATGTCTTCGCCGATGCTACGGGAGTGCTGCGCAGCGGCAACACGGTGGTATTCCGGATCGGATCCGATGCACTCGGCACAGCACGGGCAATCGTTGCCCATGCTCTCCGGCCCGCCCTGTCGCTCTCGGGGCTCCCACAGGGGGCTGCCGTGCTCGTCGACAGCGCCTCGCATGCGGCCGCGTGGGCGATGTTCTCCGATCCCCGTCTCGCCCTCGCCGTTGCCAGAGGCTCAGGTGGAGCAACGGCGCAACTCGGAGCCGTTGCACGCCAGGCCGGGAACTCCGTGAGTCTCCACGGAACGGGCGGCGCATGGATCGTTGCAGGCACCACTGCGAACGCCGAGGCCTTCGGCGCAGCCGTGTACCACTCGCTCGACCGCAAGGTGTGCAACACGCTGAACACGTGCTGCATCGTCGAGGAGCGGGCCGGTGACCTTGTCCCGGAGTTCCTCCGAGCACTCGAGCGAGCCGGCGAGCGACGAGGCGTTCAACCGAAGCTCCACGTTCTCGAGTCGTCGACGGGATCGGTGCCGAAGGCATGGTTCGCCAGGATGGTCCCGATCGCCCGTGCCGACGGCGAGCATCGGGAGTACCAGGCCGAACCGATCGCTGAGAGCGGACTCGGCGATGAGTGGGAGTGGGAGGACAGCCCAGAAGTCACGCTGGCAATCGTGCCGTCGATCGACAGGGCAGCCGAGCTCTTCAACCGGTACAGCCCTCGCTTCGTCACGTCACTGATCTCCGAGGACGAGAGCGAGCACGGTCGATTCTTCGATCTTGTGGATGCGCCGTTCGTCGGCAACGGCTTCACCCGCTGGGTCGACGGCCAGTACGCGCTCGACAAGCCCGAGCTGGGTCTGTCCAACTGGCAGCATGGACGCCTCTTCGGTCGGAGTGGGATCCTGTCGGGGGACTCGGTCTACACGATCCGCACCCGCGTCACCCAGGACGACCCGGACATCGGCCGCTAGCAACGCCGCGTACCCAGGGTACGCGGCGTCCTATACGCGGTCTCCGGCCCGCGGAATGAATCTGGCTCGGCGGGAGGTTCTATCGTCTGATCACGGCTGCGGAAATATCGTAGATATCGGAGGGTGGAATGGGTGAGCGATTGGTGGTCATCGGGGCAGACGCGGCCGGCATGACGGCCGCGAGCCAGGTACGGCGGCGGAACAGGGACTTCGAGGTCGTCGCGTACGAGATGGGCAACCACGCCAGCTACGCCGCCTGCGGAGAGCCGTATTACATCGCAGGGATCATCGACCCCATCGACAAGCTGATCGCCCGCACACCCGAACAGTTCGCACGTGCAGGTATCGAACTGCATCTCCGACACGAGGTCACCGCTATCGACCTCGACCGCCGTGTCGTCGAGGTATGGGATACCGACGGAGAGACCAGCGTCGAGAAGGGCTTCGACCATCTGATGGTGTCCACCGGCGCCAGAGCGTTCGTGCCCCCAATGCCCGGCCGCGGTCTCGACGGCGTGCACACGCTGCGCACGCTCGGAGACGCTGCAGCGCTCAGGTCGATCGCCGATGCCGGGTCCGGCAACGCCGTCATCGTCGGTGGTGGCTACATCGGCCTTGAGGTAGCCGAGGCGTTCCACACCAAGGGGTGGAACGTGACCATCGTCGAGGGTCTGCCCGCCGTGCTTCCACGGACCCTCGATGCCGACCTCGGTGAGCAGGTCGCCGAAGCGGTGCGGTCGATGGGCATCACGGTGCTCACCGGTGCGATGGTCGAGCAGATCGACGGTACCGACCACGTGACCGGTGTCTCGATCGAAGGTGGGAACCTTCCGGCGGACGTCGTGGTTCTCTCGATCGGGTCCCGGCCGGTCGTCGAGATCGCTCGTGATGCTGGCATTCCGCTCGGCGAAACCGGCGCCATCGCCGTTGATGATCGCCAACGGACGGGGATCGAAGGGGTGTGGTCGGCTGGAGACTGTGCGGAGACGCAGCACCGTGTGACCGGTCGGCCCGCGAATTTGCACCTTGCCACGGTTGCGAACAAGACCGGGCGGGTGGCAGGGGTCAACATCGCCGGAGGTGACCTTGCGTTTCCCGGTGCCATCGGGACGGCGATCACCCGTGTGCACGATCTCGAGATTGCAATGACAGGTCTCCGCTCCTCCGATGCCGCGGCTGCCGGCCTCGACGTTGTCGACGCGACGGTGAGTGGCGGAACGATCGCTCACTACATGCCGGGGTCGGAGGAGCTCACGATTCGAGCGACGGCGGAGAGAGGAACCGGCAGACTCGTCGGCGCACAGATCATCGGCGGCAGCGGCGCAGGGAAGCGCATCGACGTCTTCGCCACTGCGATCTGGGACGGCATGACGGCCGGAGATCTCGAGTGGGTCGATCTTGCCTACGCCCCACCGTTCGCACCCGTTTGGGATCTCATCGCGATAGCGGCCAGGAAAGCCGCAGCTGCAGCCGGCGCGGGGAGTTGACTCTGAAACTCAACGGGCAGGCGGACGCTGGGTCGGCGGTTCCTCTCAACTGAGGCCCATGACCCCCTCCGC
>CAZWDQ010000181.1:0-3015 GCA_964632475.1 uncultured Acidimicrobiaceae bacterium
CAGGCTTGGGCCGCCCCTGATGAGGACGGCCACACCCGCCCATAACGGCACATATTGGCGGTCTGCAGGTGTTCGGCTATGGCGCTTTCCAGGTCCACTATGCGGTCCAGGAATTCGTCGGCGAAGACGATTGATTTGTCCATGCGCAGGAACCACATCGTCTTGCGTTGAATCCGGTGGGCTACATAGTGACCGACTTCCCCGACGAGGCTCTTCCTCAGATTCGGTCCCCGTTTTGGTTCGGGGTTCGGCTGTGGAGCCGTCAAGCCGTGCGGTGTTGGCGGGCGGAGCAAGGTGGAACACCCGCAGCGCAGCGAGGATGAACGACCTTCGGAGCCCGACGGCCCGTGTGGCAGGTTCCACCACAAGCCGTGACCCGCATCAGGAAGCGGGGAGAGATGAGGGAGGACTCTGTTGCGTTGTTCGATCGACGGGCGCGTTTGTGGTCGACAACGGCTGACCTGCGGGGTCAGATTGTTTCGGTGAGCTCTGCGAACGCGGAGGCGACTCGCCTGTGTGGATATGGGGTGTCAGTGCCGAGTTCGTAGTGGCCGCGCCGCAGGTTCTGCATGAAGGCGTGACCTCGGATCACCACCGATGCCGTGCGATCGGTTCTGAGGCCGCGCATCGGTCTGAGCCTGGCTTTGAGTCGCCCGTGGTCGCACTCGACCCGGTTGTTCGCGTACTGCTCGGTGTTGTGAAACGCATGAGGGATCAGTTCCTCGATCACGGTCTCGAGCGCTTGAGCGAGATCGGTCACCACCTCGTCTGGTTCGCGATGTGCGATCAGCGCGGCGGTGAAGAACCTGCGGGCAGCCTCGATGTCACGCCGGCCGGAGACGAAGACGTCGATGACCTGGCCCCGCTGATCAACCGCTCGGTAGACACACCGCCATCGACCAGAGACCTTCACGTAGGTCTCGTCGACGAACCACCGTCGACTGACTGAGCGGCGGCAGGGTCTGGCTGCGTCGATCAGGAGCGGCGTGAAGCGCTGGACCCATCGGTGGATCGTGACGTGATCGACCTCGATTCCGCGCTCAGCCAGGAGTTCTTCGACGTCTCGGTACGAGAGTCCGTAGCGGAGGTACCAGTGGAGAGCCAGCATGATGACGTCGGGCGGAAACCGGTAACCAGTGAACGCTGAACGATCTAGAGGTGGTAACTGATTCCGGTATTGACTCATGCCGGACACCCTCGCCCGGCGCCAAGTCGATCCCTCAATGCAACAGTGCCGTTTTGGGCACCCACAGGACCTCATGGGAGTACTAGAGTGAGTGGTCACTCCAATTGGAAGATGTGATGAGAAGATGAATCGGCCGATGCAGCACAAACCAGAGGCGATCCTCGCTGCGGCGTTGTCGGTGTTCCGCGAGGAGGGGGTGCAGGTGTCGACGGCGAGGATCGCTTCGGCTGCTGGCGTCTCGAATGGCTCGTTGTTCAACTATTTCCCCACGAAGCAGGCGTTGATCGATGATTTGTATGTCTGGATCAAGACCGACCTTGCGGCGGCCGCCGGCGAGTTCGACGATGCAGAACCGATCGATCGTCGCATGCGCCAGGTGTGGGACCGGTGGTTGGGCTGGGCACGCGAGAACCGCGACGCTCATCTCGTCGTGAACCTGCTCCACCAAGCGGGCCTGGCGAGCCCCGAAGCTCAAGCGGCCGGCGGTGTCGCTATCGCGGGCCCGGTCCGAGTGCTCAACGAAGCGGAAGAACTTGGGATTCTCGTCGACCTGCCGCTCTCGCACCTCGCAGCGCTGATTCAACACAACCTCGACCAGGCCGTCACGTCCGAACTCGACGATCGACAGGCCGAACTCGCGTTCCACGTCCTGTGGAACGGCATCACCCAGAAAACGCCGCCATCTAGGAGCACCAGACCATGACGACGACGCAGCCCATCACCGACTGGAAGGTCGACCGCCTCGACGACCTCCGGGGAAGGCGGTACCTGATTACGGGCGGAAACTCCGGAATCGGATACGAAGCAGCAGCCCATCTCCGGCGGGCTCAGGCCGATGTGTTCATCGCATCTCGCTCGGCAACGAAAGGGGCTGAGGCCGCGGCACGGCTGAACGAAGTGCCAGGCGAAGGCGTCGTGCAGCTCATCGAACTCGACCTCGCCAGTCTCGAGTCGATCCACCGGGCAAACGACTCGATCCGCACCCACACCGATGGCCTCGACGGCGTGATCAACAACGCGGGAATCATGCAGACACCGCAGCAGCAGACCGCCGACGGGTTCGAGCTGCAGTTCGGCACCAATCATCTCGGTCACTTCCTGCTGAACCATCTCACCTTCGACCTGGTCGCCGCGCGCTCGGGTCGGATCGTGCCCGTCAGTTCGAGCGCCCACCGTGCAGCTCCCGGTATCAACTTCGACGACCCGATGTTCACCAGCGACTACTCGCCGTCGAAGGCGTACTCGCAGAGCAAGCTCGCCAACCTGATGTACGGCCTCGAACTTGCGCGTCGGCTCGAAGCGGCCGATTCCAGCGTGATCGCTGTGAGCGCTCATCCCGGCTATTCGGCAACGAACTTGCAGAGCACCGGGCCGACAGGATTCTTCAAAATGATCTACAAGGTCAGTAACAAGCTGTTGGCGCAGTCGTCGAGTGCGGGCGCGCTCCCCGAAGTCCTGGCTGTTGCGGGCAACGAAGCGACGAACGGTGCGTACTACGGGCCAACCAAGTTCGGCGACACCCGCGGGCCGGTCGGAGAGAGCCGCATCTCAGACGCTGCTCGAGACCAAGAGGCCGCAGCTCGCCTCTGGGCACTCAGTGAAGACCTGCTCGGCACAACCTGGAACTTCACCTGAAAACCCGGCACGACGGCATCCACGCCGTTAGCTCAACCACCGCCCGATCAGAGGATCCCCCCAATGCAGAATTCAATCGATAGCCCGATAATGCAACTCGTCGACAACTGGGCTGCCCACTTCGGGTACTACGACGGCAAGATCGACTTGAAGGTCGATGATCTCAGCTCCTTTTTGACACCCGATTGCACCCT
>CAZWDQ010000182.1:0-2988 GCA_964632475.1 uncultured Acidimicrobiaceae bacterium
CCATCATACAACCGACGATGGCACGGCCAATTCGAGCGCACCCGTCCGATCGCCCATATGCGCCGATGCGGGCGGCTCTCGATGTGCCGCGCTCTCCTCGATCTGAGTTCCAGGGGAAGTACTGCTCGAGAATCTCGGTGACGACACTGTCGTTGATGGCCACCCATGTGGGGCAGTAACCCAACGCAGAACCACAGATGTCAGAATCACCCCCGTAGACGCATGGCCCGTCTTGAGAGACAATGGTGGGAGAGTCGATCCGCGAGGTGTGCGATGCCTGTTGTGACGGAACATCTGGACCAATGGGTAAGGGAGGGACTTCTCTCAGGAGACCAAGCGACAGCTATTCGCGAGTACGAAGATCCCCCTTTGCATTCCCGACCGACGGCGGTTCTTGAGGTTCTTGGCTATGTGGGCGCGGTCTTCGTCCTCGTGGCTGTTCTGCTACTGGTCGTGCAACTGTGGACGGACATGTCGCGTGCCGCGCAAGCGGCTCTGGCTGGTTCTGTCGCTGCCGTGCTCACGGCTTCCGGTGTTGTCATTGCCCACACCGAGGATCCGCGGATCCGCCGGGTCGGCGCCTCGCTCCTTCTCCTTGCCCTGGTTCCGACGGGCGTGGCAGTCGGTCTGATCGCAGATATGTGGTTCGATGAAGAGGCTGCGGCTCTGTCAGGGTTCCTCGCAGCTGCCGTTCTAGGTCTCTTGCTATACGTTCGAGATCGGCAGAGTATCGCTCAGCATGCGGGCCTGTTCGCGGCATCGATGGGCACGGTGCTGTTTGCAGTCGTCATCATCGATGATGCCGCTGACTGGGTTCCCGGTCTCGCTCTGTTCCTCGCGGGCATTGTGTGGATCATGCTTGCCTCGTTCGAGATCCTGATGCCGAGATCGCTTGGTGAGGTTCTGGGAGCCGGTGCAGCGCTCTTCGGTTCGATCACGATGGTGGGATCTCTGAACTTCGAAGAGAGCGGAGCTGCGACGCTCGTGATGGTGCTGGCCATCGTTGCATCGTTGGTGGCGGTTGGCCTTGGAGTGGCGAAAGATCGAATCCTCGTGGTGGTCGCTGGGATGCTCGGGCTGATCATCTATCTGCCATGGCTCATCAACGAGACGCTCGGAGAGAACGTTGGTGCCCCGATCGCTCTGCTCGTGGCCGGAATCCTTCTGATAGCGAGCGCCGTATACCTGACGAGGCGTCGGAGACCCTGACTCGCCCGCTCCCTCGGGGTCAGTCTCGTGCAGCCAGTACCGCATAGCCGATAGACCAGCCGGTCATGCGCTACCCATTGGGTGAAGACACACCACGGATTTTGCCGACTATCGCACGCTCGGGCTTGGGTCAACGGATGACACCCTCGTTGTCGTAGTATCAGATCGTGCCCCACGGAATACAAGTTGTGATCGCTTGCGACGACCCGACCCAGCTAGCCAGCTTCTGGGCCGCCGCCCTCAACTATGTGCTCCAGCCGCCACCTGATGGGTTCGTCACGTGGGACGACTTCGCCGACGCTGTGGGAATACCGAACGAGAAGCGAAATGACATTTCGGCGGTCGTCGATCCATCCGGAGCCGGGCCCCGCATCCTGTTTGAACGCTATGACGGCGGCGCCCCCAGCCAACGACTTCACATTGATATCAATTCCGTTGACAGGGACGTGGCATCCGAACTTCGACCTGCCCTTCTTGCTGCAGAGCGGATTCGACTTGAAGCCCTGGGTGCCACCCATAAGCGAGAGGCGTCAGGGATGGCCGGGGAGACATGGATCGAGATGTACGACCCAGAAGGCAACTGGTTCTGCGTCCAATAGCAATGGCGGAGCTCATCCATTCCTCGTTCGACACAGGACCCACCACAGCCGTACATGTCGGCACGACTGCGTGTGGGTGGCCTCAGACGCCGGTCACGCATAGCGTTGTGGAGTGAATTGACCAGCGGCGGCCGTTGCTCTTATGAAGAGGAGCCGGACCATGTAGGACATGGATGCCTTCTCTCAGTAGGTGAATTGCGGATATGTTGTTTGCCACCCCACAGCTCGATGATCGTGAAATCGAGGTCATTGCCCCGATCAATGAGACGCGGGAGGGGCTCCGTTTCATGTTGCGTGAGCCCCGCCGGTGGTATGGCCCGCTGCGCCGAACCGCATTTGCACGGAACGTGCAAGCCTCCAACTCCATTGAGGGCCACAACGTAACCCTCGATGATGCCGCCGCAGCGATCGACGGGGGAGAACCGTTGGAGGCATCCGACGAGGACTGGAACGCGGTGCACAACTATTGGGATGCGATGACGTACATCATCCAGCTCGCCGATGACCCCCACTTCGAGTACAGCGAGGCTCTGGTGCGGAGCTTGCATTTCATGATGATGCGCCACGATCTGACGGCAATTCCTGGCTTGTACCGGCCGGGTGGAGTGTTCGTGTGGAGTACCGGCGAACGGGACGTCGGTCGTGAGGGCTCCGACCCGAACGAGGTGCCACCTCTTGTGGAGGAGCTCGTGGTCAAACTCAATGGGGATGCCGGCGGCTCCCCGGCGATGGTGAGGGCTGCGATGGCGCACCTGAATCTGGTGATGCTCCATCCCTTCAAGGATGGCAACGGGCGGATGGCTCGTGCCCTTCAGACGTTGGTGCTTGCTCGCGAGCGCGTCCTCGCTCCGCAATTCTCCAGCATCGAGGAGTATCTCGGCCGCAACACGCCCGCCTACTACGACGTGCTCGCCGAGGTCGGCGGCGGGCAATGGAACCCGGCGCGGGATGCTCGCCCCTGGATCCGCTTCGTGCTCGTCGCCCAATACCGGCAGGCCCATACCCTGGGGCGTCGGATTCGAGACGAAGCGTCGCCCTGGGGGATCGAGGGAACTGCGTATCGACGCCTTCCGACGGAAGCGTCATCATCTGGGAGTGAGCGATCAGTTTCGCGACGCCTTCTTCAGCGAACCCTCACAGAAGGGCGTGAAGGCGCTCTCTCCGATGCCAGTCCAGGCCG
>CAZWDQ010000183.1:0-2959 GCA_964632475.1 uncultured Acidimicrobiaceae bacterium
GGAGAGCTCGCTCCCCCCGGGTTCCGGCAGTTGTTGGACCGGGATCAGATCCTGCCGGTGTACGACCCCGTGTTCACGTCTGCAGGCCTCGTCGATTGGCCAGCCGGAATGCTGGTCATCGGGGTCTCGGGAGAACAGACGGCGAAGGCCTACCCGGTCACGCATCTCAACCAGAGAGAAATGGTGATCGACTCGCTTGAGGGCATCCCATTGCTGGTCACCTGGTGACCGCTTTGCGGTACGGCGATGGTCCATCGCCGCGAACTGAACGGAACTGTGTTGGTACTCGGCAATCAGGGCGCCCTGTGGGGCAACGCCATGACGTGGTGGGACCACGGCACGGGATCGATCTGGAGTCAGCCAATTGGCGAAGCCATTCTCGGACCAATGAAAGGAGCGCAACTCGAACTCTTCCCTTCGACGCTCACAACATGGCAATCCTGGCTCGAAGCTCACCCCGAGTCACTGGCGTTGGATGTCCACGCATGGCGGACCGCGTTCTATCTGGAAGACATGGCGGTTGTCGTCGACCTCGGCACTGACTCTGTCGCCTACAGGATCCCGGCGCTCCGTGACGTGGGGGTCGTGAACGACGTCGTTTCCGGTCTCGAGATCGCGGTCGTGATCGATCCGGACGACGCCGCGAGATGGGCGGTGTTCAGCAGACGACTCGACTCGACGGTGGTCGAACTGGAACTGACGAATGAAGGCCTCGTCGACACAGTGTCCGGCACTGTGTTCGATCCGTTCCTCGGAACCGGACGATCTGGACCGTTCGCCGATCAGACCCTCGACAGGTTGCCCGGATTCACTTCGTTCCCGTCCGACTATCTGACGTTCTTTCCAGAGGGCCAAACCTGGCCTGAGTAGCCGATCCCCGGTTGATTTGCCGAGACGGAAATCCCCCACTCAGCTGAGGAGTTGGTCCCGCTCGCTCTGGGTGACGTCTGAAGGGAGCTTGCCGATAATGATCATCCCGAGCACGTCGTCCATCGTGACGTCGTCCTTGTTGACGGTGCCGACGAGCTTGCCCTGGAGCACCACGCTGATCCGGTCTGCGAGATCGAAGACGTCGTGGATATCGTGGCTGATGAGGAAGATGCCGATGCCTTCGGATTTCAGCTGCTTGATGAGTTCGCCGACCTGGGTGGTCTCCGCCGGACCGAGCGCCGCGGTCGGCTCGTCCATGATGATGATGCGGGCGTTGTAGTAGACCGCTTTGGCGATGGCAACTGATTGACGTTGACCACCGGAGAGCGACGCCACCGGCACTTTGAGGTTCGTGAACTTGGGGTTCAGCCGCGCCATGACTTTACGGGTCTCGGACTCCATCGCTGAGTCGTCAAGCGTTCCCCAGCGGGTCTTCAGTTCGCGTCCAAGGAACATGTTCCCCGGAGCGTCGATGTTCTCTGCGAGAGCAAGCGTCTGGTAGATCGTCTCAATCCCCATGGCCTTCGCATCGCGTGGGTTGTCGATCGTGACGTCCTTGCCATCGATCCTGATCTGTCCTGAGTCGGCTTTGTGGGCACCGGATAGCGTCTTGATGAGCGTGGTCTTGCCCGCACCGTTGCCGCCGACGAGAGCGACGACCTCGCCCGGAAACAGTTTGACGGAGACATCATCGACGGCGTGGACACCGCCGAAGGCAACGCGAATGTTGTTCATTTCCACCAGTGGCGTCCGCTGAATCGTCTCTTGTGTCACTCCCCTACACCGCCTTCCGCTGGTAGAAGCTGTCGAGGGCGACGGCAGCGACCAGGACGATGCCGACGACGATGTCCTGTAGCGGTGCATCAACGCCCATGAGGACCATCCCGGAGATGAGTGATTGCATCACGAGCGCACCGAGGACGGCGCCAGGGACCGTTCCGACACCGCCGGTGAGCGACGTGCCCCCGATGACGGCTGCGGCGATGACGTAGAGCTCGGAGAGTTGACCCATGCCGCTGGTCGCGGCGTTGAGCCTGGCGATGAGAACCGCCGCCGCGATAGCGACGAGTACGCCCATCAGCATGAAGGTCTTGACAATCGTCCAGCGTGTCTTCACACCGGCGAGTTCGGCGGCTTCCGGGTTGCCGCCGATGGCGTAGACGTAGCGTCCGTAGCGGGTCCGGGTCGCCACAAACTGCATGACCAGCGCCACCACGATCGCTACGAGGACCGGCGTCGCGAGACCCTGTGCGATCGAGAGGCCGCCGTCCGGCCAGGCGATGCCGTTCTCTTCCGCGTACTTCCTTGCGAGCAGTTCCGGCACCGGGTAGCTGTTGATGATCGCGACGGCGCCCATCACGACGGCGCAGGCCACGGTGCCGATGCCGATCTCTGCCCACATGGGACGGGGCGTAAACCCAAATTTGATGCGCTGGCGTCGTCGCGTGACAAGGAGCGCGATGATTCCGAGGCACGCCACGATGCCGATGATCCAGGTCCACGTGCCGCCGATGGTGCCGCGTGCGCCGCCGCCGAAGATCTGGAACGTTGCGTCCATGGGGGCAATGGTGCGTCCACTCGCCATCCACCACGCAACGCCGCGCCAAACGAGCAGGCCACCAAGCGTGACGATGAACGAGGGCACGCCGACATAGGCGACGATCGCCCCCTGCAGTCCGCCCATGGCCGCGCCCATCGCGATCCCAGCGGCGAGGGAGAGAATCCAGATGGCGGGATGGCCGATTCCGAAGATGTCGGGGAGAATCTCGGTCTGGAGCAGGGCCATGGCCATCCCGATTGCGGCGAGCCCCGAGCCGACCGACAGGTCGATGTTCCTCGTGACGATGATCAGCACCATGCCCGTCGCCATGATGGCCACGACCGAGGTCTGCACGGTGAGGTTCCAGAGATTTCTGGCGGTGAGGAACGTGCCGCCCGACATGATGTTGAAACCGATCCACATAACGATCAGGGCGCCGATCATTCCGAGCAGGCGCGTGTCGATCTCGGCAGTTCTGAAGAAGCCTGC
>CAZWDQ010000184.1:0-2952 GCA_964632475.1 uncultured Acidimicrobiaceae bacterium
TCTCTCAACGGGAGGCATCCGGCACCTCGACGGCAACGATCGTGGCTTCTTCTGCCGCTGCGATGATCGCGTTCGGCATCGGCGGAAACGTCGACTGGCGGGCTGCCGGGCTCATCCTCATCGGATCGGTCGTCGGGGCCTGGGGTGGTGCATGGATCGCGGAGCGTGTCAACGAACGAGCTCTCGCCGTCGCATTCGCGGTCATCCTTGCCGTCGCAGGGATCAGGATGGCGATCTGATCATGTTGGAGATCGTGTCTCTCATCGTTCTCGGACTGTTTGCAGGGGCAATCGCTGCCTCGCTCGGACTGGGTGGCGGGGTCATCTTCGTCCCCGCCCTTGTCGTGCTCTTTGGGTTCGAGCAGCACATTGCTCAGGGCACATCGCTGGCGGTCATCTTCCCTACGGCGATCGTCGCGACGATCGCCCACACGCGTCGTGGCAACGTACGGTGGCGTCTCGCGATCCCGATCGGCATGGCGGGCATCGTGGGCGCCGTAATCGGGGCGCAGATCGCGTTGCGTCTTGATCCCGATGTCCTGCGCCGGATGTTCGGCGTGTTCCTCATGTTGCTCGCCGTCCGCATGGCATGGCGTGCCTGGCGGCTCAACGGTGGCAAGGAGCCGGAACCCGATCCGTCGTGACAAGAGGCTGCGGCATCGGAACAGACCGGGCGTGGTCAGGGGACAAGGATTGCCCGACAGTGGATGCAGCGGGGCGGATTCTGTTGACGGACTTCGTTCTCTTCGGCCGACGAGAGCATCAGGTGACAGGCGCCGCACACACCGTTGGTCAATGCGCCGACGACACGCCCATCGCGTGACTCACGGAGGCCCTCGTAAAGATCGATGAGATCTTCTTCGACGAGTGGCACGATCTCACTCTTGCGGTGCTCCTTGACGGCGATCTCCGCGTCGATCAGCCGCCACGACTCACGGATTCCGGTCTCGAGCTCGGCCTTGTGACTGGTTTCAACTCCCAGTTCGGCGTCGAGACGGCCCAGTTCGGACTCGATCTCCTCGCGAGACTCCATCAGATCGAGGACTTCCTCCTCCATGCTGTTGACCTTGACCTTGAGAAGCTCTACCTCGCGGCGGAGATAGTCGGCGTCACGGGCGCTCAGGCCGCCGGCATACAGCCGCATCTCCTCGGCCCCGGCCTTCTGCTGTGTGATCTCGAGTTCACCACTCGTCTTGTCGACGGCGAGTTCGACCTCTCGTAGACGGGTGGCGACATCACCACGTGCCGTTCCAATCCGCACGGTTGCTTCGTGCGTCGCCCGATAGTCAGCAAGTTCGGGAAGGCTCTGACGCTGATCGATCAAACGATCGATGTGAGCATCGACATCTTGCAGATCGAGGAGGTCGTGCAGACTCCTCACGGGCTCCATTCAGATTCCTTCCACCGTCGGTTCACGCCTTCGTCGGGATCGACTTCTCCCTCGTAGACCCCGAAGCCCCCACAGTACCGTGCTCCGGCGCTCGGGAAATCGGGCAGAGGTGGCAGGATCACACGAGAGCCTTGGAAACCCGTGCGAGGCCGTCCTCGATGCGCTGCTCCGAGTATCCCAGATGCTCAAAGACCTTTGCGATTGCCTTGTTCTCAGGAAGGTAGACGGCGTCCAGTCCGATGAAACCGTTGCCATGAGCCGGATCTTCGAGGCGGCGCAGCATCTCGGTCGCGAGACCGCCGGAACGCCACTCCGGAGCCACGACCACCGCGACCTCTGCAACGTCGCTGCCCAATTGACACTCGTAGCGGGCCACAGCGACGCCGCGACCATCATCATCGGCGGCGACAAGCGCGAGCCTGCGCCGATAGTCAACCTCAGCGAGATAGTGAATCTGCTTCTCGGAGAGATTGGGCGCAGCCGTGAAGAATCGGTGGAACAACGTCTCGCTATCAGCATGCTCGATGGCATCCGTCAAGTCGTCGACGTCCGCGGGGAGAATCGGACGGATCCGGGCGTGCCGCCCATCGCGCAGGTCGAAACCACTCTCGAGTTCCTTGGGATACCCGTTCGGGAGCTCGGATTCAGTCGGCCAGAAGAGCATGCTTGCAATTGTAAGCGGTTCGCGCCACTAGGGCTAGCATTCCGCCGATTCGGCGAATTCCCGACCGGAACAGATCGTCGTCCGGTAGCGTTGACCGAACCATGTGGAAATCACGAATCAAGCCCCGTACAAGCACCGACCGGATTATTCCCGACCGCCAGGCCACGATCGAAGTCACCGACCCACACTTCGTCAATGGATCATCCATGACGCCACCGTTCCCCGAGAACCTCGAGGTCGCCTACTTCGGAATGGGATGCTTCTGGGGCGCGGAGCGGGAATTCTGGATGGCGAGCGGCGTCTACACAACGGCCGTTGGCTACGCCGGCGGTGCGACCATGAATCCCACGTACGACGACGTCTGCTCAGGACGAACGGGCCATACCGAGGCGGTGCTCGTCGTATTCGATCCCGATGTTGTGTCGTATCAGGCGCTTCTGAAACGATTCTGGGAGGCACACGATCCGACGCAAGGCATGCGTCAGGGTCCCGATTCCGGATCGCAGTATCGGTCGGCGATCTACACGACCACCGATCGGCAGCTCTCCGAAGCCACCGCCTCCCGCGAACGGTACGCAGCAGACCTTTCGTCGTCGGGATACGGGGACATCACGACTGAAATCGCACCGGCACAGGACTTCTTCTACGCCGAGGACTATCACCAGCAGTACCTCGCAAAGAACCTGGCACGGGCAGGCGTCGACCTTCAGGCCTTCTACTTCGGCGACACACCACCACCGAAGCACCCAATCGCAGCGGAGGGCTACTGCGGAATGCAGCCGACCGGTGTCGCCTGCCCGATCGGTGTTGGAGTCGATCTGGACTTGAGCGTCGAGGACCCTGCCTGATCACCGGTGGGCGTTGACGGGCTCGAACCGCCGACCTCTGCCTTGTAAGGG
>CAZWDQ010000185.1:0-2926 GCA_964632475.1 uncultured Acidimicrobiaceae bacterium
CGGACTATCGCCGAGGGAACATGTCCTCGTTGCTGACGGCGACCGACGACGACCCGGACGCAGGGGCGTTCATCGTCGTACCGGGCGATCAACCGATGATCCGTGTCGGCATGCTCGATGCGATGGTCGATCTTTGGATCGAGGAGGGCCCGTGGGCAGCTGTAACCGCATACAGCGATCGGATCGCCCATCCATTCCTCTTGTCCCGCACGGCGATCGAGTCCATGGAAGAGATGACGGGGGAGAAGGTGCTCGGTCGAATCCTCATCGATTCGAACGATGACCGGGTGGCACGGCTTTGCGCTTCCTACGAAGCTCCCCGCGATGTGAACACGCCGGACGACTATGAGGCGCTTCTTCGCGGTAGATCAGTAGATCAGTAGATCAGTAGATCAGTAGATCAGTACTGCTCTGCCGCCCTCTAGGAATCGACCATCGGGCGAGGATGTAGGCTATTGGGAGTACAGGAGACAAAGCGCAAAGAGCCGGGTAGCACTGCTGGTGGACGAGTCAGAAGAGGAGTTGATCTGATCATGGGTCGAGAGTTTGGACCGCGTAGAGCGACATGGGTTGAGGTTTCGGAGCCCGCAGAGGGGATGCCGGAGGATCTGGCAGCTTTGGAGCGGTTCGACACGGTGTATCGGGGCTTGTGCGCGGTGTTGTTCAACTACGCGCAGTCCGGGCATCCAGGCGGATCGGTCTCGTCAGGGCACATCGTCGCTGGGCTGCTGTTCGACGGCATGGACTACGACATCAGTGATCCGAACCGGTCAGACCAGGATCTTCTCTCGTACTCGGCAGGCCACAAGGCGCTCGGCTTGTACGCCTTGTGGGCGCTGCGCGACGAGATCACGCGAATCGCTCACCCCGAACTGCTGCCCGATGCGGTGAACGAAAGGCTGCGCTTTGAGGACCTGCTCGGGTTCCGTCGCAACGTGACCCGTCGGGCCCCGCTGTTCCAGCGTTTCAACTCGAAAGCTCTCGACGGGCACCCGACGCCTGCGACGCCGTTCGTGAAGCTGTCGACCGGCGCATCCGGGATCGGAGTCGGATCATCGCTTGGCCTCGCCGTGGCGGCGGCGGATGCCTACGGCGATGACGCTCCCTGGGTGCATCTGATCGAGGGTGAAGGGGGCCTGACACCGGGACGCGTAGTTGAGGCCACGGCATTTGCAGGCACGTCTGGTCTGTCGAACGCGGTGATGCACGTCGACTGGAACCAATCCTCGATCGACTCGGACGCGGTAACCCGTGAAGGCAACCGGCCCGGCGACTATGTGCAATGGGATCCGAAGGAGCTCTTCTATCTCCACGACTGGAACGTCATCGACGTGCCAGACGGCTTCGACTTCGGGCTGGTGCTCACCGCCCAGCGGATGGCAGCCGGGATGGACAACGGTCAGCCCACAGCGATCGTGTATCGCACGACGAAGGGGTGGCGGTACGGGATCGAGGGGAAGAAGTCGCACGGTGGCGGTCACGCAATGTGCAGCGATGAGTTCTTCGAGACTCAACGACCTGTCTTCGGCGACAGCGTGGATTCCTGGGAGAGGCCGGACCCATCGGATCCGGTGGCCGTCGAAGCAGCCCAGTGGGCGGCACTCGAACGGTATCGAGCAATGCTGCAGGCCGATACGATGACGGCGGCAATCGCCGATCGGATCGCAGGAGCGAAGGATCGGCTCGACACCCGGGAGCGGAAACTCCGTGATGGGGTTCCGGACGTGGAGCGACTGTTCGCAGCGGCGGATCCGGCGACAGTTCCTGGAGAACTGGTCCTTGAGCCGGGTAGCAAGCTGGCTCTGCGACAGGCGTTGGGCAAGACCCTTGGCTATCTGAACCGGGAGTCCGATGGGGCGATCCTGATCGGAGCCGCGGACCTGCTTGGGTCGACCGCGATCTCGGACGTGGCGGCCGGTTTTCCCGCCGGCTTCTACCACCGAGCGTCGAATCCGGATGCCCGGTCGTTGTCGGTCGGCGGCATCTGTGAGGACGGATTGTCGTGCGTGCTGTCGGGGGCATCGGCTTTCGGCACTCACGTGGGTGCCGTGGCGTCGTATGCGGCGTTCCTCGCCCCGCTGGGACATATCCCGGCCCGGTTGCATGCCATCGGAAATCAGGCACGCCAGGAGACCGAGCCGGGTCCGTACCGGCCGTTCATGCTCGTGTGTGCTCATGCGGGAGTGAAGACCGGCGAGGACGGTCCCACCCACGCCGATCCCCAGGCGCTGCAGGTGCTCCAGGAGAACTTCGTTCCCGGCACGGGTATCACGTTGACTCCCTGGGAACCGGCGGAGATGTGGCCCCTCGTGGCGGCAGCCTTCCAGGCCCGTCCTGCTCTGATCGCACCGTTCGTCACTCGTCCGGGTGAGATCGTTCCCGATCGTGACGCTCTGGGTTTGGCGCCGGCCGGCATGGCCGCTCAGGGGATCTACAAGCTCCGCGGTGCCACTGGTACACCCGACGGCACGGTTGTGTTGCAGGGGTCTGCGGTGGCCTACGCGTTCATCGACGAGACGCTTCCTCTCCTGGAGGAGGCCGGGATCGATCTCGACGTCTACCTGGTCACATCGGCTGAGTTGTTCGATCGTCTGTCAGTCGACGAGCAGCGAGCGATCTACCCGGAAGCGACAGCACAGCAGGCGATGGGTATCACCGGGTTCACGCTGCCGACCACCTATCGGTGGATTCGCAGCGATCTGGGCCGTGCTCACACGATGTATCCCTTCCAGCAGGGCCACTACCTGAGCTCCGGCGTCGGGGACATGGTCGTCCACGAAGCCGGTCTCGACGGCGACGGACAGCTGGCAAGGATCAAGGCCTATGTCGCTGCGCTCGGGAAGTAGATCAGTAGCAAGTAGCAAGTAGAACGGGTCGGTCCACATGGACCGACCCGTTCACTGATCTACTGATCTACTGATCTACT
>CAZWDQ010000186.1:0-1176 GCA_964632475.1 uncultured Acidimicrobiaceae bacterium
TCTTGGTCCCGGCGGTCTTTGGTGACGTTTGGCACTACCTGGTGATGTGTGGCGGGTTGAAGCTGGATGCGACTCGAGGAGGGTGCCTGTGCGTCGTGTCTTTGCCGGGTTCTGCGTGGTTGTCGTCCTGGCGGCTTGTGGCGGCGGAAGCCTCACCGTCTCTGAATATGCTGCCGAGGTTGAGGAACGCGTCGCAGTGATGGAGGCCGATTTCGAGTCGTTGGATGCCGAGTGGGAGTCCCAAGTCCCGTCATTGGAAGGTGCACTGAGCTACTGGGATCGTCGGCTTGCGATTCGTGCTGAATTCCTAGAAGACGTCCGGGCGCTCGCTGCCCCCGATGAGATTGCGGATCTGCATGCGGCGGCCCTTGACGTGTTCAGCAGAATCACTGCAGCGGATGAGGCCCTGGCGGCTCGTGTCGCCCAGTTCGACACGGTGACCGAGCACAGGCAGTGGTTGGAGACGCCGGAGGGGCAGGCCTCGCTGGCTGTACTCGAAGAGGTGTATGCGTTCTGTCGCGCGAGCCAGGGGGAATTCGACGCCACCGATGAGCGCGAGTCCCTGACCGATGTCCCGTGGATCCCCGCTGAGATGAAGGCGGTCGTCAAGATCGCCTTCGGCTGTCCACCGTAGAAGCGTGGTACGGGCCAACACCTGTTGCCCATTCCTCGCCGTCAATCGAGTGGCGCTTTTCGGGAATGCCTGGTCGAGCAGCGGTCGTTCCACGCTGATAGGGTTGAAGCGTCTGCCCTCCCGCGGGCGTGCATTTCCTCTTGGGACCCCAGCGAGCCGCGGGGACGGGCCAGAGAGGAGATCTGATCTCTGGACGAGCGTCGATCTTGGTTGGTGCAGCGGTGCTCGCTGCGTTGTCGGTCTCGGCATGTGGCACCGACGTCGTCGGGGTTCGCGGATCGGGCAACGTGATCACGGAGTCGCGTGATGTGAGTGGATTCGATGAGATCGTTGTGCTTGGCAGTGGCGAGGTAGTCGTTGATATCGACGGTAGCGAGTCGCTGACGATCGAGGCCGAGGACAACATCATCCCGCTGCTGACGACCGAAGTACGCGGCGGGCGCCTCGAACTGAGTGTCGAGTCGAACACCTCGCCGACAGTTGAAGTCAAGTACTCGATCACGGCAGCTGCACTCGTTGGCGTGTCGATCGCAGGAAGCGGC
>CAZWDQ010000186.1:1276-2924 GCA_964632475.1 uncultured Acidimicrobiaceae bacterium
ATCGGGGTCGGGTGACATCCAGCAACGTTGAGAGGATGCGGATGGTTTCGAAAGTCCCGGTAGATCCGAGCGCTTGCCACGGGCGCGACCTGGACCTCGGACGCGAGAGAGCGGAGGAATGATGGCTACGAGTTGGAGGATCTCGTCGCGCCGAGTCTGGGTTGGTGTCTGTCTGCTCTTTGCCGCAGCGGCTTGTGGCGGTGGGACTCTCACCCTGTCGGAGTACGCCGAGGAGGGGGAGAAGCTTGTCATCGTCGTGAGCGAACGTATCGATACGCTGGACGCCGAGTGGGAGTCCCAAACGCCGTCCGCTGAGGGTGCTCGGGACTACTGGGATCAACGTGTGGATGCGCGTGTCGAGTTCCTCGAAGGCCTTCAGGAACTCGATCCGCCCGCCGAGGCAGTGGAACTGCACGGAGTGGTTGTTGACTTGTTCGACCAACTTACGACCGCAGAGAAGGATCTCGCGGCGCGTGTCGCCACATTCGAGACAGTGGACGAACACTGGCAGTGGTTTGACACACCGGAAGGGCGGGCTGCGAGGACGGCGGATGAGAACGTATCTGCGATCTGTCGCGTTGTTCAGGCGGAGTTCGATGCCACGGAAGATCGCGAAATCGTCTCTGACATGCCCTGGATCTCTCCGGAGATGAAGGAGATCGTCCGGGTCGCCTTCGGCTGCCCTCCTTGATGGCGGAATCTGGCGTCGACACCGGCAGCGCACGTCGGAGACTCGTTGTCGAGCGAAGAGCAGACGTGTCTCATCAGCCTCGGCCGTTGGCGCTCAGAATCAGGTCAGAGGCGAGTGACAACCCGGCGGCACAGGATCCTACGCGAGTGACGTCAGCGTCCTAGGTGTCCTGAGCCATCAGGTTGCCGGCGCCGGAGGGCGAGTGTCATCGGCTGGCAGCTCGCTGCGCGGTCTGCGTAATGCCGTATCGCGGGCATGTGGGTCGTAGTCGAACTCACCGCCGGTGACCGTGGCCTCGAGCTCCTCGCGTTCGTCGCCCTTGCGACGCGGCGTGACGACGATCAGCAGGCTTGGTAGCACCAGCAGTGCCACAACCGCCGAGAATATGACCATCACCGCCATGAGTTCGCCGAAGCTGGCGAAGAGCGGAGTCGGGGCCAGCGCCATGACACCGAAACCGATGACTGAGGTGAGTGCCGACAGAACCAGCGCTCCTCCCGTTCCTTCTCCGGCGCGTCTGAGCGCCGGGAATCGACTTGGCTCGTCCGCGAATTCCTCGCGGAATCTCATTGTGAAGTGCGTCGAGAAGTCGATTCCGACACCGACAGCGATGGCGGCAATCGTCGCGGTGATGGCGTTGATCGTGTGCCCCCTCATCCACATGTAGCCGTAGACCCATGCCACAACAAGGAGGATGGGGATGACTGTCACGGTCGAATAGCGAACCGAGCGGAGCGATATTCCGACAATGAGAACGGTGAGGATGATGGCGATTGGCAGCGAGATCACCATCGATCCCGTGAATGCCGCGAGCGTGTCCTGCATCGTGATGACATCGCCGGAGACGCTGATCGTCGGAACCGCGTCGCCGACATCGGCGGTCAATTGTGCCGCCGCATCGTTCAGAGCATCGCGTGCTTCGAGAATGATGGCGTCATCAGTGAACGTCGTGACCTG
>CAZWDQ010000187.1:0-2912 GCA_964632475.1 uncultured Acidimicrobiaceae bacterium
CGCGACAGGACCGAGACAAAGTCCCGGTTCGCCTCCCTGATCCTGTGACCTCGCGACCGGCGACGAAGCGTTCCGTCATCCGATCAAGTTCGTGGCGAGTCGTCGAGAAGCCCTCTGGTCACTTCTCCATGCGGGGGTTCCAGACCTCCCACACTTTGCCAACGAGATCGGGACCGGGTCTCAACGTGAGATCACCGGGCATCCAACCTGCCGGGGTGGCTTCGGCGCCGTCCGACTGGCGCACCAACTGGTACGCCTGCACCTGACGAATCGTCTCGTCGACGCGTCTGCCAACGGGCGGGGTGAGCACTTCCATCGCCTGAACCACGCCGTCTGGATCGATGATGAAACGGCCACGCATCTCGATGCCCTGAGACTCATCCCAGACACCGTACGCCCGCCCGATGTTTCCTGCCTGGTCCGAGGCCATGGCGAACGGAACACCGCCGTCGACCATCTTCGAGAGTTCGTAGTCATTCCACATCTTGTGGACGAAGTGGCTGTCGACACTGACAGAGATGACTTCCACGCCGAGATCCTGCAAGTCTGCATACTTGTCGGCGACCGCCGACACTTCAGTAGCTCAGACGAAGGTGAAGTCACCGGGATAGAAACACAACAGCACCCACTTCCCGGCGTAGTCCGAAAGACTGACCGGGTTGAAGCCGCCTTCGTGATAGGCAGGGGCGGTGAAGTCGGGGGCCTGCTGCCCTACGGTCACACTCACATGGACCTCCTCTAACGATTCGTCCGACCGGGTCGGTTCGTGCTCTCCCGAGGGCACGTCGTCTCCGACGGTTCCGGTTACCCGGCCGCATCCGACTGTTTCATCGGCCATCAATGCCCTCTCACTTGACACCTCAAGGGTAGCGACCGGGTGACCCCCCTCACAATGCGAGACCGGAATCGGGTCGGGTTGATCCGACCGGAGTTTCGAATCCTCCGGGACATGAACGACCGGGCTTGTCCAGCTGGCGTTGCATTCGTTGGGATCCTGCGGCTCACCCTGTTCGGTGTGGATCCGCAGGATCAGGTCCGCTGACGGTCAGCCGGCGCACCGGAGCAGCCCATCGACAGCCCGGTCGACGTCTTCCTCGTCGGTCGCCCAATCCGCGACAGAGATCCTCATCAGACGCATCCCGTTCCGCCTGGTTCCTCCGAAATGGGCCGTGCCGTCTTCCTTGATGCACGAGATCACACGGTCGGTCAGACGATCGTGGTCTCCATCGTCGGCAAGCCACCGCACCAGCACGTGGTTGAGGACAACGTCGTTCATCACTTCGGCTCGACCACTCGCCGCCAACCGCTCGGCGAGTCGTCCGGCAGGGAGCCGCTCAAACGATCGTCTCCGGTTCTGCCGACATCACACAGAGTGGCGCGTTCTTCGTCGACACCGAACGGACAACCGTGAGTCAGTCCGGAGCGGGCACAGTCGTGGCCGAAGAGGCAACGATGGAGAGTGCCACCGCCGGTCTGGTCGTTGCCTCGACAATCAACGCGAAGGATTCTCGGATCGGATTCCTCCTCGGCGGAACCGTTGAAGGAAGGCCCGACGTTGCAGTCGACGCCCGTGTCGCCCTCATCATCGGCGCCTCGGCCGTTGTCACGCTGTTCATTCTTCGGAGACTGTTCCGGTCGTAGGACGGCGATCGGCCAATGGCGCAACAGAGCACGCACGATCGCGCACCACAGACAGGTCCTAGCCGGCCGTCGTGAGTTCACCCTTGTTCTTCGACGCCGCCTTCTACGTCCGCCGTACCCTGCGACCAACACCGGGGGCGATCATTTCCTGGACCTCGGCGGCGTACTCCACACACGTCGATGGAGACGTGGTACCGCTGCACGAAGCGAGGGCGAAGGCGCAAGCAACAAGTGTCGACCAGATTCGCTTCATCCAACTTCATAGGATTGAGGGGTTGCCCGATTGATCGGTGCTGTCGTGCTGGATGGTCAAATCGCCTGCCCGGCGACTCGCGTCCTCGTTCGACAGCCCTAGGCTGCGGAATCGCATGGCTGTTGATCCACGGGTTCTTCGCCCACCGCTCTGGTACAAAGACGCCGTCATCTACGAGGTGCACGTTCGCGCGTTCGCCGACTCCAACGACGACGGCATCGGTGACTTCCAGGGTCTGACCTCCCGCCTCGACTATCTGAGTCGCCTCGGCATCGACACGATCTGGCTCTTGCCGTTCTACCCGTCGCCGCTGCGCGACGACGGCTACGACATCGCCGATTACTACGACGTCCACCCCAGCTACGGGACGCTCGACGACTTCGAGGAGTTCCTCGATGCGGCGCATTCGCGCAACATGCGGGTCATCACCGAACTCGTTATCAATCACACCTCCGACCAGCACCCCTGGTTCCAGCGGGCCCGCCGGGCCGAGGCCGGGACCCCCGAACGAGAGTTCTACGTATGGAGCGACACGCCAGACCGCTTCAACGAAGTCCGCATCATCTTCCAGGACACCGAGACGTCGAACTGGGCGTGGGATTCGGTCGCCGGGGCGTACTACTGGCACCGATTCTTCTCCCATCAGCCGGATCTCAACTTCGCCAATCCGCTGGTCCGGGAGGCCGTCACAGACATGCTGAAGTTCTGGCTCGATCTCGGCGTCGACGGAGTGCGCCTCGACGCCATCCCCTATCTCTTCGAACGCGAAGGGACCAACGGCGAGAACCTCCCGGAGACCCACGATGAGCTGAAGCGCCTTCGGTCGTTCATGGACGAGAACTACGAGAACCGGATGCTGATCGCCGAAGCAAACCAGTGGCCGGAAGACTCAGTGGCGTACTTCGGTGAGAGCGACGAGTGCCACATGGCGTTCCACTTCCCGCTTATGCCACGCCTCTATCTCGCGTTGCAGCGCGAGAACCGCTTGCCGATCATCGACATCCTCGAGCAGACGCCT
>CAZWDQ010000188.1:0-2902 GCA_964632475.1 uncultured Acidimicrobiaceae bacterium
CTCGTCCAAGCGGACTATCCCCCGATGATCATCCGATTTCAACAACGCGAGCGCTACCTCCGCGCACTCGAACGAGCCGACCATGGAAACCCCACAGGACTCGTGGAGCTCTTCGCCAGAGCGATCAGCGAATCGATCAACAGATTCATCCTCCCCCGGCTCGCAGGTGATGCTCGAATCGTCCCCCTTCGGGCATTGGCGGAGGGCAGTCCCTACTCGTCTGACTATCTCCGCCAGCTCGCTCTGTCCGGCCGTCTTCGAGCTGTACGGCACGGGTCACTGTGGCTCAGCTCCCAGGCAGCGCTCCTGGAGTACATGGACAGCCGGAGTCCGCGCGGCCGTCGATGATCCGCAGACACTGACAACGAGAAGCGGCTCGACGAGTTCGACTCAGTGGTGTTGGTCCCGTCGGCGGTTCGGCGCGAGACTGGTCACGATGTTCACCATTCACGCGACAAAGAAGCTCCTCGACCGAGTGCCACAGCCGGTCATGCCTCCTGTATCCGAGCCAACTACGGCGCTCGGGAACTGGTACGCCACGGCACTGTTCTGGAAGCCACAGGTAGTTCTGCTCGTCAACGAGCGGACATTGCTCCCGGTGCTCATGCCACTCGCACCAGCCGCCACGCTCATGGTGCGATTCCCCGAGTCGCTGAGACAAATCCTCTGGGCACAAGGGAGCCCCGCGGTGTTCATCGAGTTCGAGAGCGCCGCAATGATCGAAGGTAGGTATGCAAAGACGGCGAACCGTAGCGTGGTCGGGATCATGAACGAGTTCAGTTTCCTCGCCGAAGTCCACCGCGCTGATCGGGGCATCAACGATCTCAACGCGCTCGCGATCAAACTGTCAAGGACCCCGTGCAGCCCGCTGTACAAGCGCCACACGAGTCCTGATCGGGAACTGACCGCCCTCGTAACTGCTTGGTCCGAGACCGGACAGAACAACCGGGACGGTCTCGTCTGAGAAGGTGGTCACTGTCTCCGCTGTGTTCCCTCGTCATCCTCATCACCAACGATTCCGTCGTTTCCTCAGGAGAAGCCGCCTGTCCGGATAGCGTCGTTGATCTCGGCTCTGTGGCGCGGATCGCACTGCGCCCAGCGCAGCTCGCTTTCGTCGAGATCCGCGAGGAAGCCGAAACGGCCGCGCACGCGTCGCTCCCAAGCCACGACATCGACCGGCTGGGTGAGCTTGCCGATCGACTCGGGGGCGAAGTCCCTCTCGACCCTGGTGTCCAGCACATCGGACGGGTCGAGAGGGCCCGAGCCGCGTCCGTCGTCAACGACATCGCCCCACACCTTGAGCACCCAAAGCCGCCGGACGAGACGCTCGTCGACCGGCCTGCCGGCGAACTGAGCCAGATCGTATACATCGCGACCGAGGGAAACCCGGCGGTAACGGGCGAGCTTCTCGGCAGTCGCCTCAGGAGTCGAGATCACCGGCAGGGTCGGCAGCTCGATCTCGTAGGCACGGTGAACAGGAACCACGACGAATCCGAGAACCTCGGGGGCGAGCACGAGTGGGCGACGAGCGAACTCGACGGATGCTACGACATCGGGTTGGCCGAGCTGTGGGTGCGTCACCTGGAGAAGCCAGTGTCGGCCGTCACCACGGGTTGAGAGCAACGAGAAACGGAAGCCTGAGACGGAAGCGCCATCGATCGCTTCACACACGTCGAGGACGGTGGCGTCATCGGGTGCAACGAAGTCCAGGTCCGTCGAGAACCGGCCGGAGTTGCCGAGCCGACATTTGCGCAGTGACGTGCCACCCTTGAGGATCAATGAGCTGCCATCGAGGAGGCCGAGTTCGACGAGCAGCCAGAGCAGGTGGTCCTGTGCTACGTCAAGCAGCGCGGCGCCGTACGTGTCCGCTCGACCGGCGCCGTGCAGACGTACAAGCGCCTCGGTGAGCGTCGGTCCAGCCACTACGCCTTACCGATCTGTTCTTGGAGTGGAGCGACGAGCCTGTCGTTGACCCGGAAGTCGGGTGACCACACCGTTGTCGGACCGTCACCGAATGACACAACGGGCATACGGTCGTTCGGCCGCTGATTGAGGAGAGTACGCGCTTCGTCCCCACGCCCTCCACGATCGACGAGGTACGCGGCACGTTGCCACGCAGAAGCTGACTGCTCGAACAGGAGATCGGCCAGCCGTTGAAGATCACAATCGGTGACGAGAATGCCGAGATGGCCGACGAGGTCGGCCCATACTCGAAACGACCCAGGCCGAGAAGCGAGCTGCACGATGAGCGCTTCGGGTCCGAACGCCGGAAGGCCGCTTGCCCACCCGGTGAGGTCGAGTCCCTTCCCTCTGAGCAACGCTGTCGTCGGACCCAGCCGCTGGGCGTCCGCTCGGGCCCACGGAATACGTACCAGAGAGACATGGGGGCGCAACCCATGCGGAACTCTTGCCTTGGCGGGAAGCCAGATCGCCAAAGGGCCACCGAATGCTCGGGCGACATAGCCAAGGTGCCACGCTGCGGCCTCACCGGCAAGAGCGAACACAGCGTCGGGTTCGCGTGCCTGCCATCCCCGCAGATCGAAGTAGGGGTCGGAGGGTCGGTCTTCCCCCGCCGGCACGAAAGCCCACACACCCTTCAGGTGAAGCGTCGACAGCCAACCAAGCTGCTGAAGGTCTGAGGCCGTGTCGTCCACGCTTCGAGTGCTCCCCAGCTCAGCGAGATAGCGGGCGAGGTCCTCCCGGGTGACCACTGCTGGGCGGTCCTGAGAGAGGCGGGCCACAAGGCCCGCAGCCCAAGGCGGGACAGGACGCGCAGTGGAGGTGTTCTTTGCCATTTTCTCACTCTCTTCACTTAACATCATACCCGGATCTACCTCCCATGGGGGTACATTCGGGATAGAAGTTAAGAAGTGTCGTACTGCCGCTGCTCAGCTCCCAGGCG
>CAZWDQ010000189.1:0-2891 GCA_964632475.1 uncultured Acidimicrobiaceae bacterium
TGCCCCGGTCTTGCACGGTCTGCATGAGCGATCCGCTCGCCGCAGCAGGTGCGGTGGTTTCTTCGGTAGTGTCGCCGGCGGCGGCCGCGGTTGTTGTTGTGTCGTCGTCGCTGCTGCTGTTACATGCTGCGAGCACCAACCCGAGCGCGAGCAACAAGATTGCTAGTCGTTTCACAAAGGTCTTTCCTCCTACAGATTCGCGGCCTTGATTGGACGCTCCTCTTTCGTCTTTGCGGCCGCGGATGGCGGCCGTTGTCTTGCCACGGTAGACAGAACGGCACGGCGCAATCAACTGAAGATTGCGTCATCCCTCTTCTCGGGTCGTCGACACGACGCAATTGGGTGACCCGAAAGGAAGGCCTCGACCCGCGCGAATTGCTCGCCGAGCTACGGACGGGTCTATGCCGGACCGATTTCCGAGGAGCGCTGCGAATCACACCTCCAGTGGGAAGTAGCTCTCCTGGGGGCCGTTGACTGCCCTTGCCGAACGGGGGTTCTCGCGAGGAACCGGATTGGCTGGATCGTCGGAGCAGACTCTCTGATCGATGGTCAGAGAATCTGACTCAAGAACAGCTTTGTGCGGTCGTGCTGGGGGTTCATGAAGAAGTGCTCGGGGGTGCCTTCTTCGACAATCGTGCCGTAGTCGAAGAACAGGACCCGATCGGCGACCTCCTTGGCAAAACCCATCTCATGAGTGACGACGAGCATCGTCATACCGGAGAGCGCCAACTCCCTCATCACGTCGAGGACCTCTTTGATCATCTCGGGGTCGAGAGCAGAGGTCGGCTCGTCGAAGAGCATGATCTTCGGCTTCATCGCCAGCGACCGAGCAATCGCCACCCTTTGCTGCTGCCCACCGGAGAGTTGACCCGGGTATTTGTCAGCCTGCTCAGGGATACCAACTCGCTCGAGAAGCTCCATCCCGACCTCCGCGGCCTCGTCTTTCGAGAGCTTCCGCACCCGCTGCGGAGCCAGTGTGATGTTGTCGAGCACCGTGAGGTGCGGGAACAGATTGAACTGCTGGAACACCATCCCGACCTCCGACCGGATCTTCTCGACGTTCTTGATGTCGTTCGTCAGTTCGGTGCCGTCGACGACGATCGAACCTTCCTGGTGCGCCTCGAGACGGTTGATGCACCGGATGAACGTCGACTTCCCGGAACCTGACGGCCCGATGATGACGACCACTTCTCGTTCCTTAACGGTCGTGGTGATGCCCTTCAGAGCTTGGAAGTCACCGAACCACAACTTGACGCCGTTGGTCACGATGATGTCGTCCCCGAGGATCCGTCCCTGTGGCGCCGTTCCGTCATTCCCCATGTCGCCTCCTCGAGATCCTCAGACTACCGATAACCAACACCAAGCCCTTCTTCCAGTCGAGGCGGGATGCGACGAAACATGAAGGTGAACGTCGAGTAGACCACCGCAGCGAAGAGGAATAGCTCTTTGATCGTACCCGGGAACACGACCGGCTGAGTCTGGCTCGGGACGACACGACGTGCGGAATGCGAGAAGTCGAATCGGCCGAGGACATCAGGCGAAGCCGAATCAGACGCCTTGAGCGTGCAAGAAGACTCGCCTCTCGCGGGATTGGTCGAGCTCTGCGGATAGCGATGCGTTCGTGCATCGACTTCCTCGTGGAACGCGGGCGGCGCCCCAACGACCGCAACAGGTCACCGGCGGCCCACTCAGCCTGTTGGCGCACATCGAGACGCGCTCGCAGAGCGTCGCGTGAGGACCGTTACAATCTCCTCTCACGAGTGAGGAGTCCACATGTCGGCCACGGTGATCCTTGGTGCCCAGTGGGGTGACGAAGGCAAGGGGAAGATCACTGATCGGTACTCCCGCGATGCCGACGTCGTTGTTCGCTATCAGGGTGGCAACAACGCAGGTCACACGATCGTTGTCGACGGCGAACGCTTCGCTCTGAGCCTCATCCCGTCCGGGGTGCTCTACCCCCAGGTCACGCCTGTCATCGGCAACGGGACCGTGATCGACCCTGCCGTGCTGATCCGAGAGATGGAAGAACTCACCGCCCGCGGTATCGACCCTTCCCGACTTCGGATCTCCGGAAACGCTCACGTCATTATGCCCTACCACCGCAAGCTCGATGCAGTGCTCGAGCGCTACCTCGGCGAGGAGCAGATCGGGACGACGAAGCGAGGCATCGGTCCTGCCTACATGGACAAGTACTCCCGGTTCGGAATCCGTATCCAGGATCTCTTCGACCCAAAGATCTTCCGCAAGAAGCTCGACGTGGTCGGCAAGGACAAGAACCGGCAACTCCAGAAGGTCTACAACCAGCTGCCACTCGACATCGACGAGATCTACGAGGAGTACCTGGGCTATGCCGACGTGATCCAGGACCACGTCGCCGACACGTCGTTGCTCGTGTGGGAAGCGATCCACGCAGGCAAGAACGTTCTCTTCGAAGGTGCGCAAGGAACGTTGCTCGATATCGATCACGGCACGTATCCGTTCGTGACGTCATCGAACCCGACGGCGGGTGGGGCCGTGACCGGTTCAGGAGTCGGGCCAAGGGACATCGACAATGTGATCGGCGTCGCCAAGGCCTACATCACGCGAGTCGGGACGGGACCGTTCCCGACTGAGTTGCTCGACGACACCGGCGAGAGAATGATCGAGATAGGCGGCGAGTACGGCGTCGTCACCGGCCGCCGCCGGCGCACGGGATGGCTCGACTCTGTGGCCCTGCGCTACTCCGCTCGCGTCAACGGCCTCACCGAGATCGCTCTCACGAAGCTCGACATCCTTTCTCACTTCGGCCCGCTCAAGATCGCCGTCGCCTACGACTCACTCGGCGAGCGGTACGACGAGTTCCCCCGGCAGCAGCGTGTGTTGTACAACTGCCACCCGGTGTACGAGGAGCT
>CAZWDQ010000190.1:0-2887 GCA_964632475.1 uncultured Acidimicrobiaceae bacterium
GTTTCCGACTCCGACGCGCTTCATCTCGCCCCAGTGGTGCTGGCGTCGCGTGGGCAGCATCGACCGGATTCGCCACCAGACGGTGCGCTGCCGCCATCCCAGGTTCTCCAGGAACGCCACACCGATCAACCGGGTAGCTTCCGTCGGACTGTTGAAGTAGCCGTATTCCTCATCGAGGTAGAGGGCAAGAAGCGAATTGATCACACCGACGCAGAACGCGATACCGAGCAGCGGCAGCGCGACGGGAACATTGAGCACGCCGAAGAGGAAGGCAATTGGGAGCACGAACCAGCCGATGAACTCGACGATGGGAGCGAGGAATTCGATGAAGACCTGCGACGGCCAGCCAAGCATGCCGAGCGTGCCGTACTTCGGCCTGAAGGTCATGGGCAGGAAGTCTCGGACCGCTCTTGTCAAACCCCGGTGCCAGCGGATCCGCTGCGTACGCAGGCTCTCGGTGGTGGTGGGTACTTCAGTCCAGGCCACACAGTCGGGCGCATAGGTGATGCGGTACGGGCGATCGGTGTCGCTCATATGTCTATGAATCCGCATCGTCAGATCGAGATCCTCACCGAGATGCCCTGTCGTCATGCCGCCGACTTCCGTCAATATGTCACGCCGGTAGATTCCGAGAGCGCCTGAGATCAGCGGCAGAGCATTGATGAGTGAAGATGCCGGCCGAGACGCTACGAAAGAGCGGAGGTACTCGAGGAGCTGTACCCGCTCGAACATTGTGTCGGGCACGTGGGGCTCGAATACCCGCCCGAATGCGACCTTGCTGCCGTTCACCGGTCGGACATTTCCGCCGACTGCCACCGTTCGAACCCGATCTTCCACGATGTGGTGCATGGCACGCAACACGCAGTATTCATCCATGATCACGTCGGCGTCGGTCAACAGGACGTAGGGATACTGGGCAACGTTCGTTCCGGCGTTCAGAGCATCCGCCTTGCCGCCGTTCGCCTTGTCTACGACGATGAGTGAGATCGGCAACTGTGACCGGTAGACAGCCCTGATTGGCTCGGTGTCGATATCGGTGCGGTACGGAACGATCTCTTCGACCAGATCGAAGTCCGCGATCAGCCGTTCGAGCGTCGAGTCGGTGCTTCCGTCGTTGACAACGATGATTTCGATCTTGGGGTATTTGAGCATCTGCATCGAGCGGATCGACTGGGCGATGCCGGACTCCTCGTTGTAGGCCGGCACGATGATCGACACGGGCGGCACGACGTCGGACGAAAGCAGGTCTTCGATCCGGTGGTATTTCGATATGAATCGGTCTCGCCGCAGCGAGTAGCCGGACACCACCGCAGACACGAGGATCCACAGCTCGACGCTGATGGCGTAGACGAGCAGCACAATGGCAAGAATGTTGAGAATCATGCCGGCACGCCGGAATCGAGGGCGATGGCCAGTGCTTCGTGTGATGTGGGCGGCGGCGTGGCGTCCGCTGACTGCCATCTTTGGGTGTCGTTGTCACGAGCACTGGGCCCGAGCTGGCTCAGAGCCGCGTCTCGCGCAAACGGATCGCCTTCTGAAAGGGCCTCTACCAGTCGACGCTCGCCAGCAGGGTGAGAGGCCAGAGCTTTTGCGGCGTCTTGTCGCACCCACCACGCTTCGTCTTGGAGCGCCTTGCCAAGGGGTTCGACGGCACGTTCATCTGGGAAGGTGCCGAGCGCATCGGCGGCTCGGGCGCGCACTACCCAGTCCGAATCTTCCAGGGCGCGGATGAGGGCCGGAACGGACGCGGAGGTTCCTGCTCCACTCAACGCTGATGCTGCGCCTGCCCGAATGAGCGGCTCAGGGCTATGGAGCATGGTTATCAACGCTTGCTCGGCGCCGAAATCGCCAATCAGGCCTGCAGATCGGACTACCTGCCGCAGCATGTTCGGGTCACGTCGGGTGTCGTGGTCGCTCAGCAGCATATAGCGGGCAAGGCTGGGGACAGCCGGCACGCCAAATTCGACGAGAACGTCCCCGAGCCTCGCGGCTACCCAGGAATCCTCAGATTCCATCAGATCGAGGATCGCCGCGACCGAGCCCGGATCCCCGATCCGCGCGAGACCCCGCGCCGCCTGAAAACGAACCTCTGCGACGGAATCCGCGAGCTGAAGCGTGAACAGGCCGAGGAGACTCAGATCAGCGAGTTCCACGAGATTGCTCAGTGCCCTGAGTCTTTCGCTCGGCAGCCGGGCTCGTTCGAGGTCGTTGGCGAGCTTCGACCGCAGGTCGAGCTTGGTGACAAGCTTCTCGAGGGTGAGGCGTGCGTCACCCGTGACGATGTCGAGGAAGTCGACGAGCACTTCGAAGAACACCGGGTCGTCCTGCCAGCCGGCGATCTCGTGGAACGGGACCGAGTCGCGCGCGACGATCTCGCCGATGGCGCCGATGTAGTGAGCTCGGCGGACTCCTGCAGCACGAACACGGTTGCGGTGCAGAATCTTGATGGAGAAGAGGGTCATCGAGAGGATGACCGTCGTAGTCGCCAAAACGATGAGCACATCCAGGAGAACAGCGGGGTTCATCGGCACGCGTGCTCCCCCGGTGAAGTTCGTCGGCCGTCGCGAGATTCATTGGACGCTTGTGCTCCACGCTTATGCATGGCTAACCCTCCGTCGCCGGCACAGAGAGGTGGATTCGTATTCTGATCAACAACTCTTTGACGTTGAACGGCTTGCGGACGAAATCAACGGCGCCAAGTTCAAGGAGTTGGATGACGAGATCGTCATCATCCATGCCGGAGAGCACGATGGTGGGGAATCCGACGTTCGCTACGCTCCATTGCTGCAAGATCTCGGTACCGAGCATCCCCGGCATGAGATGATCGAGCAGGGCCAGATCGAAGTCCCCGTCGATCCCCGTCTGGCACGCGGCCACTCCATCTTCG
>CAZWDQ010000191.1:0-2839 GCA_964632475.1 uncultured Acidimicrobiaceae bacterium
TCAAGACGCGGAAGTGTGAGGATGTTGGCAACGGATACTGCCGGCACGATGCTCCAATCTCGGTCTGCAACGTTGAACCCGACGCCGGCACGCCATATTCCTTGGCCCGCCCCCAAGGACCACGGCTGCCGCGGCACACCCGGAGCCGACCCCGTGGAATCAGTCGTCGCCCCACAACGGGCGCTCGTGGGAGCCCAGGAGGGATCTGCCGACTGACCCGCGGCTAATCGGCTTCCTGGGCTTCGGTTGTCGCTTCGGCTTCGGCTGCGGCCGTGACCCTTGGGTCTTCGACGCCGTAGACCAGCTGGTAGCTCTTCCCGAAGTTCGACGTGAGGGAGATGGTCAAGGCGGCGACGGGGAGGGCTACGAACGCTCCCATCGGTCCGGCGATCGCCCCACCGGCGAGGGCTGCCCCGAAGGCGACCGCACCGTTGAGTGTCATCGTCTTCGAACTGATCTTTGGACTCAGGTAGTAGTTCTCGATCTGCTGGTACAGCAGGACGTAACCCAGCACTATCAGCCCAGCGGTGATTCCCTGGATCGCCAGAGTGAGGAGGACGGGGACAGCGCCACCGATGTAGGTTCCGATCGCGGGGATGAAGACCGAGACGAAGCCGCCGAACACTGCGAGCGGTAGCGCAAAGCCGACAGGCATGCCAACGAGGACCATGGTGAAGAAGAATCCTGTGCTGTTGATGAGCATCAGCAGCATTCGGGAGTAGAAGTAGCCGCCTGTCTGCCGGACAGCCTCATCCCATGTCCATCCAACACGATGCTGGCTCGCCGGACTCATGTGGGACAGCACCGATCGTTGGAAGCGGGGCGCATCGGCGGTGAAGTAGAAGGTGAACATCGCGATCGTCGCCAGATTGAAGACGAGTCCAATCCCGCTCGTCGCGAACCCGAGCAGGTTCCCGAAGGCCCCTTTAGCCCACTCGATCAGAGCGTCTTCCGTCTCCTGTGCGATCTCCTCGCCGGTACCCGGCGTCCAGATCTCCACGTCGAACGTGTCCTCGACCCAAAGGCTTGCGTCGGTGAGCCAGCCTCCCCCCTGCTCCCCAATGCCGCTGGCGAGCTCGGCGACGGCGGGAATCAGGACGATGATCATGAGAGCGGTCGCAACGAATCCGCTGAGGTAGATCACACCAACGGCTGCTCCCCGTCTCCACTCATACCGATCGACGAGCCACATGACTGCCGGTTGGAGCGCCAGGCTGAAGAAGAACGAGATGGCGAGCATTGACAGCAGAGTGGCCATCTCGCCGGCGGCCCACAGGGCTAGGAGCGTGATGAGAATCGCCGCGATGAACTTCCAGATCGTTTGCCAGCCGATCGCGATGTGGAACTTTGGCGCAGGATCACCGAACGGTCTCTCAACGACGGGTTCCGGGCTCGCGTTGTCCATTGTGTTCTCCCTGATCGCTCGAAGTCTCGCGGTGTTGCCGTCGCTCTGACCACCATTGTGCCTGTTGGGTTTCCACTGTCGGAGATTTCTGCCGGTCCGGATGCGGTAGCGTCAACAGCGGAGACGGAAGATCAGCGGAAGAAGGAACGAGTATGCCGGAGCGGATCGGATTCATCGGACTAGGAATCATGGGTGCCGGTATGGCGTCCAATCTGATCCAGAAGGGCCACGACGTCGTCGTATGGAACCGCACAGCATCACGCATGGATCCCCTCGTCGCGGCCGGTGCGACCGCGGCATCATCACCCACCGAGGTCGGTCATCTCTGCCCGATCGTGATGATCTGTGTCTCCGATACGCCGGATGTGCTCGCCGTCATCGCATACGAGGACGGACTGCTGGAGGGCATTTCGGACGGCTCGCTCGTCGTGGACCATTCGACGATCAGCCCCGGTTCAACGGTCAAGTTTGCCGACGAAGTGGCTGCACGTGGCGGGAGCTGGATCGACGCCCCGGTGAGCGGCGGATCTGAGGGTGCGGCCAGAGGGACGCTCTCGATCATGGTCGGTGGGAACGAAGTGGACGTGGAGCGTGCGCGCCCGTACATGGAGGCATTCGGTACCACGATTACGCACGTTGGGCCTGTCGGGTCCGGGCAGCAAGTCAAGATTGTCAACCAGATTCTCGTCGTCGTGAACCAACTCGCTGTCTCCGAGGCGCTCCTCTTCGCTCAGGCTGCGGGACTTGATCTCGAAGCGACACTGAACGCCGTCAAGGGCGGCGCGGCCGGGTCATGGATGCTTGCGAACCGCGGTCCCCAAATGATCGAGCGGGACTGGAGTCCGGGCTTCACGATCGATCTCCAGCAGAAGGATCTCCGATTGGCGCTCGAAGCTGCAGACTCCGTCGGAACGCCGATCCCCGGTACGGCCCTGGTCTTCCAGTTGTACAGGGCCCTCCAGAACGAAGGCCTCGGTGGCGAAGGCAACCACGCCCTTGTGAAGGCGCTTGAGAAGATGTCGGGTATCCAGGTGGGAGCGAGTGCTCCGTAGTACGTGGCGGTGTGGCATCAACCCTGTTGCGGAACCCAGACGTTCACTTCCTGCGCCCCGCGGGCGATGGTGACGAACTGATTCGCATGGGCCTTCATCCACGGCCCCACGTCACCATCCGGCCACTGCACACGGATCTCGACCGTGTCGGAAGGGCCGAGACCGAAGTGGATCCATCCGAGTTGGTCGCCGGCATGGCCACCTCCGATGGTGACCTCCTGCTGTATGACGTGTTCACCGATCCGCACCTCAACCCAGGAGCCGATCGCATCCACATTGGTGTTCTGCTGTTCGAGCAGGATGGCAATCCAGTTGCCCATCGGTTCGGGACTCCCGTCTTCTCCCCAGCCTGTGTTCCGCCAGATGTTCACGTTCTCGACGC
>CAZWDQ010000192.1:0-2821 GCA_964632475.1 uncultured Acidimicrobiaceae bacterium
GTGGTCGTTTCGCACGGTCAGGCATCCGACCCGTTCTGGTCAGTTGCCCAGAACGGCGTGAACGATGCAGGCGAGGATATGGGCGTCACCGTGGAGTATCAGGCGTACCAGTCGTACGACATGGTCGAGATGAGCAACATCATCAACGCGGCCGTTGCGTCGGAGCCGGACGGCCTGGTCGTGACAATCCCCGATGCCGATGCACTCGGTGACTCGATCAGGGCGGCCGTTGCAGCCGGTATTCCGGTGATCTCGATGAACTCGGGCAGCGACGTGTTCGCCGACCTCGGTGTTCTCGTGCACGTCGGCCAGACCGAGTATGAGGCAGGCCTGATCGCAGGACAGGAGTTCAAAGCCGCAGGCGTGGGCAGTGCCATCTGTATCAACCAGGAAGTCGGCAACGCGGCTCTTGATGCTCGTTGCCAGGGCTTCGAAGACGGCCTTGGTGTCGAAGTTGATGTGATCCCGGTCGTCTTGTCCGACCCGACGGGCACCCAAGAGACGGTCAATGCTGCGCTGCAGGCGAATCCGGTCGAGGGCATTCTGACGCTCGGCCCGACGGGCGCGGAGCCCACGCTCGCGGCGCTCGAAGAGAGCGGCCAGTTGGGCACGATCAAGTTTGCGACGTTCGACATGTCGCCCAACGTGTTGGAAGCCATCGATCGGGGCGACATGCTGTTCGCGATCGACCAGGCGCAGTACCTGCAGGGCTACCTGCCGATCGTGCTGCTGACGAAGTACCTGGAGACTGGTGCATTGCCGCTCGGCAGCGTCAACCGAGTGATGCTGACCGGTCCGCAGATCGTGAAGGCGGATACCGCGGCCAGTGTGATCGACTATTCGGCCGCGGGTACCCGGTAGGTCCAGCCACCAACTGACGGAGGGCCCGCAATCGGCGGGCCCTCCGCCGCAATGTCGAGCAAGCAACGGAGGAACGTGACATGACATCCGAGAATGGGCCTCCGCCGGACGCGGCTGCGTCGCAACCGGCGCCGCCGGGATCGGCACCACCGGCAGATGAACGGGTGAGGAAGGTGAGCGGCCTCAGCCGGCTGCTCTCTCGACCGGAAGTGGGAGCGATCATCGGTGCGGTCCTCGTCTGGGCCTTCTTCGCGGTCGTTGCGTTCGACAACAGCTTCGTGAGTTGGGCGACGACCGCGTCGATCCTCAACCGGGCGGCACCGCTCGGAATTCTTGCTGTTGTGGTCGCGCTCCTCATGATCGGTGGCGAGTTCGATCTCTCCATCGGTTCGATCCTCGGGTTCTCCGGGATGACAGTCATGGTGCTGATCACCCCATCGAGCGCCGGGGGATTTGGATGGGGCGTCTGGCCGGCCATCCTGGTTGCGCTCGTCTTCGCTCTCGGGATCGGGTTCTTCAA
Source organism: uncultured Acidimicrobiaceae bacterium (assembly GCA_964632475.1). Classification (GTDB taxonomy): domain Bacteria; phylum Actinomycetota; class Acidimicrobiia; order Spongiisociales; family UBA5794; genus JAHEEL01. Next base: position 1,382 of record CAZWDQ010000192.1, read on the forward strand.
CGGCTCCCTGGTGATTGCGACGAAACTGCCGTCGTTCATCATCACGCTGGCGACGCTCTTCATCTTCCGGGGATTGACGATCGCGATAGCCCGTCAGCTGACGGATCGCACGCAGTTGGGCGACTTCGACGAGGCGTCCGGGGCGGCCTTCGCCGACAAGATCTTCGCCTCCGACTTCACGGTCTTCGGGGCGAGTTTCCGGGTCTCGATCCTCTGGTGGATCGGGATCGCTGCGGTCGCAACGTGGATCTTGCTGCGCACCAAGTGGGGCAACTGGATCTTCGGCTCGGGTGGCGACGCCGCCTCGGCTCGCAACGTCGGTGTTCCGGTGAGTCGGGTCAAGATTGCGTTGTTCATGACGACCGCATTCGGGGCGTTCCTGGTGGCCGTGATCCAGGCCGTTCAGTTCAACGGCTCGGACACCCTGCGTGGGTTTGGAATTGAATTCCAGGCGATCATCGCGGTGGTCGTCGGTGGCACATTGCTCACCGGCGGATACGGGTCGGCGATCGGCGCCAGCTTCGGCGCACTGATCTTCGCCATGGTGCAGCAGGGCATCATCATCACCGGCGTCGACGGTGACTGGTTCCAGGTGTTCATGGGAGGCATCCTCGTGATTGCTGTGATATTCAATAACTACATACGGCAGCAGGCGGCGAAACGATGACTTCCAACAACGCTCCACTCCTAGAGATCAAGAACGTATCGAAATTCTTCGGAAGCGTCATCGCGCTCCAGGATGTCTCGGCGTTCGTGCGAGCCGGTGAAGTCACGTGCCTGCTCGGCGACAACGGTGCCGGCAAGTCCACGTTGATCAAGGTCCTCTCCGGGGTCCACAAGGCCTCGGAAGGCGAGTATCTGTTCGACGGGGTGCACCAGGACTTCGGTTCACCGCGTGAGGCACTCGAAATGGGCATCGCGACCGTCTATCAGGACCTGGCGATGATTCCGCTCATGTCTATCTGGCGGAACTTCTTCCTCGGGTCAGAACCGACTGCAGGTTGGGGCCCGTTCAAGCGGTTTGACGCGTCCTTTGCCAAGGAGACGACCACGGAAGAGATGTCGAAGATGGGCATCGACATCCGCGATCCTGACCAGACGGTCGGGACGCTGTCCGGCGGTGAGCGGCAGTCGGTAGCCATCGCCCGTGCCGTGTACTTCGGCGCGAAGGTACTGATTCTCGACGAGCCCACCGCGGCGCTCGGCGTGAAGCAGGCCGGCGTCGTCCTGAAGTACATCCTCCAGGCGAAGGCGCGCGGGATCGGCGTGATCTTCATCACCCACAACCCGCAGCACGCCTATCCGGTCGGTGATCACTTCGTGATCCTCCGGCGCGGGGGGATCTACGGCGACTACGCGAAAGAGGACATCCCACTCGAGCAGCTGGTGCAGATGATGGCCGGTGGCGCGGATCTCGAGGTTCTCCAGCACGAGCTGGAG
>CAZWDQ010000193.1:0-2801 GCA_964632475.1 uncultured Acidimicrobiaceae bacterium
CAGGAAGGCCCCAGGACCCCGGCAGGTCGGATCGGGACGTAAGGAGAGTCAGCCAACCGACGAGGGTGTCGAGTTCCGTGTCCAGGCCGGCAAGGAGTGCGTCGGCCGTCGAGAGCGCTTCACCCGATGGGCGGCCCTTCGGCTGTCGTGCAACGTCGGGAGTTGAGTCCTCGGTGTCGTGAACGACCGTGCGGTCACCGATCGTCCCCGCAGGACCAGGCGTCACGGACACGACGCGTGCTTCGTGTTCTTCCTGGCCGTCCTCGCCGTAGGAACCGTGAACGATGATCTTGTCACCGATCGTCACGACGTTGCCCTGGAGCGAACGTGCAAGATGGCGGGCATCGAGATCGTCGGTCCCGGACACAACAACTCGTCGTGCCTGTGGGGTGACGGCTCGGGTGACATCGGCAGAATCGCCGATTGACATGCCGGCGTTGCCAAGAGTCCTCGGGCCGACGGTGAGTGCATTCGGTCCGGGAACATCTCCCGGCGTCACGAGGCAGTGCGTCTTGCCCAATGACACGACACCACCGCCGGGCAGGCCCATGGCTGCGAGAAGGGCAGCATCGGCGCGTGCGACGGGGTCCGTGCCTGGACGGATGATGAAGCGCATCCCGCAAAGGTAGCGTGGTCCCATGAGCGACACGCCAACGTTTGAAAGCTTCGAGGCGCTCGGCCTGCGCGCCGGGACGATTGTGAAGGCCGAGCCGAATGACGGGGCACGGGATCCTGCGTATCGGCTGTGGATCGATCTCGGGGAAGATGAGCCCGTTCAGTCGTCAGCAAAGCTGACCGACCGCTATGAACCGGAGGAGCTTGTCGGTCGACAGGTAGTTGTCGTCACCGGCTTCGCGCCGCTGCGCGTTGGTGGATTCCGATCTGACGTATTGATCCTTGGGGCGCTCACCGATGGGGGAGTCGTTCTGTTGCGACCGGATGAGCCGGTGCCGCCGGGTGCGACCGTCGCGTAGGGGGACTTCCAGATGCGAGTGAGGAATGGAACCGTCTGACCCTCTCCGTCCCTCGCTGCGCTCGGGCCACCTCTCCCTGAGGGAGAGGAAGGGGACGGCCGTCTGTGGGTTCGTGGCTCGCAGCTGGCAGCTGGTGGCTTCCGCCGACCCACTCCGTCCCTCGCTGCGCTCGGACCACCTTTCCTTGAGGGAGAGGAAGGGATTGGCCAGCTGGTCGCATCGCTACGCGAGCGTTGGCACGGGGTGGATTGGGAGGGATAGGGGTCCGGTGCTTTGGATGATGTGGACTCCTGAGCGATTCATCCAGCGCCAGATCAGATGCACTTCTTCGGCCGTTGCCACGGATTCGGGGACCTGGGGGGTGGGTTCGACGGGGTCTTCCATTGCGACGAGGGGAAGCGACGATCCTGCGTTCCACGAGGCGACGAGGTGACCGTGTCGCACGACGATCCCATCGCCAGCGTCGTCTGCGGCCCAGAGCGTGCCGGCTCCCATCAACGCCTGCCAGGCTCGACGGTGTTCGATAGCTCGACCGAGACTGTCGTGCCGGTCGCGTACTGTGGCTGCGTCTTCATATCGTTTCCCCTCGGCGAGGCGCACCATGCGATCTCTCAGTGCGTCGAGGAGCACGTCAGGAGTGTCGGTCATGCCGGTTGTCACCCGGTCGACGACCTCACGGTACGTGTCATCGTCGAGGGATCCGTCACAAGGACAGAGCGCTGTGCCGAGTTGAGAGAACGAGCACGCCGCGGATCGTTTCGATCCGGTTCCGTTGCAGCGTCGAATCGGCGCCGCATCCCAGATGGCATGAATGACGGTCTCCGCTGCCTGGCGGGAGCGGAACGGGCCGAGGTACGGGGCACCGTCGTCTCTGACCGTTCGGACCATCGACAGCCGGGGGAACCGCTCGGTCGTCACTTTCACCCAGTGCTGGCTCCTCGGCGGTCTCGACTTGCGGTTGTACCGGGGAAGGTGCTCGCCGATGAGGCGCAGCTCCGTCACTTCAGCTTCGATCTCCGTCTCGCACACCCGGTAGTCGACCCGCTCGAGATCGCGCAGCATCTGGGCAACCGACTTGCGGTTGTCGCCGTAGAAGTAGGACCGAACCCGGGTCCGGAGGTTCTTCGCTTTCCCCACGTAGATGACCGTGCCGTCGCGGTCGACAAAGAAGTAGACCCCGGGTTTGCGCGGGATGTCTTCGGTGAGTGAGATCTTGCTGTAGTGGGCGGAGCCGCGAGCTGTCGGGAGTGTCAGCAGATCGTCGAGGTGGGTGACGCCGAGCATTCCTGCCCGTTCGAGCAGTGACCAGAAAACATGGGCAGTCGCCTTGGCATCGTCCAGCGCCCGATGCGTGGGAGGCGTAGGGGCTTGGAAGTGGGCAGCGAGAGACGACAGTTTCAGATTCCTCACCTCCGACCGGACGAGTCGTCGGCCCAGGCCAAGCGTGTCAACAGTGCGATTCGGGAGCTTGCCGTATCCCAGCCGAACGGCGGCGGCATTGAGGAACGACATGTCGAACCGGATGTTGTGACCGACGATGACGGCGTCGCCGATGAACTCGAGGAACGAGGGGAGTGCCTCATCGATCATCGGTGCTTCGATCACCATGGCTTGAGTGATCCCGGTGAGCACTGTGATGAATGGTGGTATCTCGCTGCCCGGATTGACGAGCGTCTGGAACGTCCCCATCGGTTCGCCACCATGGAACCTCACGGCACCGATCTCGGTGATCTCACAGTCCGCGGCGGTTGCTCCAGTCGTCTCCAAGTCGAGGACGCAGAACGGGACCTCGTGGAGGGGTGCCCCCATGTCTTCGAACGTTCGTTG
>CAZWDQ010000194.1:0-2754 GCA_964632475.1 uncultured Acidimicrobiaceae bacterium
TCGCCTAGAGCCGCCCGGCGTCGATAATTCGCTGAAGGAATTGTTGGGTCCGCGGCTGCTCCGGAGTCGAGAAGATTTGCTTCGGTGGGCCGTGCTCGAGGATGCGTCCCTGGTCGAGGAAGCACACCTGGTCGGCGACATCACGAGCGAATCCCATCTCGTGCGTCGCGATGACCATCGTCATGCCTGCGCTCTTCAACCCGCGGATGACGTCGAGCACCTCGGCGACCAATTCCGGGTCGAGCGCCGAGGTGACCTCATCGAACAGCATGAGATCCGGTTCGGTAGCGAGGGCGCGGATCACAGCGACTCGTTGTTGTTCACCGCCGCTGAGCCGATCCGGGTACTCAGTGACCTTGTCCGAGAGGCCAAACCGTTCGAGGAGATCTCTCGCTGTGTCCTCAGCTTGGGATCGGCTGATGCCATGAACCTTCCGAGGGCTGAGGGTGATGTTGTCGATGATGTTCATGTGGGGGAACAAGTTGAAGGACTGGAAGACGATCCCCATCTGCTCACGTACCTGATTCGCGTTCACGCCGGGCGCCGTGATGTCCGCGCCGTCGAGCAGAATCGAACCATTGTCGACCGGTACGAGGAGGTTGACGCACTTGAGCAACGTCGACTTCCCCGAACCGGAGGAACCGATCAAGCAGACCACCTCGTGGTGATCGACGACAAGGTGGACATCACGCAGAACTTCTTTGTCCTCGAATGCCTTCCAGAGACCACGGATTTCGAGTTTCGGTGTTGTCATGCGCTCACCGATTGTTTCTTCTGGCGATCCCGCTCCGTGTACCAGTCGGTGAACCGAGCGACGGGGACGCTGACGGCCAGGAAGAGCAGAGCCGCCGCGATGTACCCGGTGTAGTTGAATGTGCTCGCTGCATAGATATCGGCCTCACGAACGGCCTCCCGGATGCCCAGGATGAGTACGAGAGCGACGTCCTTCTGAAGGCTCACGAAGCCGTTGAGGAGCGCGGGTATCACGTTGCGAATGGCCTGGGGAACGAGCACGTATCGGAGCGTCTGCCCCTGTGTGAGGCCGAGCGAGCGGGCAGACATGCGCTGACTCTCGTGGACGGACTCGATACCGGCGCGGTAGACCTCGGCCGTGTATGCGCTGTAGCTGATGATGATGGCCGTCAGGCCCCAGAACAACGCGCCCTTCGGAACACCCGGCAATTGCAGGGCCGGGATGCCGAATCCGAGGAGAAGGATGAGCAGGATTACGGGAATGCCCCGGATCAGGTCGATGAAGAGCACCGCAAGGGCGCGGAGGGGGAAGAACGCCGGGCCCCGCAGCGAGCGGATCATTGCGATGGCGAGTGCGAAAGCGAGGATGACGACCTGGGCGAAGAGGAACATCTTGATGTCGAGCCAGAATCCGCTGAGCACTTTCGGAAAGACGACGACGAAGTGGTCCCAGTTGAAGAACTGCTTCTGAACGGCAGGCCAGGCTTCCGACGAGAGGATCGCCCATAAGGCGACCGCGATGAAGATGACCGTCGACGCGGCAGCGATCAGTGCTGCTCGAGCACCTTCCTCTCGACCACGGGGAGCGTGCGGGGGTCCGAAAAGGCTCGGACCCCCGCCGAATTCATCTAGCGACGAACGGTCGCTCATTCAGCGCTATCCGGCGATAGTCGGAATGCCGCCGCCTTGTGTCAGGTAGGTATCTTCGAGTTCCTGCAACTTCCCATTGGAGCGCAGCGTGTCGAGAGCGGTGTTGACGCAGGGAACGAGCGTATTGCCTTCTGCGAAGAGGAGACCGTATTCATCCGGTTCTGCTGCCTCGGTCTCGAACTGTCCGGCGATGATGGCACCCTCGACCTGGACGGCCGTGACGAAGTATCCGGTGGGCAGGTCGAGCACCAACCCGTCGATCTGTCCGGCGATCATCGCGGCTTCGAGGTCGACGTTCTCGTCGTAGACGTTGGGATCCGTGTTCGGCTTGATGACGTCCTCGATGAAGTCGAGGCTTGTTGTGCCGATCTGGGCTCCGAGGATCGCGTCCTTGAGGTCGTCGATGCTCGTTGCCGAGGCGTATGGCGAATCCGGATAGACGACGAGTGCCTGACGGGTTACGTAGTAGGGCGAACTGAAGTCCACAATCTCTTCACGATCCGTAGTGATCGAGTACTGCTGCAGGTTGAAATCCCAGGGCTTGTCTCCCGGTGCGATCGCCTCATTGAAACCGATCCGTGTCCAGACGACATCGGTGTCAGCGAATCCGAGTTCATCGGCGAGGGCGTAGACGAGGCCTGCTTCAAATCCGAGTTGTGACTCCGGATCGTCGAATCCGTCACCGTCCGTCGTTCCCACCCAGGGAGGGAAAGCCGGTTCGCCGGTCGCCACGGTGAGCGTTCCAGCTGTCACGAGGTTGAGATCGGCGACGTCGCACGATCCGGGTGCTGCGGTGGGGCCGGTGTCTTCGCTGTCGCTGCTGCACGCCGATGCGAGCATCGCAAACGCGAGCAGAAGAGCGAAGAGAGCAGGCCAGGTTGTGCGGCGGGTTGCCATGGGTTCCTCCAGGTGGATTACGTCTCCGAGCATAGCGATTTCCGTCGAGGGGTCTCGAATGCTCGTGAGCCTGTGTGCCCTCCCGCCATGTGGCAATATTCCGTGAGTTGCTGAGTGATCCAGGGCGTCACCGTAAGGACGTCATAGTGTCACTGTGATGTAAAACAGCTTCGATCCTAGCGATATTGGGGGAGGCGAGGTCGCCGGTCGAACTACCCGCGCGGCCTGCCGAGA
>CAZWDQ010000195.1:0-1278 GCA_964632475.1 uncultured Acidimicrobiaceae bacterium
CCACATGTCCTCTGACGACTTTCGTCGGTATGGGTATGAGGTGATCGATTGGGTTGCCGACTACATGGATTCGGTCGGTGATCGGCCGATCACTCCGGTGATCGAGCCTGGAGAGATTCGCGCGATGCTGCCCGACGCTGCACCCGAGCAGCCGGAGCCGTTCGACGCCATCTTGCGCGATCTCGACGAGATCGTCATGCCGGGGATCACGCACTGGCAATCGCCGGGGTGGTTCGGGTACTTCCCCGCCAATACTTCGCCGCCGTCGATCCTTGGAGAACTCGTAGCGGCCGGTCTCGGCGTGCAGGGGATGCTGTGGTCGACGAGCCCTGCGGCGACCGAGATAGAGGAAGTGGTCGCCGATTGGCTGGTCGACATGCTCGGACTCCCGCAGCCGTGGAAGACGACGGGTCCCGGCGGAGGCGTCATCCAGATGAGCGCATCCGATTCCACCCATACGGCGCTCGTCGTGGCCAGAGAGAGAGCATCGGGGAACCCTGAGACGATGGTCGTGTATGCGTCTGAGCAGGCGCACTCATCGATCGAGAAGGGAGCACGCGTTGCCGGGTTCGGCCACGTGCGCCTCGTCGCCGTCGACGATCGGTATGCGATGCGTGCCGATGCTCTTGAGGCGGCAGTAGAGGCCGACATCACTGCCGGCTTGACCCCGGTGGCCGTTGTCTCCGCTGTGGGAACGACCGGGACGACGGCCGTCGATCCGGTTCGAGCGATCGGGGAGATCGCGCGGTTCCACGGTCTCTGGCATCACGTGGATGCCGCATACGCGGGGACTGCCATGACATGCCCGGAGTTCCGGCCCTACCAGGACGGGCTCGAACTCGCCGATTCCTACACCTTCAACCCTCACAAGTGGATGTTCACGAACTTCGACTGCTCACTTTTCTACGTTGCCGACCGCAGACCACTGATCGAGGCGTTGAGCATCTTGCCGCCGTATCTCAGGAACGAGGCATCAGCCTCCGGGGAGGTCATCGACTATCGCGATTGGCACGTCCCTCTGGGGCGTCGGTTCCGGGCTCTCAAGCTCTGGTTCGTGCTCCGTTCCTACGGAGTCGAAGGGATCCGCCACCACGTCCGCGAGCATGTCGCGCTCGCTTCCGGCCTTGCCCAGCGAGTCGGAGCCGATCCTTCCCTCGAGTTGATCGCTCCGGCCCCGTTCGGGCTCGTCTCGTTCCGTCATGTCGATGGGGATCAGGCGACCGATGCCCTGGCGGATGCCATCAACGAGTCCGGGTGGGCATACGTGACGCCGTCGAC
>CAZWDQ010000195.1:1378-2750 GCA_964632475.1 uncultured Acidimicrobiaceae bacterium
CCATGGAACCCCTCATCACTCCTGCTGAATCGAATCGCCTTGATATGGCTTCTGATGATCCTCCCGCGATGCTCATGGAGCGGGCCGGTCTGGGAGTCGCGTTGACCGCCGTGGAGATGGGGATCGGGTACGGAGATCGCGTGACGGTTCTGACCGGGGGAGGCAATAACGGCGGGGACGGTTATGTCGCCGCCAAGCATCTCGTCCGGCGAGGCGTACATGTGACGATTCAATCACTCGGTTATCCAAGAGGGGACAGTTCCCCGGCGCGGGCGGCATCCATTGCGGCCGTGCGTGCGGGCGCCCGAGTCTGCGACCTCGGCGATCCGGAGCCGACGGATCTGCTGATCGATGCTGTGTTCGGCGTGGGCTTCCGGGGTTCGCTGCCGGAGAACGTCGTTCCTTGGACACGCCTGGATGTGCCTGTGCTCGCCATCGATGTCCCTTCCGGACTCGATGCCACGACGGGAAACGTTGAGAACGCAGCCTTCTACGCCGTCGCGAGTGTCACGTTCCAAGCCGCCAAGACCGGCCACCTTCTCGGTGAGGGACCCGAACGGGTGGGAGAGCTGTTCATCGTCGACATCGGACTCGGTGAGGCGCGTCCCGAGTTGATGCTCTGCGAAGATGTCGACGCTCCCAGACCGGTGAGAACGAGGCACGCTCACAAGTGGTCGGTCGGTTCGGTCGCTGTAGTCGGTGGTTCGCCGGGGCTCACCGGTGCTGCGATGCTTACCGCCAGATCGGCGCTCGCTGCGGGAGCGGGTGCCGCGACCGTGATCTGCCCCGGCGCTCTCCAACCGGTCTATGCGACGTTGGATGCAGGCGTGATGAGCCGTGGAGCGGGTTCGGGCGAGCGGTTCACACCGGAGGATGTTGGTGAGATCCTCACGGAGGCATCGCGCTACGACGTACTTGCCGTCGGACCCGGGCTTGGGCCGGTGGATCGGGGTTTCGTCGAAGGACTGCTTGAGCGCTGGGACGGTCCCGTCGTGCTGGACGCCGACGGGTTGAACGCCCTCGACGATCCGGCCGCCCTCGAGAGGGACGACGACACCGTAGTCACCCCGCACGCAGGTGAGTTCACACGACTTACCGGGAGCGACCCAACGTATGGCTCCGCCGAGAAGCTGGCAAGGGAGACCGGCGCCGTCGTACTCCTCAAGGGCAATCCCACGTTCGCGACAGACGGCGACGAGACATGGGCGGTCGCGTCGGGAGGCCCGGAGCTTGCAACGATCGGTACCGGGGACGTGCTCACCGGGATGGTGGCGGCGTTTGTGGCCGGTGGCCTTCCCCTCGGCATCGCAGCTCGATCCGCCGCGTACCACCACGGTGTGGCGGGATCTCGCCTGTCCCGGTCGGAGATCGT
>CAZWDQ010000196.1:0-2718 GCA_964632475.1 uncultured Acidimicrobiaceae bacterium
TGTCCCGTCCGGCGAAACTTCACACGATCACGACAAGGAGTAGCCGATGATCCGCCACGTGGCCATGTTCCGGTTCAGAGAGGGAACGACCGACGAACAGATTGGCGCCGCCACCGAGGCGCTCTACGGTCTGCCGCCGCAGATCGATGCGCTCATCGGATACGAGTGCGGCCCTGATCTCGGACTCATGGATGGGACCTGGGACTTCGTCGTGGTCGCCGATATGGCCGATGCTGCCGGCTTCGTCACGTACCGGGACCACCCGGCACACCGGGCCGTCGTCACCAGCTTCATGGCCCCGATCATCGCGGAAGGAGCACGTGTCCAGTTCGAGGTCTGATCCGGAGGAAGAGGCCGCCGAAGATGGGAATGCGAGCGCCTGCCATTCCGCGGGCCCGAGCCGCCATATAGGACGCCGCGTACCCTGGGTATGCGGCGTTGTGGGGTAGGTCGGCGGGGCGGGTAATCATGAGGCCGACACGGAGGAGCAATCGACACATGAGTGACATGACCATCACCTTCCTCGTCCTCGGGGTGACGATCGTGCTGTTCGTCTGGGGCCACTGGCACCCGGATCTCGTCGCCGTCGGATCGCTCCTGGCGCTCTACATGTTCGGTGTTGTCGACCTCAGCGAGGCCTTCTCCGGATTCGCCAATGCGACCGTGGTCTTGATCGCATCCCTCTTCATCGTCGGAGAAGGACTCAGCCGGACCGGAGCGACCGCGTACTTCGGTGCCAAGCTGATTGGTGCAGCCCGGGGCAACGCGCTCCGATTGCTCGTGCTCTCGATGGCTGCCACGGCGATCCTCTCGGGTTTCATCTCGAACTCCGGAACGGTCGCCACACTCATGCCGGCCGTCGTGCTGGCGTCGTGGGGTGTTCGCAAGGTTCCGTCGGCCTACCTGATCCCGGTCGCGTTCGCTGCGAACGCGGGTGGGCTTCTAACCCTGACCGGGACGCCGCCCAACATCGTCGTGACCGACGCTCTCGGTGCCGCCGGATTCCGGGAGTTCGGGTTCTTCGAGTTCGCTCTGATCGGGGTTCCCCTCCTTATCATCGGCGTCATCTATATGGCCACCATCGGACGCCGACTGCTCCCCAAGCGCCGCTCCGGTGACGCCCCGCCCGTGCTCGACAAGGAGATGGACGAGCTCGCCGAGCTGTACTCCCTCGACGGAGATCTGTATCGCATGCGGGTGCGCAAGCCTTCACCCCTCGTGGGCTCATCACTGCGGGAGTCGGACCTCGGACGTCGCTTCGGCGTCTCGGTACTCCAGATCGAGCCAGACCGCGACGAACCCCAGATACTCGGACAGGCCCTCCCGGCGTCGGTGCGCAAACGCATGGAAGCCATTACGGCGAACCCACCTGCGCTCCCGGATCCCCGGCAGACGATCAACTACAACGATGTCCTCATCGTGAGTGGGACACCAGCCCAGGCCCGTGAGCTCGAAGTTGCCATGCAGCTCGGCGTGCTTCCGATCGATGATGCCGGACAGGAGCTCGGAGAGCTGCTATCCCAGGAGATCGGCATCGCAGAAGTGCTGCTCACGCCACGATCCTCGTACAACGGAAAGGTCGTTTCTGAAGGCGCCATCGGCAGATCATTCGGCGTCGTGGTCCTCGGTCTCCGCCGCGGCAATCGAGTGTTGGAGACCACAGAGCCGCTCAAGTTCGGAGACGCGCTACTCGTTCGAGGCACATGGAAGGCGATCGGGGAGATCGCCGACGAGCAGCGGAACTTCGTCGTTGTGGGCCAGCCGGAGGAGATCGCAGCCCAGGTCACGGAACTGAACGGCAAGTCGTGGCTATCCATCGGCATCCTGGTGGCGATGGTGGTGTTGATGGTGACGGGCCTCGTGCCGGTCGTGATCGCATCGATGCTGGCCGGAGGGGCCATGCTCCTGACCGGGTGCCTCACGAGAACCCAGGCGTATCGAGCGATCTCTTGGTCCACGGTGATCCTGATCGCGGCGATGATCCCGATGGCAGTCGCCCTCGAAAGCACCGGTGGGGCCCAACTCATCGCAGACGGATTGGTCGAAACCCTCGGCGGGTTAGGACCTGTGCCGTTGCTCGCCGGAGTATTCCTCGTCACGACCGCGTTCAGCCAGGTGATCAGCAACACAGCGGCGGCCGTCCTGATGGTGCCGATCGTCCTCGGAGCTGCCGCCGGGATGGGAGTGAATCCGCACCCGCTGATGATGGGACTCGCCGTCGGAGCGTCGTCCGCGTTCCTCACACCGATTGGCACGGCTCCGAACCTGATGGTGATGGCGCCGGGCGGCTACCGATTCACCGACTACGCGAAAGTTGGAGCCCCGCTGCTCGCCCTCTTCCTCGTGGTGAGCCTGGTTCTGATCCCGGTCTTCTGGCCCTTCTGACCCGGGTGCCATCCGAAGACTTGGACTCGTTCCGGTCAGGCGACATACTCAGACCATGGAGTACCGGCACACGCAGTGGGGATACACAGCAATACCGACGTTCCTCTTCTTGGCTGTGATCGTTCCGATCACGTCACAGGATGACGAGACGACCGTCGCCATCACGGCCATGCTGATCGTGTTCACAATCGCCCTGCTCGCCGTCGTGCTCCTCTTCAGTCGCCTGGAAGTCTCGGTGAGCGATGGACGAATCGTTGCGGCATTCGGTTTCGGCCGCCCACATCGGGAAGTAGAACTCGCAGACGTCACGGCCGTTCGTCAGGTGCGCAACTC
>CAZWDQ010000197.1:0-2685 GCA_964632475.1 uncultured Acidimicrobiaceae bacterium
AGGATCATTGGGACTTCATGGCGGGCGTCAATCTCGGAGTGACCATCCCCGGGCGCTATCCAGGTGAATTGGCCATCGATGCCGAGACCTATCGCCGATGGCTTCCCATGATGGCGGGTCTTGGGTTCAACACCATCCGGGTCTACACCATTCAGAACCCGTCCTTCTATCGAGAGCTGCAGCGGTACAACCGTGCGCACCAGGAAGCTCCGCTCTTTCTGATCCAGGGTGTCTGGTTCGATGAGGAACTGTTTGTGACAGACGGTGACCTCTACAAAGGGGAACTCACCGCGTCGGTCGATGCCGAGATCGTCGACACGGTCGGTGCGGTCACAGGAACCGCCGAGATACCCAAGAAGCCTGGTCATGCGTACGGATCATTCAATGCAGACGTGACCGACTGGATCGCTGCCTGGATCATCGGCATCGAACCGGATCCCACAACCGTTCGAGACTCGGACATTGCCAATCACGACGTCGCCAGCTACTCCGGGCGGTACTTCTCGGCGGCGGAAGGGGCCACATCAACCGAATCATGGTACGCCGCCCGCCTCGATCGATTGGCTTCCGAATTGCGAACCCGCGATTTGGACGCGCCCCTCGCGTTCACCAATTGGCCAACCACGGATCCGCTCGAGCATCCCGCTGAGCCCATCATGGACGAGGATCTCGTCGCCATTGACGCGAACCATGTGGCGCCCACTACCGAGTGGACCGCCGGCTACTTCGCCTCGTACCACGCCTATCCCTACTACCCGGACTTCCAGAAATACGAAGCCGGCATCGCCGACTACGTCCACCAGGGAGCGATCGACCCCTACGCCGGGTACCTGGACGCGTTGCGAGAGCACCACGTCGGGATTCCTGTGGTCATCGCCGAGTTCGGCGTATCCGGCGGGATGGGGCTGGCACATCGCGGGCCACTGGGTCGGGATCAAGGGGCGCTCAACGAATCGCGCCAGATGGCCACGAATGCGGAGATGCTTCGAGTGATCCACGACGTCGGAATGGCGGGTGGACTCGTCTTCGAGTGGGCAGATGAGTGGTTCAAGTCCTCGTGGAACACCCAGGACTACGAGCTGCCCCGGGATCGCAGAGCGCTCTGGGACAACCAGTGGACCAACGAATCCCAATTCGGGATCTTGGCGATCGAGCCAGGCCCCGCAGACGGGATAGTCCTCGATGGCGAGCTCGACGACTGGGATGAGACGGATTCAACGGTGATCGCCCCCGGTGGAACGGGACAACCGAGAGTGAGGGCGCACCATGATGCGGGCTATCTCTACCTCCTCATTGAATCGGACGGCATCGCCGGTGATACCACTGTCATCGGTTTTGACGTCGTCGACGGGGGTTCGGGAGGACTCCCCGGCACCCCCGGCATGGATGTGGGAGCGGATACTGCGATCGTCCTCGGATCGGGCGGCATGGGCGAGGCCATGATTCGGGCGTCGAACGACCCGTTCGGCATCAAGCTCGGGCTCAACGCCGGCCACTTCGCTGCAGATCCCGCAGACTACGAGCCCGGGTCCGGGGTCTGGAATCGGCAGCGACTCCTCACCAGCTATCCGCTTGAGATCCCGACCACAGGAGAGCAGATTCCGGCAGAAGCCTTCGACGTAGGTTTGCTGGTCAACGGCAGCACCGACCCTGCAAATGACAGCTTCGACTCGCGTGCGACCTGGTATCGCACTCCCAACGCCATCGAGTTGCGTCTTCCATACGCCGCCCTCGGAATATCCGATCCATCATCCCGCCAGGCGGTAGTCGTGGCTTCCGACGGCGGCATATCCACGAGCGAGTTCGAGCGGGTCGGCATCTCCGTCGTGGCCGGTGGCTCGCTGTACGAGACGGCCGGCTACACGTGGGATCCATGGTCGGCCCCCGTTTGGCATGAGCGACTTCGCGTTGGTAGCGATCTGCTCGCGGCCACATTGCGCGAAATCCCCGAAACCTGAGGTCGGCTTCCGATCACGGAATCCCCTGTCGCGACGCGAAACCTCGGATAGGATCGACAGAACGACCGGGGAGGATCTGATGGAAGCGCACGCAACAAGACACGCAAACGCCCCGCCAGAGAAGGTGTGGGCCCTGATGACGAACCTTGACGGGTTCGCCGACGTGATCGCGGGAATCGAGAGCGTTGAGCGCCTCGACGGCGGCTCGGGATTCGGGGTCGGCACGAAGTGGCGAGAGACGCGGGTGATGTTCGGTCGAACTGCAACCGAAGACATGTGGGTCACCAAGATCGAGCCTGGGCGCAGCTACGTTGTCGAGGCAGCGTCACACGGTGCCGAATACCGGACGACCCAGAGCGTCGAACCAGTCGATGGTGGTAGCAGCCGCCTGACAGTGTCGTTCTCCGGCAAGCCTGTTACCACGACGGCGAAAGTGATGTCCGCGACAGTTGGCCGCTTCTTTCAGAAGGCCACCCGCAAGGCGTTCGAGAAGGATCTGGTCGATATCGCAACAGCAGCCGAGTCTCCGAATGAGGCTGGCCTGAGCCCTGGATAGTGGTCTATCTGTTGTGGGAGTCCATGCCCTTGAAGCGGGAGGATGACCACATGAAGAGACATCGCCATGCGCACGAGCGCGGGTTGATTTGACGCTGCCATACCGGACTCATGTCGCTCGGTCGTGGAGCTTCCGAAGCAAGTCGATGATCTGGTCCTCAGTAGCTATCGT
>CAZWDQ010000198.1:0-2676 GCA_964632475.1 uncultured Acidimicrobiaceae bacterium
CGCCCTCTTCGGTCACATCATGCACATCGGAATCGATCGATACCCTCCCTACTCGGAGCTGACTCTACATCGGTATACGGCGTTGGCTCCAAGAGACCCGCGGTGCCCCCGACCGTCTCAACTTGTCGGTCATGACCAATGCGACCTGTCAGAGATTCGGAAACCCTGACCGATTCTCATCTAGGATGACGGGCGTGACCGCGTTCGAGTGGCTTCGATTCTCTCCTGGACGCGATCGTCGCGCCACCCTCTCCGTGGTCGGGGATCTCGGAGCCTGCCAGTCAAATGCCGCTAGCCCCCTCTCGAATCGGCTTGCGTGACCACCCACGAATGAGAGCGGGCCTCAGGAGATGCACACTGTCGTTGTTCGACCCGCGCGACGCTGCAACTTCCCTGCCCCCTCCAATGGGCACCCCAGTTGGCGTCACTTGGATCGGTCGGCCGGACGCGACTAGAGTCGCAAGGCCCTACCCATCAGCCCGACTGCCTGCGTGAATCGACGCAACGCGTGAGGAGATCCAATGGTTGACATGAACGATGCTTCGCGCACGAGCAGACTCTTTGGCTGGATAAACCGACACATCTGGGCACTGAGCATTGTGCTCGTGGTCAGCGCTGTTGGAGCGGCGATCGCCGGCAGCCTCATCGTCGATACCGACGAGCCCACCTTCAGTCCGTGGGGAGAGATCTACGAGACTGAGGCACGTGCTCAGGAGGTGTTCGCGTCGTCATCTCCGGTCCGAGGTGCAACCTTCCTCGTCGACCAGGAGAGCGGCCAGGATGTCCTGACGCGCGCTGCGCTGCTCGAATTCGTCACCAACTCAGATGCGGTGCGCAGCGACGCCGCCAACCAGAAGTACCTCGCGACGGTCTTCGATTCCGATCTCGGTATCGAGAAGGCCGGCGTCTATTCGATCGCTGACGCCGTAGACGCTGCATTGCCCTCCGGTCTCATTGGAGCAACCGAGGCGGATATCAAGGTCTTGTTGTCCGATTTGCTTGCTGACGAGAGCCCACTGGGGGGACTGCGGTTTACGCTCGCCGATTCCGCAACCGCCGAGCCGGGCGAAGTCGGCGGGCGCACGATCACAGTCTGGAGCTCTCCGGCATTCCTGGCATCCGTGGTCTACGACATCAACACCTTCGAAGGTGGGGATGTAATCGATGGTGAGGATCTAACGCAGGATACGAACGCCGAGACGTGGCTGAGGACCGTGCAGACGACCCTGAGAGGCGATCAGCAGGCCATGCGCGCCATTGGACTCGGCATCGACGAGATCCTCACAGGAGACGAGCAATTGACGTCGGGCGCTCCGTTCATCTTCCTCGCGGTGGCGTTCATCGTATTGCTCGTTGGCGCACTGCTGCGCTCCTATTTCGCTGCGGTGGTCGTGGCATCGGCGCTCTCCATCACGTTGTTGTTCTACAACGGCGCCCTCGCTTTCGCCAGCATCAACATGGGCTCAGCACTCGTGGTGTTCATCCTGCCGATCACGCTGATCGCGTTCGGTGTTGACTTCTTCATACATGCGAGCGGCCGCGTCCGCGAGGCTCAGGTGGATGGCCTGTCCCGAGCGAAGGCCTATCCGGTGGGGATGGTCGCGGTCTTCGCTGCGTTGACTCTCGCAGCGGCTACTTCGATCGCTGCGTTCCTCTCCAACGGCTTCTCTGGAATCGAGGCCATCATCGAGTTCGGCGTGTCCGCTGCGATCGGGTTGGCGATCGCCTACCTGCTGCTCGGGTGGGTTGCCCCGAAGGTGCTCCTCGCGGTGGAGGAGCGCGTCGGCCCGAACCCTGCCGACCGGGGCATGATGATCGGATACAAGCTCGGATTCCTGGTCGTTGCCACGATCGCCGGCGTTGTTGTGTCGATGACCGCGATGATGCCCCAGTTCGGCGCCGTTGCTGTCCTCGTCTTCGTCGGTCTGTTCCTCTTGGTGCCGATGTGGCTGACCAAGCGGCGCAATGCGCGAGCTGCGGCAAAGGGAAGGCCAACGACCGACGAGGTGAAGGGCGCCGGCCACGGGTTCACGGCCGCAGGCACCGTGGTTCACTTCCTCGCTCGATGGCGGGTGTTCACCCTGCCGGCAGTCGGCATTCTCGCCATCCTCGGACTGTACGGCGCCACCCAGGTTGAAACGGCGTTCGTGCTCAGCGACTTCTTCTCGAAACAGACGGATTTCATCCAGGGTCTCGAGCGTATCGAGACGCACTACGGCGAAGCCACCGGTGGATCCGCGTACATCTACCTCGAAGGGGATCTGACCGATCCTGCGACGATCGAAGCGATGGAGGCCGCCATCAATCGCCTCGATCAGAGCGACGCGCAGTTCGCTCGTGATCTCGATGGTGAGCTGGTGGTGTCTCTGAACGCAGCATCACTCGTCAGGACCACCATGACGGTGCCCGGTGCCGCCGACAACGTCGAAGTGGGCTCAGGGGTAGCGGTCGCGGACTCGGGAAGTGGCCTCCCAGATTCGGCCGAAGGCGTCGCAGCCATCTACACCGCAAGCCGAGCCAACGGCGTGGTCGCCACAGGCGGTGCCACGATCATTCGCGCTGATCACGTCGAAACCTTCCTGTACCAGGACGGGCCGAATCAGGCGACGAAACTCGAGGTCCAGGTCACGACGTTCACTGATGACGCCATCATTCTCGAAGCACGCGATGCTCTGA
>CAZWDQ010000199.1:0-2674 GCA_964632475.1 uncultured Acidimicrobiaceae bacterium
ACGAGCCCAAACTGCTGCCTGCTGGAGATGACGTCGCGGTTGAAGGCGGTCTCCGTCTCACTACGGGCGATGAATCCGAGAGCGACGTTGAACAGACCGAAGACGACGAATCCGACGGTGGCAGCGATCGCAACACTTTCGTTCTCGTAGTGCGCCTCGAGGGCGACCGTGGCAAACGCCATCAGGAGCCCAATAGCCGTGGCCCGCACCCATTGTCGGCGCGAGAGGATGGGTTGGTTGAGCGGCCTCGGCTTGTGATCCATGAGGCCGTCGGCTGGTTTGTCGAAGCCAAGAGAGATGGCAATGGGCACCTGTACGAGGAAGTTGATCCACAGCACGACGAGGGGCGCAAACGGCACCCCTCCGAGAACCAGGAAGATCGCTGCCAACAGGTAGGAAACGATGAACGCGACCAGGGCTGTCATCTGAAAGCGGATGTAGTTGAAGAGGTTCCGGTAGATCGCTCTGCCGAACTCCACCGCCCTGACGATGGTAGAGAAGTTGTCGTCGGTGAGGATCATCACGGCGGCATCCTTCGACACCTCCGTGCCGGTGATACCCATTGCGACGCCGATGTCAGCCTTCTTCAAAGCTGGGGCGTCGTTGACGCCATCGCCGGTCATGGCGACGATGTTCTGCGTCTCCTGCAGCGTGGTGACGAGGCGGATCTTGTCCTCGGGCGAAACGCGGGCAACAACGCCGATCTCCGGCAGCTGGGCCTTCAGTTCGTCATCGCTGAGCGCCGCGAACTCGGCGCCGGTCAGCGCCGTTCCCTCTATGCCGAGCTGGTGGCCGATCGCCGCCGCGGTGACAGCGTGGTCACCGGTGATCATGCGGACCTCGATACCGGCGCTGTGGCACTCGGCAATGGCATCTCTCGCCTCGGCGCGGGGTGGATCGACGATGCCGACCATCGCCAAGAGTGTGACTCCGTCTACCATCTCGATCAGATTCGCCGTCGGATCGAAGGTTCCTGGATCGAAGTCGCGACGTGCAACGACCATCACGCGCTCTCCCCCGAGAGCCATGCGCTCGTTCTCCTCGATTGCCAGCGCCCTGGTCTCCTCGGTGATGGCAACCAGTGAGCCTCCTGGCTCCCAGTAGTACCCGGCCCGGTCGATGAGGACATCAGGCGCGCCCTTCACGAAGCATCGCACGATTGCGTCGCCGTCTTCGTTCGTCATGTCGTGGAATGTCGCCATGAACTTGTACTCGGAGTCGAACGGCACCTCGCCGACACGGGGATACATCTCGCGTGCTCCGTCGATGGAGATGCCGCCCTTCTCGGCGAGAACGATGAGGGCGCCCTCGGTTGGGTCACCGATCAGATCCCCTCCGGCGAGCCTGGCGTCCGCACACAGCGCCATCGGCAGCATGACGGCATCAAGATCGATGTTCGTGCCGCCATCGTGGAGAATCTCACCGACCGTGCTGTACCCCTCGCCCTTGACCGTGTAGTGATTCTGCCCGGGAACGGTGAACTCAACCGCGGTCATCTTGTTCAGGGTGAGGGTGCCCGTCTTGTCCGAGCAGATAGCCGACACCGAACCCAACGTCTCCACCGACGGAAGGCGCTTCACGATGGCGTTCATCTCAGCGAGCGCCCTCGTGCCCATCGAATACATCGTGGTCACGACCGCCGGAAGACCGGTCGGAATCGCCGCAATAGCCAAGGCGACGCCCGACACGAAGATGGCGTCGAGTTCCTGGTCGTTCCAGATGCCGAGTATGACCATCGCGACGAAGGCAAGCCCGGCCAGGCTGGCGATGACCACGGTGAGACGGTCAAGTTGCTTCTGAAGCGGTGTCTTGTCGGCCTCGGTCTTGTTGAGTAGGTCGGCGATGTGACCCATCTCAGTGTTCATGCCGGTTGCGGTAACGATGAGCTCTCCCCGACCGCGAGTCACTGGGGTGTTCATGAAGACCATGTTCGTCCGGTCTCCGAGGGCCACGCCGGGCGTGTCGATAGCGCCGGTGGTCTTGAGCGTCGGCGTGCTCTCACCGGTCAGCGCCGCCTCCTCGACCTCAAGGGTCGCTGCTACAAAGAGACGCCCATCAGCCGGTACCACGTTGCCTGCCTCGATCAGGACGATGTCGCCGGGCACGATCTGCCCGGCATCGATCTCGACTGCCTCCCCACCGCGCCGCACGCGAGCAACGCTCTTCATCGTCCCTGCCAGTTCGGCGAGGCTGGCTTCGGCCTTGGACTCCCCACGCAGAGCAAGGACAGCGTTGAACACCGTCAAGGCCACCAGCACCAACGTTGTCGTCCATTCGTCCGTGAAGATCGTGTTGATCACCGCAGCTCCAAGGAGCACAATCTGCATGAAGTCCTGGTATTGGCGGAGGAAGGCCTGCCAACCAGACTCCTTCTTCTTCCCCGCCAAGAGGTTCTGGCCGTAGACCCGCAGACGCTCCTCGACCTGGTCCGGGCTCAGTCCGGCGCCTGGGTCGACGCCGCGTTGGCGGGCAACGTCGTCGATGGAGGCGTTGTAGGGAGCGGGGAGCTCTACGCCGGCTGGCGTCTCGTCGGTCTGTGCCTGCTGATCCATGTCCAGAAGCCTCCCCTATCGTTTCGAGTGTTCGTGAGAGCGCTACCCCAGGGTGGCGACCATGATAGCTTTGATGGTGTGGAGTCGGTTCTCCGCCTGGTCGAACACGATGCTCACCGGAG
>CAZWDQ010000200.1:0-2641 GCA_964632475.1 uncultured Acidimicrobiaceae bacterium
ACCGGCGAAGCAGAGTCAGGGAGTCTTGCCCCAGTTTCCAGCACCTGGGTTGGTTTCAGAGTGACCCAGTCCGCTGAATAGCAAGCGACGGCGCCGGGCGCACAGAGGGGATGTCGCGGCGCACAGGGGAGGCATTCACGATCGACGTACTTGATCGGTCGGGTTGATGGGCCTGATCGGCATCTTCACGAAGTCGAAGCTCGGTACGAAGGACCTGGTTCCCGCAGACTGATCCTGAACGACCCCGGGCTACGGTGCCGTCAGGCGCTGGCTCCGGGATCGATCGCGAGCGCCTCGTTCGGGCCGAGGTCGATCAAACCGGGTTGAATCTCGGTCCGCATCTGATCGGTCGAAAACAGAAGCGTGGACCCATCCGGGACCGGCGTGTCCCTGGTCTCATCGGTGAAGTTGATCAGGACGACGGTGCGCTCGGCACCGTCCGCTCTGATGAAGCCGAGAACGCCGTCCGGGACGTCGTCGATGAACTCGATCGAACCTGTCTGCAACGACGAGCGGGCGCCTCTGATGCGCAGGAGTTGCCGGTAGAGGTTCAGCATCGATGACGGGTCGCCGAGTTGATTCTCAACGTTTCTCCTGGGCGCATCGCCGCCGAACGGGAGCCAAGGTTCGGCAACGGGGACGGAGAATCCGTGGCCGGGTGTGGCGGTCCACGGCATAGGCGTCCGGCAACCATCGCGGCTCATGCCGGGGACTCGGAACTGCCACGGGTCCTGCGCCCGCTCGGGCGGGACTTCGGTCTCCCGCAGGCCGATCTCGTCCCCGTAGTAGATCGTTGGTTGGCCTCCCAGCGTAAGAAGCAGAACGGCGGCGGCCGCTGCGTTCTGGGGGCCGTACCGGGTGGCGAGACGCTGTTCATCGTGGTTCCCGAGCACGTAGTTCGGCCATCCGTTTGCGGGGACCGCGGTCTGCAGAGCCTCGACGCGGCAACGGATCGCCGCAGCGGTCCAGTGGGCCCACACGAGAGAGAAGTTGAACGGCATGTGCAGCTCATCGCCGTCGCCGTAGTAGCTGGCCCACTCGTCCCAGTCGAAGATGTGGATCTCGCCGATCGAGAAGCGGTCACCCTGGTACTCATCGAGGACGCGGCGAAGGTCCCGGAAGACGGCATGAATATCGGTGTGGCCCTTGTCATGGATGTGATCCCACTCGTCGTATCCGCCGAATGACCTGAAGTCGGCACCGCCTCGCGGCGGTGGAGCGAGTGGATTGTCGGTGAGATCCGGATTCTTCATAATGAAGTGGGCGACGTCGATCCGGAACCCGTCGACGCCGCGATCGAGCCAGAATCGCAGGGTGTCGAACATGGCAGCCTGGACCTCTCGGTTTCGCCAATTGAGGTCGGGTTGCTCGGCGAGGAACGAGTGGAGGTAGTACTGGCCGGTCGTCTCGTCGAGCGTCCAGGCCGGTCCTCCGAACATCGACTGCCAGTTGTTCGGCAGAGATCCGTCGAGCTTCGGGCCTCGCCACACGTACCAGTCCCGTTTGGGATCGGTGAGCGCTGAGCGTGACGCGACGAACCACCGGTGTTGGTCCGAAGTGTGGTTAGGTACCCAGTCGATGATCACCTTGAGACGCCGTCGGTGAGCTTCAGCGAGCAGGCGATCGAAGTCGTCGAGCGTCCCGAACGTCGGGTCGACATCGCAGTAGTCGGCGACGTCGTATCCGAAATCGGCCATCGGCGACGTGTAGAACGGAGAGATCCAGATGGCGTCAACGCCGAGCGTATCGGAAAGGTATCCGAGACGCTGCGTGATGCCGTTGAGGTCTCCCGTTCCGCTGCCGGTCGTGTCCTGAAATGATCGTGGGTAGATCTGGTACACGACGGCGGTCTTCCACCACTCGTGGGTCGGAGGTGGGGTGTTCATGATGGGGACGGTAGCGCTCGGCTCCGGTCCAGGCCCCGCTCGCGATCAGTCTCAGTATCTGGCATCGATGGCCTCGGAGAGGTATGCGGCGAGTCCCTCCCCGGTCTTGTCGATGCTGGCACGGAACCGTTCGTCTTCGATGTACATCATGCCGAGGCCGGCATGTATCTCCGGCGTGCACTCGTAGAACCACTTCGTGATGTGAGCACGGTGGGCATCGACCAGGGCTCTGGCCTCGTTCGAATTCGGAGGCGCGCCGACATCCATCAACGCAAGCAGGCTCTGATCGATCTCGCTCGCTTCATCCCTCAGCTGTTCCCATTCTGCAGGGGTGTAGGCCGACGTGCGGCGAGCCGACTCTCTGAATGCGTCGGTCCCTCCCCATCGTTCCTCCGCCTCGTCAGCGAACTCGTCGGGATCGAAGGCGCCGAACGCTTCGAGTCTCTCGTCCGGGGTCATCGGTGTTCCTCTCTTCTCGGATTCGATTGCGGCGTCGAGGCTGGCGGCGATCCGACTCAGCTTCGTGAGTTGATCGCCGATCCGGCGGCGGGCCTTGCCGAATGCCCCGATCGTGTCCGACGGCTCATCCAGGATTCGGGCGATCTCTTCGAGTCCGAGATCGAGTTCCCGGTACGCGAGAATCTGCTGGAGACGACTGACGTCGCCATCCGTGTAGGCGCGGTATCCGTTCGGCCGTCGTTTGGTCGGTGTCAGCAGTCCGATGTCGTCATAGTGATGCAGCGTCCGCACCGTGA
>CAZWDQ010000201.1:0-2617 GCA_964632475.1 uncultured Acidimicrobiaceae bacterium
CCGGATCCGCATGGGCAGGGAGCGTTGCGCCCCACCTTCTCGCCGCTCCGAACAACCTGCTTCTTCTTCAGCTGCTGAACAGACTTCGCCGACGATGTGGTGACCTGGGCCTTCGGGGCTTCCTGCTTCTGCACCACGTCGACGTGGAACATGTAGCGAATCGCATCGTGCTTGACGGCGTCGACCAGTTC
Organism: uncultured Acidimicrobiaceae bacterium; assembly: GCA_964632475.1. Classification (GTDB taxonomy): domain Bacteria; phylum Actinomycetota; class Acidimicrobiia; order Spongiisociales; family UBA5794; genus JAHEEL01. The sequence goes on from CAZWDQ010000201.1 coordinate 192, forward strand.
CTCGAAGTAGTCGAAGCCCTCACGCTGGTACTCGACGAGAGGATCCTTCTGGCCCATTGCACGCAGACCGATGCCGGAACGGAGGTAGTCCATCTCAGCGAGATGCTCTCTCCACTTGTTGTCGATGACCGACAGCGTGACGGTGCGTTCGAGCTGGCGCATAACGTCGGCACCGAACTGTGGTTCCCGCTCGGCGTACACGGCATCGGCGTCGACAACGTAGGCGTCGATGATCTCGTCGGCCGTGAGGAGGTCGGGGTCACCGAACGATGCTTCGCTGATCGTCGACTCGTAGATCACCTTCATCCGAACATCCAGGTCGGCCCAGTCCCACTCAGACGCGTCGACGCCAGATGTCATCTCGCCGACTTCGTACTCGATGACCTCAGCACGCCATTCAGCAAGCAACTCATCAGTGTTCTCACCGTCGAGGATCTGGTTCCGCCACTGGTAGATGATCTGGCGCTGGGTGTTCATCACCTCGTCGTACTTGAGCACGTTCTTACGGATCTCGAAGTTCTGTGACTCGACCTGCGTCTGTGCACGCTCGATCGCCTTCGTCACCATCTTGTGCTCGATGGGAACATCCGGCGGAATCTTCAAACGCTCCATGATCGATGCCACTCGCTCGTTGGCGAATCGACGCATGAGATCGTCTTCGAGCGACAGGTAGAAGCGGGACTCGCCCGGATCTCCCTGCCGTCCGGAACGGCCTCGGAGCTGGTTGTCGATGCGGCGCGAGTCATGCCGCTCGGTCCCGAGCACGTACAAGCCTCCGGCATCGATCACCTGTTGCTTCTGCCCTTCCGTCTCAATCCTGAATCGCTCGATCGAGGCATCGAGCATCGCCTCGTACGTCGGATCATCCTTCGGGATCTCCTTGCGGATCATCTCACTTCGCGCCAATTCCTCAGGATTCCCGCCAAGTTGGATGTCGACGCCTCGCCCGGCCATGTTGGTCGCAACCGTGACCGAACTCAGCTGCCCGGCCTGGGCGATGATGTGGCCCTCCCGTTCATGCTGCTTCGCGTTGAGGACCTCGTGTCTGATCCCGCGGCGCTTCAACGTACCGGCGAGTCGTTCGGACTTCTCGATCGAGATGGTTCCGACCAGGACAGGCTGACCGCGTTTGCTACGCTCTTCGATGTCATCGGCGAGGGCAGCGAACTTGTGGTCTTCGTCGAGGTAGACAACGTCCGACTGGTCGATACGGGCGATCGGCATGTTCGTTGGGACGTCGAGCACATCGAGTCCGTAGATCCCGTGGAACTCACCGGCCTCGGTGAGGGCCGTGCCGGTCATCCCCGCAAGTTTCTCGTACATCCGGAAGTAGTTCTGAAGGGTGATCGTGGCAAGGGTCTGGTTCTCCTCTTTGATGTGAACGCCCTCCTTCGCCTCGATCGCCTGGTGCAGGCCCTCGGAGTAGCGCCGGCCTTCGAGCACACGTCCGGTGAATTCGTCGACGATCATGATCTCGCCGTTCTTGATGAGGTAGTCGACGTCGAGGTGATAGAGCCCCTTCGCCTTCAATGCCACGTCGAGATGGTGGATGAAATCGACATTGGCAAAGTCGTACATGTTCTCCACGCCGAGGATCTGCTCGACCTGGGTAACGCCGGTCTCGGTGACAATGACCTGCCGCTTCCCCTCATCGACCTCATAGTGCTCATCTCGGCGGAGCCTCTCGACGATGCGGGCGAAGTCCCGATACCACTTCCCGGTCTCCCCGACCCGCCCGGAGATGATGAGCGGAGTTCTCGCTTCGTCGATGAGAATCGAATCGACCTCGTCGACGATCCCGTAGTAGTGGCCCCGTTGAGTGCGGTCCTCGGGACGCATCGTCATGTTGTCCCGGAGGTAGTCGAATCCGAACTCGTTGTTCGTTCCGTACGTGATGTCGGCGTCGTAGGCCGGCTTGCGCTCTTGCGGCGTCATGTCGGCCTGGATGAGTCCGACTTTGAGTCCGAGGAATCGGTGGATCTGTCCCATCCAGTTCGAGTCGCGTGCCGCGAGGTAGTCGTTGACCGTGACGATGTGGACACCTTCGCCTGCGAGCGCGTTCAAGTAGGCCGGCATCGTTGAGACGAGCGTCTTTCCCTCACCGGTGCGTTGCTCGGTGATCATCCCGCGATGGAGAGTTCCGGCTCCGATGACCTGAACATCGAACGGGCGCTGACCCAGCGTTCGTTTCGCTGCTTCACGGACGACGGCGTACGCCTCGTCTTCGAGGTCGTCGACCGATTCGCCATTTCGGATGCGGTTCTGGAATTCGGTGGTCTTAGCCAGGAGATCGTCGTCGCTCAGGACCTCGGTTTCCGGTTCGAGCGCGTTGACCCTCTCGACGAGCGCCTCGAGTTCCTTGAGACGTTTCCCCTCCCCAATCCGAAGAGCCTTAGAAAAGAGTGACATGGAGTGATGATACGGGG
>CAZWDQ010000202.1:0-2598 GCA_964632475.1 uncultured Acidimicrobiaceae bacterium
CGTTCTTGGTGATCGGACTTCCAGCGGGCAGACGCGAGTACCGTGCCGCCTTCAGCATCGGCTCCGTCGCACGAGTCTCCTGTCGATCTCCGATCTCATCCGTCCCTGCGACCAAGATCAGGCCGATCGTCGAGAACACCTACGTCGCCCTCCAACCTCGCATCGCGCAGATCGTGAACAGCAGAAGAGAATCGATGGTGTGCTCCGGACCGTACTGCGGGTACTTGCTAGCAAGCGCCGATCGCCAACTGGCTTCAGGCTCAGTGTTGTCGTTGAACTCGAGGTCGACGCGAACCCACCACAGCGCTCCCCAATCGGTGTCCCTGTGGTCGATGAGCAGTGATGCCCGAGAGTCTGTACGCAGATTGTCGATTCGACGCAACCGATTCTTCCCCTTCGGTTTCACAGAGTCGATCGGGATCACGAGTTCATCGCCTCGGAACGCAAAAACCACGGGGACGAGATGGGTTCCACGGTGGGAATCCATTGTTCCGAGGACACCGAAGGAGGCGGACCCCAGGTACGTCAGGCAATCGGTCGAGTCCATCCGCATTGACTCACGCTACCAAAGCGGGCGTCAGGCACGCGGGAATCAGCCCGAACACCCACCAGACTGACCCCCTGACATCGCAGCACAAATGGGCGGGAAGAACGAGCATGGACCGGAGTTCCTAGGAGTCTGTCACCACGAATGCATCTCGCCAGAGCCGAACCGAATTCAGCAGCGCAATCCCGCCGCCGTCCGCTAGGTCGTCCAATAGGATCGGTCGTTCGACGAGACGGCCTTGCTCGAGAAGCACCCTGCGGTAGACGCCCGGCAGGCAGCCGGACTCCATCGGAGGTGTACACCACTGCCCTGCGACCTTGACGGCGAGGTTCGCCATCGTTGATTCGGTGAGCTCACCGCGTTCATTCACCATGAGCACATCATCAGCGTTCGGGTACCGGGCAAGGCGATCTTTGTAGACCTCCCGGCGCGTGGTCTTGTGATAGAGGAACGGGCTTGACGTGTCGACCGGCTGTTGATCGATGGCTACGGCTACTGGTTGCCGATTGTCTTCGACGAACCGGCATACGCGGACGTTGGCGCGCCCTTGACGGTCTACCGCGAGACGTACCCGGGACTCCCCGCGACCGTCGACCGCAGCGTCGAGTTGTGCAGCAATTGCTGCTCGGCGCACCGGCACCCCGAAGTAGTCCGCAGAGGATTGAAGCCGGTCCAAATGGAGGTCCAGCCAGTACCAACCGCTATCGGGCGCCCATCGCATCGTCTCGATGAGTTCGAAGTCCGATTTGCCGTGGGTGAGGATTCGAGACTTGAGTGCAGCCTCCTCGTACTCGGCATGCGGATCAGAGTCGAAGGTCACCCCTCCTCCGATCCCGTACTCTGCTTCACCGGAGTGCGCGTCGATCACGACGGTACGGATGCCGACGCTGAACGAAGCGCAGGGACCAGGAAATCCGGCGGGGGCGACAAACCCGATCGCCCCCGTATACACGCCGCGAGGTTCTGTCTCGAGGTCGCGAATCACCTTCATCGCTCGCACCTTGGGAGCGCCCGTGACCGAACCGCTGGGAAACAGAGCGGCAAGCACACTGACAAGAGGGGCTGATGGGTCGATGTCACCGACGATCGTTGAGGTCATCTGCCAGACCGTGTCGTACCGCTCAATCGCCATGAGGTCTTCAACGGCGACGGTCCCGAATTCGGCGATTCGACCAAGGTCGTTGCGGAGGAGATCGACGATGATCAGATTCTCGGCGCGTTCCTTCGCCGATTTCTTGAATTCCTCATACCGGGTCGAATCTTCAACCAACCAGCGGCCCCTCGGCGCAGTCCCCTTCATCGGTCGGGTGACCAGCCTGTCTGAATCGTCCGCCCTGGGATGACGGTCGAAGAACAACTCCGGAGAGGCGCTCAAGACCCGATACCTGCCCGTGTCGAGGTAGGTGCCGTACCCGCCCGACTGGGCTGCAGTGAGGTCGTGGTAGAGCGCCACCGGATCGCCCGAGAAGGTGGCACGCAGGCGAGTCGTGTAGTTGACCTGATACACGTCGCCCGCTACAACGTGCTCCCTGATAGTGGCGACTGCACGTTCGTAGGCGTCGCGATTGTCAACCCAACGCCACTCAGACATCTCGTAGATGCCTCGGTCATCGCTTCGTCCGGGATTGAGCACTCGAGACTTGAAGAGTCCGAACCAAACAAGCGGCAAGTCGCTGTGGAATCCGTTGGGTCGACGCGACCGCACAGCAAGGTTCGGATCAAACGCCGACGCTGCGTCGTAGCCGACGTATCCGACTGCCCAGAGTCCAGCAGCTGCTGCCTGTTCAACTCGCGCAATTGCGGGAGCAACTTCATCGAAGGCGTTTGCAGCCACCTCCCCGACCTGATCCGTGAACTCGGCAGAACGCAGGCGATTGGGTCGCCGATCATCAAGTCGAGCCACAGTCATGATCGAGTGAGCGTAGCTTGTCACGCCTCCGAGGCAGGTCCGACGAAGATGCAGCCTCCAAGAAGCAGATGGCGATCACCCTCGGCATCCACGCTCCGACAATGGAGCCAAGATCATGGACGAATCGGCACCATGCCAACGT
>CAZWDQ010000203.1:0-2591 GCA_964632475.1 uncultured Acidimicrobiaceae bacterium
TCGGTGTGCATGGATGGGAGTATCAAGTAGCAAGTAGCAAGTAGCAAGTAGCAAGACAGGAGCCATGAGCTACCAGCCGCCAGCTTCCAGCAAGATAAGGTCGCATCTTGTCGGATACTGACTACTGACTACTGAGTACGCCACGGGAGGCGGCCAAACGGTCCTTTGGCGTGGTGGCGTCGGTCACTAGCGTTCCGGGTGCTGGCTGGAGCGGGCTGACCGTCTGGAGGATGACCGGATGAAATCTGACCTTGACACCATCGTACGAAGGCTTGCCGAGGTTCCCACGGTGAAGGGCAACGTCCGCACAGCGAAGACCGAACCGGCCGGTGGGCCGGGTGTGTCGCTGTATCAGCGGCGGTCGGCACATCTGCGGGATCGCGACTGCTCTGTTGCGCTCGTCAGCGCGGACGACCTTGGGATCGACTTGACTCGAGACTGATCGCTCGCCTCCCGTACACTTCCTTTCATGGACGTGCAACGCCAGGAGCGACGGTTCCCCCGCGACGAGGTGGGGGAGATCATCGACCTTGCCGCGCGTCTCGACGATCTGGTCGAGGAACCAACTGATCAAGGTCTCACGTTGGAACAACTCGTTCACGTCGCCGACGAAGTCGGTATCTCCCGCCAGGCTGTTGAGCGCGCTGTTGCCGAGGAGCGAAAGCGCCGCTCACGTGATGGGAGGGAGGCCCGCAAGCGGGTTCGTAGGCGATTGAGGTTCGTTCGCCACGCGATGGTGTACGCACTCGTCGTCTCGGCGCTTCTCCTGATCGACGTGTTGAACGGTGGCGGTTGGTGGTTCTTCTACGTGGCAGCACTGTGGGGAGCGATACTTGCCCTTCAGGCGATGCGCTTCATGACGCGAAGGAAGGGCCCTCTGGAACAGGCCATGCTGGATCGGGAGACTTGACTAGGAGATTCGCGTCGATCTCGATGTGGACGTCGTTCCGTTCGCAGCGGAGAGTTGTGCCGGGGTCGCTATCGGGAATCGGATGACGGTGTTGCTCCATCCAAGCGTGTGCGCCGAACTCATGGTCCCACCCTGGCTCTCGACGAGAGCCGAAACGATGCCCCGTGACAGGAGGTCGCCCGTGCCGTGCAGGTCGCCGGTTGTACCGTCCGGTACGTGACCTCTCTGCCGGTCATCGGTGATCGAGAGGATTCCGAGTCCGTTGCGTTCGTCGACGTCAATCCTGGCTGTACCTGCTTGACCTTCCTCCGCTGCGTGGAGAACGTTGAGCAGGATCAGCCGGATCGCAGCCGGATCACACCAAGTGATCGCTGTTCGGGCGTCGACGGTGATCTCAAGGGGTGTCGGATCGGTCGCGTTGATGATGCGTGTGACATGGTGATCGAGTTTGACGACCGTCGACCTCGGGCGGTAGGTCCCCGCATTGATCTGAGCTGCGGCCGCGGTGTTTTCGACCGCTCGGGCGATCTCGGTCGCATCGCGGGAGATCATTCCTATGAGGACCTCGGCCTCGGCAACGTCTGTGATCCCGACATCTTCGAGATGTCGGGACAGTCCGTAGACGGCGGTGAGAGGTGCCCTCAACTCGTCGGTGAAGCGAGCGAGGAGGCGACTGAGCCGGTGAGCGTTGTCGCGCTCACTCTCGAGTGCTTTCTCGAGAGAGGCGACTTGACGGGTGACCCGTGCCCGCTCGACAGCGCTGGTCACGACAGCGACGGCCATCACGAGGAGTCCGAGGACTACGACCGCGGCGATGCGGACCGTTCCGGAGGCGGCGAGAGCGACAGCGACAAGGGTCGCGGTTGTCCCTACTAGGGCGAGTGCCGCTGCCCCGGTTCGATCCCGGTTCCTGGGGTTGGTGTCGTGGTCTGTATTCACTGTGTCCTCTCCCAATGGAATCGGCGGGTGAGGGGGTGGAACTTGAAGGCGGTTCTGGGAAGTCTCAAGGGACTAGTCACCTGTTTGGCAAGGGCGACGAGGTGTCCTGCCGAGAGCAGAGCTAGCGCCAGACCTCGCCGAAGTCGATGGACTGCAACCAGAAAGCGCCGGGCTGACCGGAGCGGCTGCGATACCAGGTGACCTGGGTGTCTCCGGTGTGACGCGCCGACACCATGGGCCGGGGATACCAGGTCCCGTTGCCGTGTGACGCGTTGGAGAGAACTGTGAAGCGAAGGCCCTCAGTGATGCCGACGGCGCTGCCTGAGCGAGCCTCGGGTCCGAGTGGTGCATCGACGACGGCTGTTCCTGATGTGTTGTTCTTCCCGATCGATCCGTCTGCCATGAACCGATAGTCGACGTGGAGTCGTGGGTGGGTGTGGACGTAGACGTCGGCCTGGCGTGAACCGGTGTAGTGCGCTCCAATCGCGACCCGGTTCTCGCTGCTGTCCTGGTGAACGCCGTCACCGAGCGTGAAGATCTGGCCCTCCCAGCCGTTCCCGAGGCCCCTTTCCCACGTGTTCCCGTATGCGAGCACGAACGTGTTGTCACAAGCGACGGGGTCGATCGTCTGCGTCGTGTACTTGCTGGTTGAGTTCACTCCATTCCGTAAAGAGATGAGTCACCGACGGGGAACCTGCCCGCGTTCTGTGGGCTGGAGCCGCCATATAGGACGGCGCGTACC
>CAZWDQ010000204.1:0-2582 GCA_964632475.1 uncultured Acidimicrobiaceae bacterium
TGGACGATCTGGCCCTCGACGGTGCCATCAGAGATCAGGGCAGTGTTCGTCGATCGGTAGAGCACGTCGCCCGCCACCGAAGCACCCGAATCGATAGCGAGGCGTTGGACCGCCAGGTCGATGTCACGACCCACAGAGCCGGAGACGGAAGCGTTGAGCAGACGGCCGCGGACGTCGCGACCGACGGCGCCGTCGATGGTCAGCGTGCCGCCGAACATGATGATGTCACGACCGACGACACCCGTAGATCCGATTCCTGTGGCGAGGCCGGTCACGAAGAGGTCTTTGCCGACCTCACCGTCGATCTGGACCTGTGGCGTGGTCGTGCGCACAGAGCCTTCGACGACACCTCCCTGGTCGACGCGAACGGTCCCCGCGGTCAGTGCCAGAACATCGCCGGTGACGGTCCCGGCGATCGTGAGATCTCCGGCGGTGATCACGAGGTCGCCGTCGATGATCCCCTCGATACGACCGGATGTGGCGGCGACGTAGACGTCTTCGTCGATCGGTTCGTCCTCCCCGACGATGAACAGATCGGTCGTCACAACGGATGGAGCGATCGCCGCCAGCATGGGAGCGATGGCGAACAGCAGCGCTATGAACGTGACGGCGCGATAGCGGATCCCCCCGGACCCGGGATCAGAGCGGGAGGGCTTCACGTGCGAGATCGAGGAGTGGCCATGGGTTGACACCGAACACGATCGTACTCACGACCACGACCGCAAGCACGAGACGCAGCACGGTCGATGGCTCAAGCGCAGGCGCATCATCCTCAGCGGATCCGAGGAACATCTTCGCTGCAACCCGGAAGTAGACGTACAACCCGACGACCGTCGTCAACAGCGCCAGGATCACGAGCCAGAGGTAGTCGGCGTCGGCCGCCACGGTGAACACGGTCAGCTTGGAGATGAAGCCGGCCGTGAACGGAATCCCGCCCATCGCCAGCAACAGGATCAGCATCGCCCAGGCGAGTTCGGGGGAACGACGGGACAACCCGGACCAATCGTCGAGGTCGGAACGTCCCGGTGTGCCATGAGAAACAACAGATGCGATTGCGAACGCACCAATCAACGTCAGGGCATACATCGAGACGTAGAACCACATGGCGCCGATGCCCGCCTCACCTGCGACGAACGCCATCATGATGTACCCGGCGTGTGCAACACCGGAGTACGCAAGGATCCGCTTGACGTCGTTCTGCACGGCAGCGAGAGCCGTTCCGATGATCATGGAGAGGCCGGCGATGATCGCCAGGATCGGCGCCCATTCGTCAATCTGCGACGGAAGTGCTCCGATGAGGATGCGCCCGAGAGCGGCGAAACCAGCGACCTTGACGCCGGCAGCCATGAACCCAACTGCTCCAGTTGGTGCTCCCTGGTAGACATCCGGCGCCCACTGGTGGAACGGTGCAGCCGAGACCTTGAACGCCAGGCCGACGATCACGAAACCGATACCGAGCAGCAGAACACCCGGCTCTCCGATGATCGTGCCGGCGAAGAAATTCTTCATCCCGCCTGCGCCGTAGAAGGACGTCGATCCGGTTGCAGCGAAGAGCAGAGCGGCGCCGTAGACGAAGATCGCGGAGGCGAGCGATCCGAGGAGGAAGTACTTGACCGCGGCCTCATCGGAGTTCGCCCGATCCCTCGTGAACCCGGCGATCACGTAGAAGGAGATCGACGCCGTCTCGAGACCGAGGAACAGCATGATGATGTTCGCCGACATCGTCATCATGTGGAGGCCGGCAAACGCCAGGAGGATGAGGGTGACGAGTTCGACTCCGCGGGTCTTCACTCGCTTCACGAGACCCCACACGGCACCGAGGCCGAGGAGACCGATCGTGAAGATCACGAATCCGGCGAACGCCGAGTAGTGATCCATGACCACCATCGGGACACGGAGGATCGGAACGTTGCGAGCACTGAAGAACAGCAGATCGCTCCCCTCTTCGAGGAGCGTGTCAACGGCTCGCCACTGCAGCACGGACAGAATGATGGCGACGACGAATGAGAGTGCTGCGATGAAGCCCCACTCATTGCGGGGCCGCTCGAGCATCACACCGGCGATGATCACGAGGAGCGCACCGAGGAGCAGGATGACTTCCGGGGCAACGGCGAGGAACGAGGCGTTGTTCATTCCGAACCCTCCTCATCGCCGTGTCCTGTGCTCTCGATTACCACGTCCTTGGGATCCACGATCTCGTCGATCCGTCCGAACTCCGGTGCTTCGTAGTCCGTGGTCGCCTCGATCCGGTCGAGGATGATCTCGACGGATGGCTCGATGCGTTCGAGGATCGGCTTCGGATAGATCCCGATCCCGATGATGAGCACGATGAGCGGCACGAGGATCGCGATCTCCCGGAAGTTCAAGTCGGAGAGACCTTCGTTCTTCGGATTCGTGACCGGGCCGGTGAAGATGCGCTCGTAGGCCCACAGCATGTAGACGGCGGCCAGGATGACACCCGATCCGGCGATGATCGCCAGCACCGGCAGTGTGAGGTAGCTACCGAGCAGGACGGCGAACTCACCGACGAACCCGGAGAGACCCGGGAGACCCACCGAAGCGAACGCCATGAAGAGGAAGAT
>CAZWDQ010000205.1:0-2557 GCA_964632475.1 uncultured Acidimicrobiaceae bacterium
CGCCTGGATGATTCGCTTCCAGGGGAATCCCCGACGCGTGTTGTCCTCTTCGGTGGCGGCGTCCGACGCGCGCACGTCAGCAGCATCGACGGGGGATTCGTTGTTCACTCGAATCCCCGGTATCCGGCCTGGCGAGCGAACTCATAGAGTTCCTCCATCGGGTACATCCCAATGGCTCGCGCCACATCGGATTTCACCGTCTGCGCACCCTCACCCTTCGCGTCGATGTCGTATCGGATGCAGCCACTCTCGAAGGTGTAGAACCAGCGGGCTTTGTACACCGATTCTTCGACATCATCCTCGATCTCCTCCAGCGCCGCGTCGAAGTCGAGACCAGACTCCTCATCGCCGCCGACGCGACGTACGCTCACCGTCCCGGTGTCCATCTCGACGTCATCGATGATGATCACCGGCGCCCCGGTGGCATGGGCGGACGCGATCTTCTCCGAGATGGGCGCAGCCGATTCGTCCAGGGTGGCGCTGATGTCGCGCCCCCGAACCGACTCGCTCATGAGGTGGGCCACGACCGAAACCGCATAGTTGTGATGCCGGTTCGCCACGGGGATAACCACTATCGCGAAGTCGGCGTTCTCTTCCAGGACCTCGACCGAGAGGTCCACGTCTCCTTCGTCTGAGGTGACCGGGCGTGCTCCCCCGACATCACATGACGGCAGCAGGGTGACCCGCAAGAACTCCATCCCCATGCGATCGGAATCGAGCGTGAAATAGGCCTGGCCGCTGCGCGCCTGCACGTGCTCGAATTGCCACCCCGGACGCAGCGCATCAACACAGGGGATGTACTCGGTGCCGGGAACCGCCTGCGCCGTGAGAATGCTGCTCGTCCCGATCTCCTGGGACAGGCCTTCACACGCGACGATTCGCTGACCCAACTGCTGCTCCCCACACCCCACCGAGAGCACCGCAAGAACACATGCTGCGAATACGAGACGCCGCATCAGATGAACCCCTGCCCACGTATGTTGTCGATGATGAACGAGATGAGGATCAGAATGGCAAGGACCGTCACCACAGTCATGGCGATCCGACGGCGCGACCACCGTTGAATCGAGATCCGCTCACGTGCAGGCGCCAGGTCTCTGAACGACTGAACAAGGTCGATTCTCCCATCCTTACGAGCGGTGCGCAGCATGCTCCGGGATTGCGACGGCACGCTCACGCTGCGCGTAGCGGCAAACGCCTCAGCGACGTCATCCGGAGAGAAGAACTGGAGCGCCCGGTTGTAGACCCGCTCCGGATCAGAACTCAACGCCAGGACCAGCATCATGTTGGCAAGATCAACGGCCTGGCGCCATGGTGTTGGCCGCACCTGGCCGAACGCCACATCGATCAAGACCACATGACCGTCTCGCACCATGATGTTGGCCGGCTTGACGTCGCGGTGAGCAAGCCCGGCGTCCCAGAGGCGTCGAATAACCTCCAGCCCTTCGTCGATCTGATCGTCGGTCAGTTCGACCTCGCTGATCTCGACCGCGCCATCGAGAAACTCGGTGACGATCAGGTACTCGCGCTCGGGGGTGATCTCGACAAAGCCGTACGGGAGTGCGCACGGAATACCTGCATCGCGCATCACCCGCATCATGTAGTCCTCGTACTCGACAAGCCGCCGCACCGAAGTGAACTTGACCTCATCTTCCAGCGTGCCATAAACCACGGTCCGCCCCCACTTGTACCAACGATCCGCCCGGAGGTGGCTCTGTGCATAGAGCTTGGCGAAGACCATCGATGACTCATCCGAGTCCGGGCTACGACGCACGTTCATCTGCAGCGGGGTCGATCCGGCGCTGCCCGCCAACCCCACGTACCCCAGGTACGTCACTTCGAGGCCGAGCTGATCGTGAACCGCCGTCTTGATGGCCTCCCCGCGGTCACCGCTGATGTCGAGATGTGCGGACTTCCCGTGCGAATACGTGACGGGGAACACCGCATCGGGAACGAACAACTTGAAGACGACGACCGAAACCGCGAGAGCGAACATGGCGGCGACTGCCGCGTCCGACGGGTGATCCACGCCCAGGTAGATCCGCGCGACCACCGCAAGGAAGACCACCACGCCGCCCCCGATGAACCACCGATTGCGCCATTTCCCCTTCGGGATGAGCGAGTAGCCGATCACTCCCAGCGTGGCAGCGATCGACGCGACCGGCACAGACGGATGCGAGTAGCCCTCCCAGGGAACAAGGATCTCGACGAAAGGCCGGGGGCGAGCAACCGCATACACCATGGCAGATGTCACCAAGTCGACAGTGAGAAAGACGGCCATCCCGGCGACGAGGTGGCGCCATCGCCGGTAGAAGATCAGGGCGAGAATCGCTCCCCATCGAACCACGCGAATGAACAAGTCAGCCGTGAGGAGGTTGATGCCCTTGAAGAATGCCGTCGCCGCCTCGGATCGCATCTCCTCCAAGCGGAGCAGGAGTTTCATGTCCTGTCTCGTCCACCAATCTGGCGACCCACCGATGAGGAAGAGCAAAGCCCAGATCAGCAGTCCGAGTAGCGCCACAACGGCCCAGAATGTTCCGGTACCTCGGAACTCTCG
>CAZWDQ010000206.1:0-2553 GCA_964632475.1 uncultured Acidimicrobiaceae bacterium
TAACTAGAGGATTATGTAAAGGTGCATGCCGGACCTTTCTCGAAGTGGAATAGTCAAGCCTCGACCATTACGAAACAGCAGAATTGGGTAATGGTTGGTCCCGGACCGTTACGAGCCTGTAATGGTCGTCGAGACTCACCAGCCATCCAAGGGGCGGGGTGCGCGGAGGGCAGCCTCGGCGTCGTGGAGGTTGAAAGCCCCCGGGTTGAAGCCGGGTGGCACCATTGACAGGAGATCTTCCCTGTCTGGGTAGTTCGGGTCGCGCAGCGCTTCGAGGATGGCGGAGTATGCCCAGGGGCCGCCGCAGTCGTCGGGTGGACAGGAGCGCTTCCCGGTGATGCACCGCGGGTACTCGAGTTGCGGTTCAGTCGGTGTGATCGCCTCGACGAGCACGGTATGACTCCAGCCGTCGCCGAAGTCGTAATCCCAAGACATCTTCTCCCCGACCGTGGCGAGCACGGCGCCGAGTCGGTACTTGTTCTCATCAAGGTCGTCAGTGTCCCAGTCGGGGTCGGGTGGGCTGAAGTCGGTTCCGTCGACGTCGAACGCATGGAGATGGCCGCCATACCACCCCATCACACCTTCGAGCATTGGGGAGAGTTCCCCGAGGGTGGTGTCGGATGCGACTTCGATGCGTCGCCACACGGGCGGTCTCACCTTACGGAGCGTGATCTTGAGCCGGTGCACGGTCTCTGTCCCTTCCGGATACGGACCGCTCTGGAACTTCTCTGCGGTGGCCTTTTGGATCTTGGCCTTGATGACCTTGTCCTGGAAGTCAGCGAGGAGTTCCAATTGCGCGCGGACTTCTTCGGCCTTGCTCATGACGTCACCTCGGTTTCTTCGGACGGGAGTCGATGTTGGCGGCGTGCATCAGACTCCTATTCCACGATTCGGAGGTCTGGGGTGATCGGCGGGAGATGCGACCAGTAGTCACGGTTCCGGGGGTCAGAAACATGCTTCTGGGTGGCTTCGAGATCGAAACGGTCAGGGTCACCGACGTCCTTCGCCCATGCACGAAGGCCCTCGTCGTCGTAGTACGCGGAGCGGTGCCGTGGATCGGCGATCGTCGCGAGGACCTCCATGTATCCCCCTGCACCGCCACAATCGTCGGGAGGGCACGCACCTACCCCACCTATGACTACGGGGTAGGACGTGTTCGGCTCGGATTCGCCGATCGCTGCAACCTCGACGGTGTGCTCCCAGTTGTCGCCCATGTCGTACAGCCAGGTCATGCTGAAACCGACCTTGGGGAGAGCTTCGCCGACAGTGATCGTGCGTTCGTCGATGCCTAGCGGTTCGATGTCGTGGAAAGGTGCCGAGTACCAGACGTCGTCGACGATGTACGCATGGAGATGGGAGTCATTCCACCCCATGGCATTGATGAGGGTGAAATAGAGATCGAAGAGCGTGTCGCTGGCCGATACGCTGATGCGGCGTCGGATAACCGGCTCGACGTGCTGCAGTGTCACGTCCAAGTCCACGGCGTACGAGGGTGTTGTCATGCTGCTACCTCCTCCATATTGCGGTCGTTGTCGAAGGTGTCCACATCGATCTCACCGGTCGCTGCCGCCGTGATGAGCGCCTCGCGGTACTTGGCGAGGAGAGTGAGCTGCTTGGTGCTGAGGGCGAGAACGCCCCATGATTGTCATTGTTGACCGCCTCGGCCAAAGGGGTCCTCCCTGGATCACCTAGCCGGTTCTTCGACACCCAGCGTGCCAGTAATCGTAGCGTGAGGGTGTGGCGTGGAGGGGTCGGAGTTGCAATGGCGGGCCTCCATGAATCTCCAGGCAACTGAACACCCACCGGGTTTGTCATGACGGATTCATCGGCCCATGGCGCTCCGTCCGTGGTCCTGTTCCGTCGTCAGGAGCCGGAGATCGCTTTGTGTAGCCCGTTGGGCTGCGATCCATGCCACCCGCTGGAGGACTTCGCTGCTGGGCGGTCGTGGTCCGAGGAGGTCAGCGGCATCTTCGGGTATGCCGTGTTCGGTCCGGTAGCGGAGTGCCCGGTCGACTGCGACGTCCCAAGCGGCACCGCGATCGTGATCGGCGGGTCGTTCTCCGAGGGTGTTGGTGACCCAGTCGGGTGGCTCGTAGGCGACGGTCGCGAGCTTGTCGCGGTGACGCGCTTGGATCTCGCGCTCCAATTCCAGGTACTCGATCGAGGATTCCTCGTCGCCGCCACTCGCTCCCAGCCCAACTTCCGCATCGGCGAGTCGCTGCTCAAGCTGTTCGTCTGTGAGCATCCGAGGTCCTCGTCCCGTGTCAAGGGCTGCGGGTTCCGCGGCGGTGCGGCCGAGGGCGGCGATCAGGGCGGGGAGCCGGTCGGGGTGCTGGTGAGTGAGATGCGTGCAGTCGTTGTGCTCGTGTTCGGAGTCGGTGAGATAGATGATGTTCGATTCTCTACCCCGGCTCATGGTGACGTAGATCCACTCCCGATCGACGCCGTCACCGGCGACGGTATGGGCCCGGCGGGTGGTGGCTCCCTGGGCCTTGTGGCCGGTGAGGGCGTATCCCCAGTCGAGGTGGCCGTCGTCGAGATACCAGTCCGGCA
>CAZWDQ010000207.1:0-2499 GCA_964632475.1 uncultured Acidimicrobiaceae bacterium
TGGAGAGAATCAGCGAGGACGCCAACGACCGATCCGCCGGCCTGGAAGGCGGCGTTCATGGCGAGCTGGTCGACGCCCCTGGCTCCGCCGGAGATGACAGGTCGGCCGAGGTGCACGGCCTCGGCTGCAATCTGGCGGGCCACCTCCGCTCCCTCTTCTCTCACATTGCGGGAGCCAACGATGCCAACCCCATCTCCGGCCAGCAGATCTGTGCTGCCGACCGCGTGAATCACTGGTGGAGCAATCTGTCCAAGGCGGGTGCGGAACGTATCGGGGTACGCGTCATCAACGATGGTGATCGTGCGGATGCCATACCGTTCAAGATCAGCAGCTTCTACGGTCGCCGCTGCTGCGGATCTGAGCAGGATCTCGATCTTCGCCGTGGTCCTATCGTCGACGCCCGGGATCACTGCGGCGTCGAAGTCCGCACCAAACACGTCGGCGAGGTCGATCTGCTGGCCGGCAAGGGCGGTCGTGAACCTCGACCACTCCGTGGGGGAGAGGGAGGGTCGCTTCGTATCGCCGAGGCGACTGGTGAGGGCGATGACGGCCTTTGCACTGTCGGTGCTCAACGGACTAGCCCTTTCCGGCGTCGGCGATGGCAAACGGATACACGGGACCTGCGCCTTTCTGCAGGAGCAGGTTACCGATGACCGTCATCGTCCACCGAGAGTCGACGATGTCGTCGACGAGAAGCACCGGTTCCGATCGGACGGATTGCACACGGAACGCGTCAAGCACGTTCCGTGCTTGCTGGTAGCTGTTCTGCATCTCCTTCTGGGGCCGATTGTCGGCTGCTCGTACAACAGCGTCGACGAAGTCGATTCCGAGAGCATCCGCGAGGCGTCTGGCGAAGTCGGTAGCGACGTTGTCTACAGCGCGGCTTGGCACCGTCGTCATCCACGTAGGAGTGGGAGCCGGTCCCCATCGGCGAATCAGATCTGCGGAGGCTTCAACGAGTTGATCGTCGAAACGACCGTACATGTACTTTCCTGACTTGACCAGGTCACCCCATCCGGGGTCTCCGTAGCGGGTGAGTGCGCGGCCCTCCTCTAGTCGGTGCGTGCCCAGGGTGATGCCGGTGAGCCCGTACGGGGCTTGTTTGCGCGGTTCGATCACGATCGGTTGCATCCTGATGAAGTTGTGTGCCGTCGCAGTGAGGGCAAGGTCGACGGTGGGGTCGAGCGGTGCCCCCGCACAGTTGGCACAACGCCCACAGGGTGACGGGTGATCGTCGAGTTCGCTGCGCAGGAACGACATCAGGCATTCCCCGGTCGTCACGTACTCGGCCATCGCTTGCTGTTCGAGTCGCCGCTGGGCGGTGACGGCCTCGATCCGCTCGGTCGGGTAGTCCCACCGATTCGCAGAGCGGAACCAGAGACCGTCCTGGCGGTAGACGGCTTGCTCCACCTCGAGGATCTTCAGCGTGCCATCGAGCCGGCTCGGCTGCATGTTGACAAGGCCGAGCAACTCTCCCCGTTTGAGACCCTCGGAGGCCGCAAGTCCATCGAGGATCGTCTCCGTTACTTCCTCCGACGGGAATGCCGTCTCGATGAACCAGTCCTGGATGCGTACATCCTCCTCACCCGAGAGGGCTATCCCGTATGCGGTGTCGACCGCGCGGCCGGCGCGTCCAACCTGCTGGTAGTAGGCGACGGGAGAACCGGGAACCTGAAAGTGGATGACAAACTGGACATGCGGATTGTCGTAGCCCATTGCAAGCGCCGACGTGGCGACGACCACCTTCAGTTGGTTGTTGGATAGGCGTTCCTCGATGTCGAGTCTGTCCTCCGTCTCACTCTGGCCGGTGTATGCCTCGGCATCGATGTTCTGTGCAACGAGGAAGCGGGCGACACGTTTGGCGTCGGTGATGGTGAGCGTGTAGACGATGCCGGCCCCGTCAAGATCTGGGATGGTCTTGGCAAGCCACGCCATGCGCTCGGCCTTGTCTGGCATGTCGATGACCTGCAGACGGAGACTGGGACGGTCGAGCGTTCCGCGGATGATCGTCAGGTTCGATCCAAGCTGTTCGTTGACATCGGCGACGACACGGTCGTTCGCTGTGGCGGTGGTGCCGAGCACCGGCGTTGATGGCGGCATTGCTTCGACGATGCGCTGCAGTCGTCGGTAATCGGGACGGAAGTCGTGTCCCCAGTCCGAGATGCAGTGGGCCTCGTCGATGACG
Organism: uncultured Acidimicrobiaceae bacterium; assembly: GCA_964632475.1. Classification (GTDB taxonomy): domain Bacteria; phylum Actinomycetota; class Acidimicrobiia; order Spongiisociales; family UBA5794; genus JAHEEL01. Next base: position 2,186 of record CAZWDQ010000207.1, read on the forward strand.
AGCAAGCCAAGACGATTCAACAAGTCGGGGAGGACATCGGAGCGAAACCGGGGATTGTTGAGTCGCTCCGGCGAGATCAGGAGGAGGTCGATCTCGTCGTTGTCGATGGCAGTGAAGACTTCAACCCAATCGCTCGGGTTCGTGGAGTTCACTGTCCTCGCGGCGATGTCGAGACGTTCGGCTGCTTCGATCTGGTTGCGCATCAGAGCGAGCAACGGCGAGACGATGATGGTTGGGCCGAACCCCCGAGAACGCAGGATTCGAGTCGCGATGAAGTAGACAGCCGACTTCCCCCAGCCGGTGCGCTGGACGAC
>CAZWDQ010000208.1:0-2457 GCA_964632475.1 uncultured Acidimicrobiaceae bacterium
TCGTCGACGAACGGCCCCTTCTTCAGGCTCCTCGCCATGGTCTACCTCCGACCCTTCTTGCTTCGCCTGCGCATGATGTATTTGTCGCTGGCTTTGTTCTTCTTGCGGGTGCGTCCCTCCGGCTTGCCCCAGGGGCTGACCGGGTGGCGACCACCCGAACTGCGGCCTTCACCACCACCGAGGGGGTGGTCGACCGGGTTCATAACGACACCACGGGACTGGGGGCGCTTGCCCTTCCAGCGGCTACGCCCTGCCTTGCCGATCTTGACCAGTTCCGCGTCGGGATTACCGACCTGGCCGACGGTCGCCCTGCAGTCGAGCAGAATCTGACGCATCTCACCGGATGGCAGTCGCACGAGGGCGTACTTGCCTTCCTTGGACATGAGCTGGATAGCGGTACCCGCTGAGCGGCCCATCTTTGCTCCACCACCAGGGCGGAGTTCGACGGCGTGGACAATCGTACCGGTAGGGATGTTGCGAAGTGGCAACGCGTTCCCGGACCGAATGTCCGCCGACGAGCCGGATTCGAGCATGTCACCGACTTCGACCTTCAGAGGAGCGAGAATGTACCGCTTCTCCCCGTCGACGTAGTGGAGCAAAGCGATGCGCGCGTTGCGGTTCGGGTCATATTCGACCGCTGCGACCTTGGCGGGAATCCCGTCCTTGGTGCGCCGGAAGTCGATGACCCGGTAGCGCCGTTTGTGACCGCCACCGCGGTGACGCGATGTGATGCGGCCGTAGGAGTTTCGGCCGGAAGACCGCTTCTGTTTCGCCAGGAGGCTCTTTTCCGGCTTCGACTTCGTAATGGTCTCGAAGTCGGAGACGGTCTGGAACCGGCGGCCCGGCGAGGTTGGCTTGAGTTTCTTTACACCCATGTCGCTATACCTCGAAGATGTCGATCTTGTCGCCGTCGGCGAGCTTCACAAGGGCACGCCTGGTGTCCTTGCGCTTGCCGACCACTTGGCCGGTTCTCTTGAGCTTGCCCTTGCGGTTGATCGTATTCACGGACAAGACCTTCACGTCGAAGATCGACGCGATGGCCTGCTTAATCTCGGTCTTGTTCGACCGCCGGTCGACGACGAACGTGTAGGTGTTCTCGTCCTCGATGAGGTCATATGACTTCTCCGACACGATCGGTTCGAAGATGATGTCCCGTGGATTCTTCATTCGGCGCCTCCTTCGGAGTCGCCAGCTTCGAGCTCCGAGCCGGCTGCTGGCAGCTCCCTGCTGGCAGCTCGTTGCTCGGCATGCTCTTCGGTCCCTCGCGGGACGTTCTGACCGAGGTCCAGCGTTCCCTTCGACATGATGATGGTTTCGGCCCACAGCACGTCGTAGGTGTTTGCCTGACCCAGATTCGAGGCGATAACGCCTTCGATGTTCCGGAACGACTTGATGGCCAAACGCTCGTGATCCTCTGCGAGAAGCAGCACTTTGCCGGTGACGCCCATCGCTGTGAGCAGCTCCGTGGCGTTCTTCGTCTTCGGTTCGCTCCAGGCGCCGAAGTCTTCGACCACCTTGATCTGTCCGTCTGCGGCCCGGGCCGACAAGGCGCTGCGCAAGGCGAGTCGCTTCATCTTCTTCGGTGTCCGCTGGGAGTAGTCGCGAGGCTTTGGTCCGTGGGCGACGCCACCACCGGCCCATTGCGGAGCACGGATCGATCCGTGACGGGCACGGCCGAGGCCCTTCTGGGCCCACGGCTTGCGTCCACCACCGCGAACCTCGGAACGGGTCTTGGTTGAGTGAGTGCCGGCACGTGCAGCAGCGAGCTGAGCAGTGATGACCTGGTGCATCACAGCTTCGTTCGGCTCGATGCCGAAGATGTCCGGGTTGAGGTCGACCTCACCCGAACGGGTGCCGTCTGCCGCGTAAAGCTCTGCGGTTAGTTGATCAGCCACGCTTCTTCACCGCCTCTCGCACGACCACGACAGCGCCCTTGGGGCCGGGGACGGCACCCTTGAGGAGCAGCACGTTGCGATCTGCATCGATCTGTACGACGTCGAGATTCAATACGGTCGTTTGATCTCCACCCATGCGTCCCGGCATGCGCTTGCCTTTGAACACGCGGGCCGGGGTTGCGCAGGCGCCGATTGCGCCCGGGGCACGATGGACCTTGTGGACACCGTGGCTGGCACCCTGTCCCTTCATGCCGTGACGCTTCATCACGCCGGCGAAGCCTTTGCCCTTTGAGATCCCTGTTGCGTCGGCGCGTTGGCCTGCTTCGAGGACGTCTGCGATCGTGATCTCCTGACCGAGTTTGAACTCGTCGGGATCGTCGACGCGCACCTCGACGATGTACCGGTGTGGTGCCACGCCGGCCTTGGCAAAGTGCCCGACTTGAGCGCGGTTCGACCGGTTGGTCGTCATCTCTTTGTATGCGATCTGGATAGCGGCGTAACCGTCGCTCTCCGGTCGCTTGATCTGTGTCACGTGGACGGGACCGGCCTTGATGACGGTCAC
>CAZWDQ010000209.1:0-2453 GCA_964632475.1 uncultured Acidimicrobiaceae bacterium
ATTGCGAACGAGATCCCGGTGAACACCATCGTGAAGCCGAAGAACATCGCCGCAATGCCGTAGTTGTTCAGCGATGCTGCGAGGACGGCGTCGCCGTCTGCGATAGCGACCGCTTTGACGATCGCGATCGTCATACCGGCGATGAAGCCGATAAGGGACATGGCGAACGCCGGGGCCCACAGTGCGCGTCCCGCCAGTTGGGGGACGTTGACGTCGAGGGCCTTCGTCGACGTCTCAGTGTTGAAGTCGTATGTTGTAGTAGTCATGGTTGTCCCCTTCCTATTTGCCCGTGACAACGATGTCACGAATGCGGGAGAACTGGAATCCGAGTGCTGTTGCGATGGTGGCCAGTGCCAGGATGATTCCGGCGAGCAGCAGGCCGAGGCCGAACTCACGGAACGGTCCAAGCCACGACGACCACAGTGCATACCGGGCCACGTCGTCGAACGTCGTGATATAGATGTAGAGACCGAACTGGACGATCTCGACCATCAGACCCGCCATCATCAAGACGACGAACGCCTTGGCTGTCGGCGGCATCTTGAGGGTCATCACCGGCAGGCCAAGTGCTTCTTGGACCTCACCGCCACCCTCACGCAACCCCGAAAGGATCGAAGCGAGAAGGAACGAGATCGACGAAAGGACGAAGCCTTCACCAAGGAACTGGAGTCCCTGGGTCCACGCCCTCGCATCGAGACCGGTGTCGGTGCCGACGTTGGCGGCCCACACCCACGACACGACGAGCCCGGCGACCACGGACATGACGCCCATCAGCAGCATCGGGCCCCACATCGTGTTGGCCATCTTGTGAAGCTGCATCCGGGCCGGCGTCTTCGTTGACACGGTCGCCGGACCGAACTCGGTATCAACATCGCCCGTCTTGAACGATGCGACCTCAGCATCCGGCTTCAACACAGCGAGCGACGTCTTGACGCTCTCCACACGAATCCAGATCCTCACCAAGATCCCAACAAGAATGACCGCAATCGCGGTCTTCAACATCACCAACGCCGTCGTATTGAACCCGAACGCAATAGCGAGCACCTGCCCGAGCGTCTCCTCATCACCGGCACTGCCAACCAGGCTCGCCGCATAGATGCCAAGCCCCGCGACGACCATTCCGATCATCAAGGCGATTGGTCCGATGCCGAGGCCGATCTTGCGATGGCCCGTCTCTACCGAGGTTTCCACATCGGGTCGAACGATTCTTTCAAGGGTTGCTGTCATGATTCTCTCCTCTCAGCGTCCCACTCCCCCCAACTCCGCGGGACCAGCCGTTCCCGAGCAAATGTCGGCCGGGCGACACTTCCGGGGTCGGAGAGCACCCCCCTGACGGTGTGCGTAGGGTGGGATTGCAAGTTCCCGACGAGGGAGATCGGACCGTGGACATTGCAGTGGTGGAGGCCGCACCCGACCTGTTCCTTGTCGTTGGCCCCGAGACGAACTGGTGCCTGATTCGAGAGGGCGATGCGATCACCCTTGTCGATGCCGCGTGGCCAAAGGACTACGCGTACGTTGTCGAGTCGCTGGATCAGATCGGAGCGACCGCCGACCAGGTCGAAGCCGTGGTGCTCACCCATGCACACCCCGACCATGTCGGCGTCGCGGAGCGGCTCCGTAGTCAGCACGGAGCGACGGTGCGCACGCTGCGACCCGAAATGGGACACGCCATGGGGCACTATCACCAACGGGTCGGGACCATGCAGCTCCTCGCTCGGGCATGGCGGCCGTCGGTGATCTCATTTGTCGCCACCGCGATACGCGGTGGCGGAGATCCCACGCCGGTTGCCGCTGTCGAGCCATTTGACGCAGGGCCTCTCGATGCTCCCGGTCGGCTCGTGGCCATTCCGACTCCCGGCCACACGAGCGGACACTGCTCGTTCCACCTCCCCGACCACGGCATCCTGATCACCGGAGACGCCTTGGTGAACCGCAATGTGCTCACCGGCAAGCCGGGAGCGCGCCTGATGCCTCACATTTTCAACCACGACCCGCAACAGGCGGCACAATCACTCGACCAACTCGCGGCCGTTGCCGGCGATGTGATCCTCCCCGGTCATGGTGACCTCCTCCACCAGTCCCCCGCCGACGCCGTCGCTCAGGCGAGAGACCGCCTCGCAACCGGCGGCTGGTGGGACCGGTAGAGCGGCCCGGCCCGGCGCGAACAGCGACTGCCTCGGTGTTCCTGAGCATCGGCCGGCGCGGGCCGTTGCGGAGTCAGTCGTCCGAGTACTCCCTGGCCGCGCGGCGCTTGAGGCGTATGTTGAGGTAGGCCGTGATGAGTGAGATTCCAACGAGGATGTAGAGGACCGTGAACAGTTTCGACGCGTCGGTCGACGGCGTGAGGTCGCCGAAGCCGACGGTGGTCACGGCAACGACGCTGAAGTACAGGGAATCGACCCAACTCCAGTCCTCGAGCAACCGATAGACAACGGTCGCTCCCAGAACGACGG
>CAZWDQ010000210.1:0-2435 GCA_964632475.1 uncultured Acidimicrobiaceae bacterium
CTACGCCAGAGCCAATTCGTCCGCCACCCAACCGAGGTCGAGCTCTTCAAGAGTCTCGCGGCCCGGGTTGCCGGTCACGGGGTCCCAGCCCGCCAACCGGTAGTAGGTGTCGATGGCTTCGGCGATCGTCGCCCGGTCCACAGTGGCCCCTGCGCTCGGCCCGTCCTGCAGCGGATCGTCGTAGAGGCGCTTCGGTAGCGTGTCTTGTTCACGCGTCATGCCCTCCCGAGCGTTGAACGCCCGGAGCAAGTTGACGCGCCGACGCCCGTAGGTGAGAAGATCGTCGACCGTGGTCTCCATGCCGGTTACAGCGGTCACCACCCCTGCGAGGTCATCCATCCCGAGCAACTCCCAGCCCGGTCCGAAGACGAACTGACATACGTTCGCAGTGTCCATTGCGGAGTACGCATATTGGGTTGTGAGGGCGTAGCGGACCTTCTCCTCGTTGAGGGATTCCTTGGGTTGCGGATCGGCCAGGCCGATGTCCTCCATCCGCTTCCCGTACTTCTCCGGCCAGCTCGCAATCGTTTCCGGCGTATACATCCCGTCGTGCTCGCTGGACTGGTGATCCGCACCGAACGGGTTCACCGCATAGATGACGCCGAGGGTTGGTTTGACCTGAGGCATGTGAGCAGGCAGCTCCGCACCCTTCACAGCGATGGCGAAATCCTCTGCTCCCCTGCCGATTGTGATGGCGGCCGCTGCAGATCCTTCGGCGAGAATGTCACCGAAACCTTCGCGGCGAAGCGTCTTCTCGAGCATCGCGATCATGGCGTCTGCGTCGCCCCACTTCAACTCGATGCCGCCGGTGTCCTCGACGGTGATCAAGCCCTTCTCGAAACACTCGATCGCGAACGCCATGGTCCCGCCGGCTGCGATCGTGTCGGCGCCGTACTGGTTGCAGATCTGGTTTGCGTAGGCGACAGCATGGAGGTCCTCGATGCCGCAATCGGAACCGAACATTGCAGTCGTCTCGTACTCGGGTCCTCCCGACTCCGGGTTGAGGGCCTTGTCCTGCCACTCGGATTCGACGACCCGCTTACAACGGACTGCACACGAGTAGCACGTCTCGCGCCCCCTCTTCAACTGGTTGTCCTCGTCGGCTCCGCGAAGGAGCTCGTCGTAGAGCCGCTCGCCGCCCAGCATCTTCGCTCCGTCGAAGCCAATTGATCCGCTCTGGTAGTTGCGTGTTGGCAGGCCCCCGGCGGCACTCTGGCTCTCAACGATGCCGATCGTCCCGTACTTGGCGAGTCCCCACACGTCCTCATCTTCACGAACGAGCGGAACCGCACGCTGGACGATGGCCCTCAGAGCGGTGGGATCGGCCATCGGCAACTTCTTCTTGCCTCCCCGAACCACGATCGCCTTGAGCATCTTGCTGCCCATGACGGCCCCCATTCCGGTGCGGCCATGGGCACGGGTCGCCATCGACATGATGGCGGCGAAGCGGACCTTCTTCTCGCCGGCCGGCCCGACCTGGAGGATCTCGATCCGGTCATCTTCGAGTTCGGTCTTGAGCGCCTGTTCGACTTCCAGCGTCGTGTCTCCCCAGAGGTGCGAGGCGTCGCGCAACTCGGCCTCTCCCTTGTTGATCCAGAGATACACCGGCTTTGGCGAGATACCACGCACGACGATGCCGTCGAACCCTGCGAATTTGAGCTCTGCAGGCCAGAATCCGCCGGCCTGACTGTCGCCGGCACCGCCGGTGATCGGGGACTTGGCTACCACCGTGCAGCGACTCTGGCCGGCAACGGGCGCTCCGGTCGGCCCGGCGAGCATGAACGACAACGTGTTCTCGGGTCCGTAGGGGTCCGCACCGGCTGGAGTGTTCTTGAGGAGGTAGTAGAGACCGAGGGCGCTGCCGCCGAGGTAGGTGCGGTACAGCTCTTCTGACGGTTGCTCGACGTCGAGAGCCCCTGTGGTCAGATCGACGCGGAGAATCTTCCCTGCGTAGCCGAACATCTCGTGGCTCTCCTTCGTAACACGGTGGTGGCGTCACGATAGTTGAATCCGAGAAGCGCCGATCTTCGAGCGCCGCTACAGCCTCGGATGGGTGACCGACTGAACGTCGTACCGTGTCATACCCTTGGAGACTGACAGACGATGGGGCCCGGCGATCACAGCGAGATTCGTGTTCGAGAGCCTCGTGGCAACCTTCCGAGACGATGACGCAGGAGCGTCGTGGATCACATGGGCCGGGGCAATGACGAGGTCATCCGGCTCGATCATGTCAAGGATGTGGCCTCGAAGTCGGGACTGGACGATGATCTCGACGTCCTCCATCTCTCCGATGGAGCCTTCGACGATCTCAGGATCGGAGGTGAACACGACCAGCGGAACGTGCTGGGTCCGACGGACGCGTCAAACGGTGGCCAATGCCAGAAGCGCATCCTCTCTCTTCCAATCAGCTCCGTGGTCGCCGGTGGCGACGATCA
>CAZWDQ010000211.1:0-2432 GCA_964632475.1 uncultured Acidimicrobiaceae bacterium
GAAGGGGCCCAGCCAAGTGGCTGGGCCCCTTCTCGTTCACTCAACTGTCGGTCAGTGTCCTGGGCCGAGGAGGGGGCAGAGGAAGAAGACATCGCCCTCGCTCGGCAGCCTGTCATTGTCCATGTCAAGGAACCAACGACCGCCGACGTAGCCGTGATCGCCGGGTCCGAACTCAGTCATCAGCGGGGCGTTGCTACCGGTTGAATTCGACTCCAACAACTGGAACCGGCCCTTCATCGGCAGACTGCCGAGAGGGATCGAGGAGTAGGTGACGTCGTCGTCTGTGGTTGCGGTGCCGCCCGTGACGACGATCATCAAATCAGAGTCGGGCCGGCCGTGAGGATCGCCTGACTTACCGTTCCCGTTCGAGGCCAGGGCCGGGACGGCCATCACGATCGTCAAAAGGCCGACCACCAAGGCGGTCAAGAGTGTCTTTCGCATTGTTGCTCCTTCTCTGCGTGTCGCCGCTCTGACGACAGACACAACGATGGGTCACCCATCTGAACGGACCAGAAACGAGTGCTGAACAAATGGTGAACTCAGATCGGAACACGAGACGAGTGACCGCGTTGCCCGTACGATGACCGTCATGGAAGAGACCGCAGGCACCGTTCTGGTCGTGGACGACGAAGACATCGTTCGTGAAGTCGTGTGCACCTATCTCGAACGGGAGGGCTACTCGACCTGCCAGGCGTCGGCCGGCCGGGCTGCCATGGCACTCATCTACTCCGAGCGTCCCGACCTGATCGTGCTCGACGTGATGCTTCCTGAGATCGATGGATTCAGCATCCTCTCGCAGTTGCGGAAGCATGCCGACATTCCCGTCATCCTCCTCACCGCACGCACCGAGGAGACCGATCGAGTCCTCGGCCTCGAGTTGGGCGCCGACGACTATGTCGTCAAACCGTTCTCACCGCGCGAGCTTGCCGCACGGGTCCGCTCGGTCCTGCGTCGATCGACGCGAGCCGAGCCGCCGATTCCCGACGTAGCCATCGAATTCGAAGGGCTCGAGATCGATGGTCGAAGTCGGGAGGTTCGGGTAGACGGCGACCTGGTTGATCTGACGGCGAAGGAGTTCGATCTCCTAGCGTTCCTTGCATCTTCGCCACGGAAGGTGTTCTCTCGGGGACAGCTCCTCGAGCAGGTGTGGGACTCGTCGACCGACTGGCAGGACGCTTCGACCGTGACGGTGCACATCCGCCGCATCCGCCGCAAGATCGAACACGACCCGAATGAGCCTCGTTGGATCGCAACGGTCTGGGGTGTCGGCTATCGGTTCGAATCGTGAAACCGGCGTTGTGGTTCCTCGGTGCAGTGGTCGTCGGGCTGATCGCGTTCGAGGTGCTGATGCAGCCAACGTCGGCTGATCGGTTCCAGCTGGCGCTGATCTTCGCCGCGGTCGCAGCCTTCGCCGCGGTCGTGACGCTGATCGTGGCCGCACTGGTCAAACGTTCTCGTTCGATCCGTCGAAGCGTCTTGATCGCGAGTCTCGCCGGCTTCTTCGTCGCTGCGGCCGCGATGGTGGTCGCCGCCCAACAGATGTTCCTCTCCTCCCACGACCTCCGCCTGCTCCTTATTGTTCTCGTGTTCGCCGGTGGGACTGCCGTGGGATTCTCAGTGCTCGTCGGTCGGGCCCTCACCCGCGATCTCGAAGCCACCGCCAACGCGGCTCGTCGCGTGCAGGAGGGTGATCTCTCAGCTCGCACCGGTGTGGCGAGGCCCGATGAGATCGGAACCGTGGCAGAGACGTTCGATGGGATGGCTGCCGACTTGGAACAGCGAGATACAGAGCGTCGAGCCGATGAGGCGGCACGGCGTCGCTTCCTGGCAGCGATTGGTCACGATCTCCGAACGCCACTGGCGTCACTCCGAGCGGCCATCGAAGCATTCGAAGACGGCCTCGCTCCTGATCCCGATCGCTACCTGAGGGCGATGGATCAGGACGTCTCGGTCCTCAGTTCACTCGTCGATGACCTGTTCCTGCTGGCGAAGCTCGAAGAGGGATCGACCGAAGTTGAGCGCGGACCGATTGACGTGACGGAACTCGCCGACGAAGCCATCGAGGTGCTCGGTCCCATCGCCGCCAGTGCCGACGTACGCCTCGAACTCGACGCCGATCACCGGACCATCGCGATCGGCGGGTCCGAGGCGGTGGGCAGGGTTCTACGGAATCTTCTCGACAACGCTATCCGCTTCGCACCTGCCGGCTCGACCGTCGTCGTCGAAGTGAGAGATGAAGGGGGAGTGAAGGTGCGGGTGATCGATGAGGGGCCGGGGTTCGACCTGGAGTTCGTTGATGACGCCTTCGATCGTTTCTCCAGGAACGACCCGGCGAGAGGGCGGGAGACGGGCGGTTCGGGTCTCGGCCTCGCCATCGCCCGCGGATTCGTCGAAGCACTCGACGGGACGATCTGGGCGGAACCGGGCCCCGG
>CAZWDQ010000212.1:0-2431 GCA_964632475.1 uncultured Acidimicrobiaceae bacterium
TGGCCATCGAGCTTCACCGAGAGGCAGACACCTTCAAAGGTCGCCATCGCTTCGGCCTCGCAGATCAGCTCACCCGAGCGGCGGAATCAGTCCCAGCGAACATTGCTGAAGGCGCGGGGCGTGAATCGGTGAAGGAGTTCCGCAGATTCCTGACGATCGCGATCGGTTCAGGAGCGGAACTTGAGAATCACCTGATCCTCGCACGGGCCCTTGGGCAACTCCACGGAGACGCCGCCGACAAACACCTTGCCGAGGTCTCCGACATCATGCGAATGCTCTCAGGACTGCGAAGACGAGTTCGATCATGAGGCGCCACATCGATCAGGAACCTGATCTACTGATCCACTGATCTACTCAGCTCAGGCTGATCAGGTCTTCTCTTACCGCGTACAGCACTGCTTCGTTCCTCGAGTGGAGGCCGAGCTTGTCGAGGATGTTCCTGATGTGGTTCTTCACGGTGTTCTCGGAGATGAACAGAAGGACGCCGATTTCGCGGCTGGTCTGTCCCTGCGCCACGAGTCCGAGGACTTCGAGCTCTCGCCCGGTCAGGACCGGTTTCCTCGATTGCAGTAGTTCTTGGTGCCGGAGGAGCTGCCGGGTCACATCGAGGAGCTTGCCCGCCATGTTCGGGGAGACGGCCGCTCCGCCGCTCTCGACGGCCGTGAGGGCTCCAACCAGGGCGTCGAACGGGGCATCCTTCGTGACGTAGCCACGAGCGCCCGCCTTCACCCCGACAAGGAGATCCTCCTCCGACTCGCTCGCAGTGAGGAGAACGATGCGGGCGTCGGGTGCAACGGCGGTGATCTTCTCGACCACTTCGAGTCCCGACATGCCGGGCATCAGGATGTCGAGCAGGACCAGATCCGGCTGGTGCTTCTCGGCGGCGGTTACGGCCGCCTCTGCGTCACCGGCTTCGGCAACGATCTCGAAACCTGCGTCTTTCAGGGCGGAAGACAGCCCTGCTCGGAAGAGCGGAACATCGTCGACAACGAGCAGTCTTCTCATCCTGGTTCAACACTCCAGCTTGGCTTACTCCGGTTCGATCATCCCGAGATCGCCGTCCCGCCGGTAGTAGAGCACCGACTGTCTGCCTGTGTCTGCGTCGAGGAAAACGAAGAAGTCGTGACCGAGCATCTCCATCTGCAAAACAGCTTCCTCGACCGACATGGGCCGCATCGCGAATCGTTTCTTCTTCACGATGACAGCATCCCGGTCATGTAGGTCATCGACCGTGTTCGGCACCGGGTTGAGGTCTTTGTGACTGGGCTTGCGCGACCGTTGGATGAGCCGTTCCTTGAGCCTTCTGAGTTGACGTTCGTACTTGTCGGACGCTGTGTCGAGTGCTGCTCGCGCGTCAAAGGCATCTGACTCGACGCGAACGATCTGGCCTGCGGCGTTTGAGGTGATCTCGACGCGATATCTGCCGTCGGTCCGTCTCGGATTGCCGTTCTCGGAGAATTCGACGTCGACATTCGTCACGTCGTCGAAGATCCTCCCTGCATGCTCGACCTTCTCAAGAGCGAGATCGCGGACATCGTCAGCAATCTCGGTGTTTCGCCCGTGAATCCGAACGTTCACTCGTGCTCCTCTCCATCATGGCTGTGCCCCGCCGTTCTTCTTCCGGACGCGTTGAACCGACCTGCGTTGGTCGTTCGGGCGCGGAGGGTGCTTCCATCGGTCAGACCGCTGAACGGTTGAACCGTCACCACACCTCCAAAGGGGCTCTCTCCTGTGTCCATCCTACTCGCGCAGGTAGCAACCAGGACAAGAGTCGGAAGACCCTCAAGTGCGGCTGCCGCAGCTCGGGCGGTCGCGCCGGTAGTGAGCACGTCATCGACGAGTGCGGCATTCTTCGGAACGATCGATCCGGTCGGGGCGAAGGGGACGGCGGACCGCTCGTCCCGGCTCCGACCCGCGTGACGGCGCCACCACCACCGCGGCTTGATCGCTTCGACGATCGGCAGACCCGTCCGCAGAGAGACTTCCGCTGCCAGGACGGCAGCCGGGTCGATTCCATGGCGGAACGCGCGCAGGGTCGCCCTCGGTACAGGAACGAGTGCGGTCGCTGATCCCGGGATGTTCTCGGCCATCGCATCCGCGAGAGGTTCGGCCGCGGCGAAGACGGCCCGGTATTTCAGCGCGTGGACAAGACGTCGAGCCGACCCCTCGTGAACGAAGCCGGCCACACCAACGAGACCCGGCCCAATCGACACCTCCGGTGCGGGACGCAACTCAATCCGGCACCGCTCACACAGAGACCCCGAGCAAGGCATGGTGCAAGAGAGACAGAACATGCCCCGACCGTAAGGACGGTGTGGGACAGAAAGGAACCAAGTAGATCAGTAGCAAGTAGATCAGTACTGCTCTACTGCTCAGGTTCCTTCTTCCCATGACTCGAGGTATTTCGCTTGTTCTTCTGTCAGGGTCTCGA
>CAZWDQ010000213.1:0-2400 GCA_964632475.1 uncultured Acidimicrobiaceae bacterium
TTGATCTCATCGTCATGGGCACCGTCGGGCGAACCGGGCTCCGAGGCCTGATCATGGGCAACACCGCCGAAACGATCCTGAGATCTGTTCGCTGCTCCGTTCTCGCAGTGAAGCCGAAGGGGTTCACCACACCTGTCAAGCCTATGAAGCACCGACACCGAGCAGACAAGGAGTCGTAATAGCCAACCGCATGTACAGAAGGACCAGTCATGTCGGCTGAGTCGTTCGTTGAGGATCTGACACCGTCAGCTGTCGATGGGCTCAGCTCGGAGGAAGCCGCCCTGAGGCTTGCCGAAGGCGGCGCCAACGTGCTGCCCGAGGCTCGAAAGACGCCGTGGTGGGAGCGGGTCCTTCACCAGCTACATAACCCGATCATCTACATCTTGCTGTTCGCGCTGGCTTTCGATGCGGTGGTTTGGATGATCGAGGGGATGCATGGGTGGCCGATCGAATCGATCGCGATCCTGGTGATCCTCGCGTTCAACACCATCATGGGGGTGTGGCAGGAGTACCGGGCTGAGGACGCCCTGGCGCGTCTGAAGGAACTGGCTGCTCCGTACGTGTGGGCCCGCCGCGATGGGCGATTGGTGCACGTTCCGGCGGCCGCGTTGGTGCCAGGAGATCTGGTGCGGGTGGAGTCGGGAGATCGGATCCCGGCCGACGGTGAGCTCACCAGCGAGCAGGGCTTAATGGTGGATGAGTCGATGCTGACCGGCGAATCCGCACCGATCGAGCACGCTGTTGGAGAAGAGCTCTATTCGGGGACGCTGGCAGTTCGGGGGCTTGCATGGATCGTGGTGTCCAGAACCGGGTCCCAATCCGCGATGGGCCGCATCGCGGGCATGCTTGCAAGCGTCGATGCTGAAGACACGCCGCTCGAGCGCCGGCTGACCCATTTCGGCCATCGCATAGCTCGCTGGGTCGCAGCCCTCGCCGTCGTGCTGGTGGTGGCCGGCGTCGGGATCGAAGGAATCGACCGGATCGACGAGGCATTGCTGTTCGCGGTCGCGGTCGCGGTCGCGGCGGTACCGGAGGGGCTACCTGCGGTCTTGACGCTGACGCTTGCTCTCGGTACCGAACGAATGGTGTCTCGCAAAGCAGTCGTTCGACGCCTCGCTGCCGTCGAGACACTCGGCTCCGTAACCGTGATCGCCACCGACAAGACAGGAACCCTTACTGAGAACACAATGACCGTCCGGGCTTTGGATTCACCGGACGAAGACCGAGCGCTCGTCGCTATGGTGCTGGCCTCCGACGCGGAACCCGACGGCAACTCCGGTGATCCACTCGAAGTCGGTCTGTACGCCTACGCCGCGAGCCGCGGGGTTGATCCCGTGAGCGTCCGCGCTCGCATCCAACGCCAGTCGGTCCGGTCCTTCGACTCGGCGTGGAAGTACATGCGGGTCACGGTCCTTGAGGACGATGGGCTGGTCTCCTACCTCAAGGGTGCGCCCGAGGTGCTGCTGCAGCGCAGCAATCTCACGTCAGAGGCACGATCGCTCTGGGCATCGAAGATCAACGACGCCGCCGCGGACGGCTATCGCGTACTGGCGTTGGCGTGGACGCGAGGTGACGAGGAGACCGACGTCGAGTGGCTCGGCACTGTTGCCCTCTGGGACCCGCCACGAGCCGAAGTACCCGGCGCTATCGACGCTGCCCAGCAAGCGGGCATTCGCGTCCAGATGATCACCGGCGATCACCCCGCAACGGCCAGGGCGATCGCCAATGCTGTCGGAATCGCCGCCGAAACAGTGGTGACCGGGGAACAACTCGACGAAATGAGCGAGGAGGAATTGTGTCAGAGCGTGCGAGACGTCGGTGTCTTCGCTCGTGTCAGCCCGGAGCACAAGCTCGCTCTGGTCGAAGCCCACAAGGCAAACGGTGAAATCGTGGCGATGACCGGAGATGGAGTGAACGACGCCCCGGCGCTGAAACGGGCCGACATCGGCGTCGCCATGGGACAGCGAGGGAGCGACGTGAGTCGCGAAGTTGCAGACCTCGTACTCCTTGACGACAACTTCGCCACCATCACCGCCGCGGTCGAAGAAGGCCGCAGCATCTACGCCAACATCCTCAAGTTCATCCGTTTCTTGTTCTCCACCAACGTGGCCCTGGTGCTCCTGATCGCGATCGGCGTCACAGGCGCCGCCGTACTCGATCTGCAGGACGATTTCGGCAATCTCCTGGTCCCTCTACTGGCGGTCCAACTCTTGTGGATCAACATCATCGCCGACGGACCGCCGGCTCTTGCCCTCGGGATGGATCGCAACCGCGGAATGATGTCGCAGCGACCCCGTCCACCATCGGCACCGCTTCTCACTCGAACCGGCATCCGCTTCATCCTCACCACCGGAGCACTCAAGGCCGGGATGGGTGTGCTGCTGTTCTTCTCACTCCCGG
>CAZWDQ010000214.1:0-2368 GCA_964632475.1 uncultured Acidimicrobiaceae bacterium
CCAACGTCGGCGTCTCCATGCCCGTCTTCTGGCTGGGCCTCATGCTCGCCTATGTGTTTGCCCTGGTCTTGAAGGACACCCCGTTTGCCTTACCTCCGTCTGGGCGCCTCACCGCGGGCGTCTTCTCCGTCCCCTACTACGAGGCATGGGGCTGGAACCTCAACGAGGAAGGATTCTGGGCGACGTTCCACGAATTCGTCGCCAACTTCTACATCTTCAATTCTCTGATCACCGCACAGTGGGAAGTGTTCTGGGATGCGGTCAAGCACATGATCCTGCCGGCAATCGCTCTCGCCACCATCCCCCTTGCGATCATCGCCCGGATTACCCGCAGCTCGTTGCTCGAAGTCATGAGCAAGGACTACATCAGGACGGCCAGAGCAAAGGGCGCCAAGGAGTCGCGGGTGGTCCGACATCATGCTCTCCGCAACTCGCTCCTCCCGGTCGTCACCATCATCGGCCTCTCACTCGGCGGGCTACTTGGAGGCGCGGTCCTCACCGAAACCGTATTCGGCCTCGCCGGTGTCGGTCGAGCTCTCTTCGACGCCATCACCGGACGTGACTACGCCATTGTGCAAGGCTTCACCGTCGTCATCGCAGCCGGCTATGTCATCGTGAATCTGCTCGTTGACCTCTCCTACGGCTACCTCGACCCGAGGATCAGGATCAAGTGAGCGTCTTCAACCGACGGAAGAACGTCGATGTCGTCGAAGCTGCTACAGCCAAGCGCGACCTGGTCAACGACAAACCCTCCAGCCAATGGCGACTCACCCTGCGTCGCTTCAGAGGACGCAAGTCCGGCATGATCGGCCTGACCATCGTGTCGCTACTCGTCCTCATGGCGGTCTTCGCCCCGATCCTTGCCCCATACGAGCCGAACGCGGTGCTCATCGGTAAAGAGGACGTCGGACCCCGCGATTCGCCGTGTGTTCATGCATTCGGCTGCTCCGAGGAGATCCCGCAGCACGTCATGGGGACCGATGGCAACGTCCGCGACGAATTCTCGCGAGTCATCTACGGTGCCCGAGTCAGCCTCACCCTGGGATTCTTCACGGTCACCATCGCACTCATCGTCGGCAGCGCCCTCGGAGCAATCGCAGGCTTCACGGGAGGCTGGTTCGACAACGTCATCATGCGCGTGATGGACGTCGTCCTCGGCTTCCCATCGCTCCTGCTGGCCATCGCTATCGTTGCGGTCCTCGGTCCCGGGTTACGCAACGCTCTCATAGCCATCGCCATCGTCACGATGCCGGGGTATGCGCGAGTCATGCGGGCACAAGTACTGTCGATCAAAGAGAGCGACTACGTATCGGCATCGCGAGCTCTCGGTGCTTCATCAGCCCAGTTGCTCATTCGGCGTGTGATCCCGAACGCTCTCACCCCGCTCGTCGTGCTCGCCACGCTCGGTGTCGCTACTGCGATTCTCGAAGCGGCCGGTCTCTCGTTCCTCGGCCTTGGGGCTCAGCCGCCCATGGCCGAGTGGGGTTCGATGCTGGCGTCCGAACGGAACCAGTTGTTCACCGCCCCACACCTGGTCTTCTTCCCCGGTCTCGCCATCATGATCACCGTCCTTGGCTTCAACCTCATGGGTGATGGCCTGCGGGATGCCCTCGACCCAACACTCAACCGATGACATCAGACACTCCACCCACTGAGAAGGTCACACCACTCCCGCCGCGAGCCGGTGAGTCGGGCGATCTCCTTCTGGAGATCAAAGGCCTCAAGACACACTTCGATACTCGCGACGGTGTCGTCAAGGCAGTGGACGAAGTGTCGCTGTCGATCAACCGAGGCGAAGTCCTCGGTCTTGTCGGCGAGTCCGGATGCGGCAAGTCGGTCACTTCCTTCTCGATCATGGGTCTGATACCACACCCCGGCGAGATCGTCGCGGGTGAGATCCTCTTCGACGGTCAGAACATCGTGACCATGAAGGAGGACGCGCTTCGACGCCTTCGGGGCGAGCACATCTCGATGATCTTTCAACAGCCGGGATCGGCCCTCAATCCGGTGGAACGGGCCGGCGTTCAGATCAAAGAGGTCTACAAGCT
The DNA here is from genome assembly GCA_964632475.1 of uncultured Acidimicrobiaceae bacterium. Classification (GTDB taxonomy): domain Bacteria; phylum Actinomycetota; class Acidimicrobiia; order Spongiisociales; family UBA5794; genus JAHEEL01. The sequence continues at coordinate 2,049 of CAZWDQ010000214.1, forward strand.
CCATCGAGATTGGTCCAAGGATGTCGAGCAGGAGCGGGCAATCGACATGCTCTCCCAGGTCGGCATCCCCGATCCGGAGTCGCGGGCGAAGGCGTATCCCCATGAGCTGTCCGGTGGGATGGGACAGCGAGTGATGATTGCGATGGCCCTCGCATGCGAACCCGAGTTGCTGATCGCCGACGAACCTACGACGGCCCTCGATGTCACCATTCAGGCGCAGATCCTCGATCTGATCCGGGACCTTCAAACATCCTCGGCCACCGCCGTCCTCCTCATCACCCACGACCTTGGCGTCGTCGCCGAGATGGCCGACCGGGTGG
>CAZWDQ010000215.1:0-2312 GCA_964632475.1 uncultured Acidimicrobiaceae bacterium
CTCAAGGGTGTGCCGGGCGAGTGGACGCTCTACGAGGTGGCTTGACGCCGAGTCGTCCATTTGACACATAGCGTCGTCGTTGGCTGATCGAAGGGCTTCCATCGGGGTCCGGAACCTCGTAGGTTGGCCTCATGGCGCACGAAGCCGAAGCGGACCGCCAACGGCGCACGCTCGAGATGACTACCGACTTGAGTCAGCGCAGCAACACTATGCAGCAGAGCGATGCTGCACTACAATGCAGTACATGCGCAAGACTGCAACGTTCCGCCGGGAAGTGCTCGCCACGTCGGAGGCCGTGGCCGTGGACTCCGCCCACCGCGCCGCTCTCGAGGAACTCCTCGGCGAGCCGGCTGCCCACAGCGAATCGGCACGTCTCGATCAGCTCGCCAGCCTGGGGGCGTTGATGGTGGATCGCGCTGCCAAGGAGCAGGCGTACGCCGACTACGCACGGTCTCTAGGCGATCAGCCGGCGCCCACCTATCGGCAACCTGCACTGGGCACCCCAATCGAGGGAGAGACCGAAGAAGACCTCGAGCGACTCTTCCGGGTTCTGAACTCGTGACTGCGGTCAATCGCGGGGAAGTGTGGTGGGTTGAGACCGACTACGGAGACAAGCCGTACCTCGTGGTGTCGAACATGCACCGCAACCGAAACCTCGGAACGGTGCTTGCGGCCCGGGTGACGACATCTCCGAGTCCGCCGGACATCAACAGCATCGTGCCAATCGAACACCAGGGAACCATCGTCGGACGTGTCTTGTGCGATGAGATCGTCCTCGTGTCGAAGAGCGATCTCAAGCGTCGGGCGTCGAACGCGTTCACCCGGCAGCAGATGCAGAAGGTGTGCGAGGGCCTCAACGCGGCGCTCGCATGCTCCTGACCCATGGATCTGTTGATGCAGTATTGCCCCACAACGGGTTTTGGGGCACGATGTGGTCGTGACAGATGCAACCGGGGAAGTCCTGAAGATCGACGATCGGGGTCGGTCGTATCTCTCGAAACTTGGATTCAAGAAGGGCTCCGCGCTCGTCGCCGACCCAGTGGAGGGAGAACCGTCAGCCTGGATCATCCGCTCCGGGCGGGTGGTGACCGACATCGAACTAGCGATCCTGTCGAACCCGGACAATGTTGCTTCTCTGACGCGGGCTGCCGCCGAGTCGATCGACGGTGACGACACTATCGAACTCTTCTAGCCAATCTCTCACACGGAGAGGCTCGCCGGATAGAGGGTGGCTGAACTCGATACGTGCTCTGAACATGTTCCCTCGGACGAAGGACGGGGGGACGCGAGGAGCTTGCGACGAGCAGGGGGGGCATCGATCGCCTGTGAAGGCCCCCTGGCGACAGTGGAACATGCAATGGGCGCCTCTCCGCGGTCCTCTGTCCTCTGGTCCACTGGGTGTGTTGTGGATGTCGTTGGTCTTCCCAAGTTCCTCCTCTGTACGCGGGACACAACGAGTGGGGGGGACACGCATCGCCGCCCTACGCTTCGGACATGGCCAGTAGTTCGAGTCAATTTGCGGCAGCCCCCACCACCGTCGTGGGACGCCGCGTCCATCCAGATCGTGAGGACGAGTTCCGGGCGTGGGACTGGCGTATTCGCGCAGCGGCCGGGTCGTATCCCGGATATCTCGGTTCGGAGGTGCAACCCCCGACCTCGTCACACCCCGGTGAGTGGGTGACGGTGTATTCGTTCGCCACCGTTGGCGAGCTCGACGCGTGGCTTCAGTCCGACGAGCGCAGGGCATTCATGGTCGAGGTCGCTCCCATGATCGATGGCGAAGCCCGGGAGCAACGGGTCGCCGGGATGCGGACGACAGACGAGCCCGTGACGATCGTCTTCTCTCAATGCATCGCACCGCAGAACTACGACGAGTTCGTCGCTCTCCACGACGACGTCGTTGAGCGTCTCGACCAGTTCCCCGGGTTCCTCGGATCACAGCTGCTTCCTCCCGTCGCCGGCGTCCAGGAGGACCACGTGATCGTCGCGTCGTTCGCGTCTCGCTCGGACCTGGATCGTTGGCTCGAATCCGACACCCGTCACGAGTGGGTCGACCGTATCGAGCTGCTCGTCGAGGGCGACCGGACCTACAACGTGGTCGGTGGATTCGGTGGCTGGTTCCCGGCCGAGGCCTCGCAACCGCAAGGACCGAAACTCTGGAAGCAGTCGATCGCCGTGTTCATCGCCCTGTTCCCCACAGTGCTTCTCATCACACTGATCCGCGGTGCGATCGCCCCCGACATGAACGTCGTGCTCGCCGTCTTCATCGGGAACGTGCTCGGCATCCTCATCCTCACCTACATTCTGATGCC
>CAZWDQ010000216.1:0-2310 GCA_964632475.1 uncultured Acidimicrobiaceae bacterium
GCTCGTGTAACCTTCAGGCCGTTCTCAGCATCCAATCTACGGTCCACAGATGGGAGGGACATGTCCGTCAACAAGCTCGCCGCTGAACTGCTCGGTACGTATGTACTCGTGCTCGGAGGTACCGCAACGATCCTGTCGGCTGCCGCCGGCGGAGCGCCAACGAACATCGTCATCGTCGCGTTCGGCTTCGGCCTCGCGTTGATCGCGGGTCTGTACGCGTTCGGCGAAGTCTCTGGTGGGCACTTCAACCCTGCTGTGAGCTTCGCGATGGTTCTTGACCAGCGTCTCGATCCGCTTTCGATGGCCGGCTATTGGGTCGCTCAACTCGTCGGAGCCACGCTTGCATCGCTGACGCTTCTCATCGCAACCAGCACAGAAGCCGTTGCCAGCACGATGACGACCTTCGGTGACGGCATCGAGGCATGGGAAGCGTTCCTCTTCGAGGTCGTGTTCACCGCCATCTTCCTCGCTGTGATCCTGAAGGTCACGACGAGTGAGAACTCGGGCAAGACGGCCTTCCTCGGGATCGGTCTCACCTTGACGATGATCCACCTTGTGCTCATCCCAGTCACCGGAACATCGGTGAACCCGGTCCGCTCTCTGGGTCCGGGAATCGTGGGTGGCGTGTGGACGGACCAGTGGGTGTACTGGATCGCTCCGCTCGTAGGTGCCGCCCTCGGCTGGGCCCTCTACAAGCTTGTGACATCCGGCGACGCCGAGTAGGCGAAGACGAGATTCAACGTGTTGAGGGGTCGTCTCCGGACGGCCCCTCTCTCGTTTTCGGACGCGCCCGACCGGGGTACGCCCCGAGGGCAATCACCCCCGCTGCGAAGAGAAGGATGACCCACCAGCGCATGAGACCCTCCTCGGGAACGAAGCCGAGAACGACGCCGACTGAGATCGCAGTGAGCGATGCGAGCACTCCAAACGTGAGAATTGCGAGGTTCGGACTCGGCGTCGTGCGCACCCGGGGTTCGAATCGGCCGAAGATCGCGACGACTCCGGCGAGAGCCGCGAGCAGCACGGCGATCCAGATCGGCCGGGTGGCCCACCAGGCGACGGTTAGTGGCTCGATGTTGAAGCCGATGCCGAGGCCGTATCCGATGAGAACGATGATCGCCAACGTCGGAAGGTGCCAGATGTAGACGGTCATCATTACCGCATGGAATCCGACGACCGCCGTCCATGGGCCGTTCCGCTGCATGAGTCGTTGCGCTGCCGGCTCGGCGAGGCGAACCAATCCGTATTGCATCAACGAGAGGACCACCAGGACGCCGGTGGGCGGGAGCGTGTTGTTCTCCGTCGCTCCCGGGACGCCAACCATGGAGACGGGGTAGGGGCCGAAGAGCGTTAGGAGAAGCAGCGCGGCGAGGGCGGCAAGCGATCCAGCGACGAGGATTGTGGAACGGGGCCGGAATCGCTCGGTCGACCATCCAAATCCGAGTTGATGAGCCGTGATCCAAACGGCGCCGAAGTTGAGCCATCCGATCCAATCGTGACCTGTTGTGAAGCGCAGCGTGTCGATGGAGAACGCTAGAACGACGCCGACGACCACCGTCCACCAGCCGAACCGATTCCAGAGCGGAATCATGATGGGGACGGCCAGGATCACCAGGAGGTAGACCGCCAGGAACCACAAGGGAGTCACCACGGCGAAACTGCCGGCTCTGATGAGGGAGTGATCGACTCCGAGCACGCCTGCGACCACGCTGATCGTGGTCCAGACAACGAGGAACGGCACGATCGGCGTCATGAGCCGCCGGAACCGTGCCGTGACCCATTCCCCGATCGAATCTCCTCTGCGTTGCGATGCGTTGAACGAACGCCAGTTCGCGTAGCCGCCGACGATGAAGAACACCGGCATCACCTGGATCCCCCAGGTCAGCCAGTGAGTCCATTCGGTGAGCTCCAGAATGTTCGTGAAGCGCAGCGTGTCGGTGTCGTCAACGAAGACGGCTGACGCGAGCCAATGACCGAGGACGACGGTGACCAAGGCTGCTGCACGAAAGAAGTCGATCGCCCGGTTCCTGGTGGCCGGCGTCCGATTCGCGAGGTCTCTGATCATTCCCATCGGGGCTGAGCCTACGACGCGGACAGGGGGATGAGGGTTCCAACCCGACTCCAGCACCCTTCCTGCATCCATCCAACAGGCTGCAGGGGAGAGCAGTTTCCGAGCAACGAGAGATCGGTGGCCGTCCGGCTAGAAGACGCCCCCCGAAACCGGGGGGCGTCTCAAAAAGGTGCGAGTCCGCCGATAAGCCGGATCCTGTCGTGGACGGCCATCTATCTGGGACCGACATTGCTGCCGGC
>CAZWDQ010000217.1:0-2274 GCA_964632475.1 uncultured Acidimicrobiaceae bacterium
GCGTCCCACCTGTGCACCCATTCTCCGGCCGGCGAAGTCGTCGGCTCGCACGTGGATGCCGCCGTAGAGACGCGATACGCCGGCCTGATCGGATGCGTCCTGGTAGGTGGCCCACTGCAAGGTGACGCCATTCTGGGTGCCTGCCTCGAACTCCAGCGACCCGGCGGGGATCGTCCACGTTCCGAGGCCACCGGGGAAGAACTCGCTGCCTGTGATCCCGGTCAGCACCTCGGCCGAAGCCCTGCTGAACGTACTGTGCCCGGACACGTACCCCGAGAACGAAGGAGTGACGAATGTCGGTGCCTGATACGGGACCCAGTCGACGGCCAGAATCCACTCGACGCCACCGATCTCCGTCTCGGGATCGGTGGGGTTGCCGGCATAGGACACCACGGCGATCTCACCGACGTGATCTGCAAGCGATGCGTGGCGCTCTCCGGGGGCGGACGATTCCGGTGTCACCACTTCGACCAGTCCCGCTTCGAGCGGCAGACCGTCGGGGTCGTAGGACGGACCATCAGGCTCGCTCGACTGGCCGAGACCACCCATCCAGCGGATCATCGAGATCGGGCGGATGTAGTCGTAGTAGCCCTTCGTTCCCCACGCGGCGATGGCGGCATCGTGGTTGGCACCGTTGAGCGCGAGATAGAGTTTGACATCCCATTCGAGGGCATCGACCGCTTCGCCTACACCGCCGATCCGCAGGTTGTCCCCAAGGTCCTCGGTCACCGCGTTTGCCACGGTGTTCCAGTGGCCGGGTGGTGTCTCCGAGTCCGGTCCGTCTGCCCAGAACTCGGCGATGGTCCGTCCGAAGTCACCCTGGTTGACAACGTTCGACTCATAGACAGCGCCGGATGCAGGGTTGATGCTGTAGCCGTTGCCGTCGTTCGTGCCGAGGGAATTCGCTCCGATCGTGGCCGGAGAGATATCGATCATCACATCCTGCCGAGGGTCGAGGATGCTGCTGTACGCGACCACCTCGACGGCTGAGTCCCGGTACTCCTGATCCGTCGCGGGATTGTGGACGTAAGGCGGCTCGCCCGGATCGACGGGCACCCCATTCTCCCCCGCCGGCGGAAGGGCAAACCCAACCACGTAGCCCCAGTGTGGATCGATCGACTCCTGCACCCCGTTCTCGAGCGGAACACCGTTCTGCGAGACCATGTTCTCGATCTGAAGCGGTTGCCACCGATTGGGATCGACGAGTTCGGTGCCGGACGCGTCGACGGTGAGCGCAGGGTTGACCGGGTCATACCCCGGCGAGGCATATCCCTCGCCTTCGTTGGAGCCGTCGACCAATCCCGCGTCCAAGATGACGCCTGCTATTCGATTGCCGAGCGCTGCGGGCGTGTCGCCCTCGATCGTTGTGACATCGATCGAGTAGCAGAGATCCTGCATGAGACGGTCGAATTGAGGGATCGTTTCGGTCGCGCCGATCGAATCGATGTACCGCGCCTCGAGAATTCGGAAGGCCGCGTAGCTGGTGGCTTCGTTGCGGGCAGCCTCCACGTTCGAGGCACGCTGCTCCTCGGTGACGAATACGCCGGTCGCTTGGATGTCATAGGCTGCCCACGCATCCCACATGGCTGCCGAGGTGTGATAGAGATTCCTGGCGTGAACGGTCGGAGCCGGAAGATCGCGGCGAATGGCGTCGAGCAGCACCTCGTTCCAGCGACGAGCAACTGACCATTCCGGATGATCAGCGATCGGTGGGCACGCCGCTTCCTCGTCACCGGACCGGACGAAGAAGAGCCCCCCAACGAAGAGGGTAATGGCCAGCAAGGTGCCGAGCCCAACGATCCACCATCTGCCTCGACTGTCCGACATCGTTTGCCCCCTCCTGACGTTTCTGGGGCGACCGCACTCACATGCTTGAGAGGCTCAGCGAGAGCGCGGTGATGATCATGACCCGTCGGTATACGCGACCACAGGGGAGGGTAGCCCTGTGCCTCGAACTCGACTTCGGAACGTCGACGGTGACATGGAAACTCGACACCCCCGACCGGCGCATCTGGCGGTGTTCACGTCGTCCGAGTGGAAACGACGCGTCGACGTTTTCCGGGGACCAGTTGGCTCATGTGGGGGTAGGCTTAGCCATGTTGTGATCGCACATGCGATCACAAGAACTATCTATGGAGGAAATATGAAGCGAAGTGTGAAGCTTCTTGTGCTTCTCGCCGTGTTCGCCATGATCGTCGCTGCTTGTAGCAGTGACTCGGACGACACGACGACCACCGCCGCAGGCGGCGATGAAACGACGACGACCGCCGCCGC
>CAZWDQ010000218.1:0-2239 GCA_964632475.1 uncultured Acidimicrobiaceae bacterium
TTGGTCGGTGTCAGCAGTCCGATGTCGTCATAGTGATGCAGCGTCCGCACCGTGATCCCCGCAAGTCGGGCGACGTCACCGATCGTTGTCGTGTCCATGGCGCCAACATAGACCATGACGTAACGTGAGGGTCAAGCGCGTTTGTAGATGTGCAGTGACAACCGATGGAGGCTCCGGCACGCGGTGACTCGCCTACGAGAGCGCCTCTGAAGCGACTACGAGCGGAACATCCTTCTGAGAATGAACAGGGTCAGGACGGCGGCGGCGCCGATGATGGCGGCGACCCGGGCATCGACGGCGATATCGGGCCGACCCTCGACGGATCCGGCCAACAGGAGACCGATCTTCGAGTCCTTGGCGTTGACGGTCGATGCGATGACGAGGCCTGCTACCCCGTTGTCGATGATCGCCTCTTCGGCGACAATCACGCCGGCTCCGGACTGATTCACAGTTGCCTGCTCCGAATCGACGAAGAAGGCGCCGCCCTGTGTGATCTCCGCTGAGCCTGATGCGACCGTCTGGGCGCCGCCCTGGCGGATCGACACCGTCTCGGCCTCGACGTGGCCCGCGCCGCCCTGGCTGATGTTCACCACCTGGGCAGTCACTTCTTCTTGGAATGGTTCGGTTGGAATCTGTTCTTCAGCCATGGATCAAACCTCCGGTCGTTGGAGGGAATCCTATCGAAGCGTTCGCACCAGTGGATCGGAGTCGATTGTGTGCACCGGGAAGAACCTGCATACACATCGCGAACCGCGCTTGGGGCTATTGAGGTAACCCTCTGGGGAGGAGTGCCTCCTTTCCTATATGGGACTCAGACCGAGCCGGGACGTTTGGCGACGGTCGCGGCTTTGGTCGCATCAGAGGCGCTCGCGTGGCGGCACCCAACGGTCCCGCAGTTCGCTGTCGACCGCGGCCGGCGCCCGAGCGGCTCACCAACCCTCCCGGGTAGGCTCGGGGTACCACCGGAAGGGGCCATCGTTCAGCGCATCATCGTCGTAGCCAACCGACTTCCCGTTTCGTGGGATGGCGAGCAGTGGTCGACCAGTCCGGGCGGACTGGTTCGGGCATTGCGTCCGGTTCTCCAGAACGCAGACGGGGCCTGGGTCGGGTGGCCCGGAATCCCGGACTTCTATCCCGAGCCGTTCGAGTACGACGGCATCGATCAGCGTCCTGTCCCTCTGAGCGAGGACGAGGTCGAGAGCTTCTACTACGGCTTCTGCAACGGGACGCTCTGGCCCCTCTACCACGATTCGATCGTCGCTCCCGAGTACCACCGGCACACCTGGCGGCCATATGTCGCGGTGAACCGGAGATACGCCGAGGCGACGGCCGAGGTCGTGAACGACGGCGACATCGCGTGGGTGCAGGATTATCAACTACAACTCGTCCCCGAGATGCTTCGGACCATGGTTCCCGGAGCCACCATCGGCTTCTACCTGCACATCCCGTTCCCCCCGATCGAGATCTTCGCCAGGCTCCCGTGGAGGCGTCAGATCCTCGAAGGACTGCTCGGCGCCGATGTCATCGCGTTCCAGACCCGCCAGAGCGCCGCGAACTTTGCGAGAGCTGCCAGGCGCCTCGCCGGGGCCGAGTCGATCGGGCGTCGCGAGCTGATGTGGAACGGTCGGCCGGTGCACCTGCAGCCTGCGCCGATTGCCATCGACACGGCCGAGTTCGAACGCATGGCCCAGTCGGCGTCGGTGCGGCAGCGGGCGGCCGAGATCCGCTCAGAACTCGGTGATCCCGATCACGTGATTCTTGGACTCGATCGTCTCGACTACACCAAGGGGATCGATCTTCGGTTGAAGGCGTTCTCCGGCCTCCTCGAGAACTCGCCACGAGACCGCCACGGATACTCGTTCGTACAGGTCGCGGTCCCGAGCCGTGAGCAAGTGCCCGCGTATCAGCAACTCCGCATGGATATCGAACAGGTCGTTGGACGGATCAACGGGGACTTCGGCGAGCCGGGCTGGCTTCCCATCACCTACCTCTACCGGACCGTGCCCTTCGAGGAACTCATCGCCTACTACGTGGCAGCCGACGTGATGCTGGTGACGCCGCTGCGCGACGGTATGAACCTCGTCGCGAAGGAGTATGTGGCTTGTCGTGTCGAGAACGACGGAGTGCTCGTGCTCAGCGAATTCGCCGGCGCCGCGGAGCAACTCCGGGCGGCGCTGATCGTGAACCCCTACGACGTCGACAGCGTGACTCAGACGCTCGCATACGCCACGTCGATGCC
>CAZWDQ010000219.1:0-2198 GCA_964632475.1 uncultured Acidimicrobiaceae bacterium
TGAATGTTCATTCGGTTTGGGAGTTGCAGCGTGCCACAAGACAACAGGCCAAGCGATAAGCGTGGTGCCATCCTCGATGCCGCCCTCCGTTTGATTGCTGAGCGGGGCTTTCATAACACCCCGGTTTCGAAGATCGCTGAGGTCTCCGGTGTGAGCGCGGGCATCATCTATCACTACTTTGATAGCAAGGATGAATTGATTCAGGAGCTGTACCGAGAAGTGAAACTCGACATGCTCCAACACATGACGGATGGGTATGCGACCGACGTTCCCTACCGGGATCGCTTCGACATCTTCTGGTTCAACGGGATCAGTCACATCCTCTCGCATCCCAGGGAAGCGGCGTTTCTGGAACAATTCGAGAGCTCGTCCTACATGGATCCGGCGCTCCCAGAGGAAGTTGTGGCTGAGATCGATCTCATCATGGGTTTCTACTCGGACGGTGTCGCGGACGGTGTCCTCAAAGACCTCCCTGTGCCGTTACTCCTCAGTCTCTCCACTGGGGTGGCAGCGTCCCTTGTGAAGCAGCATTTCGCTGGAGTCCTGGTTCTCGATGGCGAGATGAGGACTGCAGCAGCCAACACGTGCTGGGATGCCATCTCTACATGACCACGACCAGCAATTCGCGCCCTATTCACAGGGATTAGGAGGAACACTATGGCCAACAGCGAAACCAAGACTATTCCACTTCCGATGAGGACGATGCGGAGCGTGATCGCCTCGATGGCGAGGCCGCACCGATGGCTCTACCAACGCTTCGGTGGACGATTCGTCAATCGTAAGGACGACAGCACCGTCCTGATGCTGACAACAACAGGGCGCAAGAGTGGCAAGCAACGGCCTGTTCTCCTTATCCACGCGGATGACGGTGAGGACTTCATCGTGATCGGGTCGAACTGGGGAATGGACAAGCCTCCAGCTTGGCTCCTCAACTTGAAGGCAAGCCCGGAGGCACGGGTGACGATCGCCCCAAGCGAGTTCTCGGTGAGGGCGGAGTTCCCCGAAGGCGATGAGGGGGAACGCTGCTGGAACCTCCTGGTCGAGGTAGTGCCGCAACTGCCTGATGTGGCGGCTAGCGCCAACCGCAACCTCCCTATCGTCAAACTCATACGCACCTAGCTGACAGGTTCGCACAATTCGCCCACGGCCCGCCCATATAGGGCACATGTGGGTGGCCTCCAGGCGTGCCGAAGCGAGGCTTCTGACATGGCTTGCTCGGACGCTCACCGCCCGACCGGGGCGTGCAACACCGGCCCCCATCATCCCTCCCAGCCGGATATGGGCGGGGTTCGCTGGTCCTAGGTCCGCCGCCTTCTTCACAGTGAACCTCTGCGAGTCCTAGGGAGGCGGGTATCGCCAGGTTCACCACTCCCCTCCGAACAGTTGGCGTGGGATAATCGACACATGTGCGACGAGCAACCGCCAGTCCGTCCACCTGAGGCGCTCGATCCGGAGCGTCGGAGCCGGGTACCGCGGTCGGAGCATGTCGGGCGAGCCTTCGCCGTTGTCGGCCTCATTGGACCGGTCATCTACGTCTCTCTCGTGGTTGTCCTCGGTCTCCTCTGGGACGGCTACAACCCGATCCGGCAGACGCAGAGCGAGCTCGGTGCAGTTGACTCCCCGTACGGCGACCTGATGAACATCGCTGGCTTCATGGGTCTCGGGCTGACGATCCTGGCGTTCGCGGCGGCCTACCAACTGCTGCTGGACGGGGGCTGGGCGCAGAAGCTGGGCACGGTTCTTCTAGTACTCGGCGGCCTCGGCATGGTCGCTGTCGGCTTCTTCCCCTGCGACGCGGGGTGCGTTGATGTCACACACACGAGTGAGCTGCACTCGATCTTCAGCATGCCAGGCGCGATTGGCTTGCCCACAGCGGCCATGATCTCGTCGCTCGCCTTCCGAACCGACGGACGATTCAGCGTACCGTGGCAGGTCGTGTCGTTCTGGCTCGGCCTGCTCACCCTGGCCATGGGACCCATCATCGCTGCCGAGCTGCTCGGCGGAGTCGACGGAGCCGTCCAACGCGCCGCGATGTGGGCACCGCTGCTGTGGACGGCGGCCGTGTCGTGGAAACTCCTGTCAGTGACGAAATACCCAAGTCCGTCGTGACGGCGTAGGTGCCAGCGATTGGGCCGTACATATCGGCACCTGTGGGTGGCACGGACGGTCAGGTGAGGCTCCACAAAGTGTCGTTTGTG
>CAZWDQ010000220.1:0-2182 GCA_964632475.1 uncultured Acidimicrobiaceae bacterium
GCCAGGCACCTGGAGAGCCAGACCCGCCGACACCCCCAACGCTACGAGACGAAACAGTCCCGCAACACCCCCAACATCATCAATCAGGCACATATGGGGGGCCAGGAGGAGCCACGTTGATCGCCCGTATTGCCGGCAATGGGTGGCTCCGTTGTGAGGATCGTGTTCGACCGGCCAGATCACCACTAGCGCATCAGAATCAGGCGATTCGAACTTCTGGACCTGTCCCGGACGGATGTGCAAAACAATGCCCGGTGAAAGGTCGAACGGCACAGAATCGACGTGGTGGGTACCTCGGCGGCCTACACAGATCGCGAGCTGATGGAATCGTGCACGCTGCAAATTCAGGAAGTGCCGGGTGCGCATGCGGTTCATCAAGTCACGACGGTTGATGATCTCCACCGGTAGGTCCGGATGGCGAAGCCGAGGAGCGAAGAACACGTAGATCGCTGGCTCCAGATCTGCTTCGCCTTCACGCACCGGACCCTCACTGCTTTCATTCCATCTCTCATACACGAATCCGCCACCGACCTCCTACGACATCCCCGAATCCGGGAACATTCGTCCGAATGCGACCCGGAAACGGCGGACTCCTGCCTTGCTCGACGATCTACGCTCGGGCCAACAACCTGGAGGCCCACAATGGAACCAATCGATCCCATCTCCGCATTCGACGGGAAAACCATCGGCTATACCTACGACAACGGCTGGTCATTCACCAACACTTTCGAAGGCCATCTCCGAACGTCACAAGTTCCCCGCGGCACACTCCGGGAACACGTCGAGATGGTTCAGCTACGTGACGGACTGTTCTTTGCTTCATGGATAGACGACGAGATGGGACTGCTCGCCCAGATCATCGACTTCGAAACCGAGACTGTGTTGGCCGCAATCCCAGCCGATGACGACCGAGGCACGCAGATCCTCGCAGGCCGTCTCACCGATCCCGACAACTAGAACCGAAACCATCGATCCCCTGCCAACAAGACACCGGCGACCGAGCGCATAACGGCACACATGGGCGACGCTGCAGGACTGGATCTCCTGCCGTAGTGATCCGATCGGTGTTGGTACGGCCGCTGGGTCACACCCGGATTGGCGCTCGCCACCGGGAGTTGAGCGGACGCCGCGTCCGGGCCGCGCCCGACCGCTTCAGGTGTAGCACTGACGCAATCGCACTGGTGACCAGTACGACACTGCAGGCGATCGCCACCGCGAATCCGACCATGGGTACCGGGCCGATCACCGTCGCAACAGCCGGTCCCCAATACGCCGCAGCAATCCCGATCGCCGGGACCGACACAGCGCACAGCGCCACGCCGTAGGAACCCCGCATGACCGAGACGACCAACTCAACCAGGAGCGCGGCTCCACACGCCCACACCGTCAGCCCCGCAGCGATACCAACGGCGGCGCCGAACCCGGAGAGAGTTCGAGGCGCGGACGACGCCAACAGGAGGCATCCGAGCAGGAACATCTCGAGAAGCGACCACGCCATGCCGAAGGCCATCACGGCCCCGACGATCACGGTTCGGATTCCATCACGCATCACGCATCACGCCACCGATGAGACACCGATTTCCACCCCCGCCATCATGCACCCATCACACGCCGATGTGAAGCCGATATCCGGCCCAATGCACCGGACACCGAGAGCAAGCCACCACCAGCCCATGTCGGCACATATGGGCGCCGATAGCCTTCCGTTGCGTGTCCTTATCCCGTGATCGGAATCGTCATCTTGGGATTATTGGCCACCGCCCTGGTACTCGGTGCCATCATGAATTCACGCCGGGCAGCAAAGAGGGGCTGGGTCTTCAACAAGCACAACCCAGAGCGACCGGAAGTGGCATACCCATGACGCTTGACGAGATCTACCAGCCGAGCATTTCCCACATGATCGAAGAACAGACCTCTGAATCGATTCGGGCGGATCAGAGCGAATCCGGTGACAAACCCAACACTGGATAGCCGCTCATATCGGCACAAAGGGGTATCCACTTCGGTTCAGTTGCCGCTCCGAATGTGGGCCAGCGCCCCACTCTCGGCCCTGAATCATCGCTCCTGTGGGAATCGATCACACTGACGGTCGCTCAAAGCACCTGTCGCCCCGCCGCTGTACCGAAGTGGATACCCCTTTCAGCACGCATGGGCGGCTGGATTGGTGCTACGGCCTAGGTCG
>CAZWDQ010000221.1:0-2174 GCA_964632475.1 uncultured Acidimicrobiaceae bacterium
CGTGCCCCAGGCAGGAATCGAACCTGCGCTCCCGGCTCCGGAGGCCAGTGCTCTATCCCCTGAGCTACTGGGGCGCTGGAAACGATTGTAACCTCCGGGGCCTTACAACTCTCTCTGTCGGAAATCGGGTGTCATGTCCATTCTCAAAGATCTCTCTCAACGGTTCGGCGACTCGTTTGCCGCTGCTGGCGTCGACCGCTCTGCCGGTCTCGTCGTTCCTTCGCAGCGGCCCGAACTCGCCCAGTACCAGTGCAACGGTGCGCTCGCTGCAGCGAAGCGTGCCGGGCGCAACCCGCGAGATCTCGCTCAAGCGGTCCTCGACGGATTGACGGAACGCGGGATCTACGCATCTCTCGACATCGCCGGCCCCGGATTCATCAACATCACCGTGACCGACGAGTACCTCGCGAGCCACGCTCAGACGATGGAGGACGGCGACCGGTGCGGGATCGGCGCACCGGATCCCAAGCGGAAGGTGCTGGTCGACTACGGCGGCCCGAATATGTCCAAGTCGATGCACGTCGGGCACCTCCGGGCGTCGATTATCGGAGAGAGCCTCAAGCGCCTGTTCCGGGTCGCCGGACATGACGTGGACGGTGATATCCACATGGGTGACTGGGGCATGCCCATCGGGCAGTTGATCATCGAACTCGAACGTCGCCAGCCCGATCTCCCGTATTTTGACGTCGACTTCTCCGGTCCGTATCCGGAGGCTTCGCCGGTGACGCTCGACGATCTCTCTGAGATGTATCCGATCGTCGTCGATCGCTGCAAGAACGATCTGGAGGAGGCCGAGCGTGCCCGCCAGGCCACCTTCGATCTCCAGAACGGGCGTTCCGGGTACCTTGCCTTGTGGCGTCACTACCACGACGTATCGGTCGCCGAACAGAAGAAGGACTTCGCCGCGCTCGGTGTCGAGTTCGATCTGTGGCGTGGCGAGAGCACCGTTCACGAACGGCTCGCTCCGCTCGTCGATCGACTGGTGAACGACGATGGTATTGCCGTCGAGTCCGACGGCGCGATCGTCGTCCAGGTTGCAAAGGACGACGACAAGACGGAGATGCCACCGCTCCTGTTGACACGGTCGGACGGCTCGTATCTCTACTCGACCACGGACCTCGCGACGCTCGACCAGCGCGTTGAGGAGGGCTACGACCTTGTGCTGTATGTCGTTGATGCCAGACAGGGGCTCCACTTCGAACAGGTCTTCCGGACGGCCCGACTCTCCGAGATTGCCTCTGAATCGGTTGGTCTGGAGCACACCGCGTTCGGAACGGTGAACGGCCCGGATGGAACACCGTTCAAGACGCGCGAAGGCGGCGTGCTTCGCCTCGCCGACCTTGTGCAGATCGTCACCGATGCAGCCCGTGCCCGACTCGACGAGGCGGAGATCGCCCAGGACTATCCGGACGAAGAGCGCGACCAGATCGCGAGACAGGTCGGCCTCGGCGCGCTGAAGTTCGGAGATCTCTCGAACCACCGCACGTCGAACTACATCTTTGATCTGGACCGTTTCACGTCGTTCGAGGGGAAGACCGGTCCGTACCTGCAGTACGGGGCGGTCCGGATCAAGTCGATCCTGCGACGTGCGGGTGAGGCAGGCCTCACACTGGGACCAATCGTCGCTCCCACCGTGAACCAGGAGCGTGGCCTGATTCAGCGTCTCCTGCTTCTGCCCGAGGTCATTGAACGGGCCGTCGACGTGCGCGCCCCGAACGTGCTCGCGGAGTACGCCTATGAGGTCGCCACCGATTTCAACCGTTTCTACGAAGCGTGTCACATCCTCCGAGAAGAAGACCCGACCCGCCAGGCGTCATGGCTCTCCCTCGTAGACCTAACACTGAGAGTCCTGACGCTGCTCTTGGACACCCTCGGCATCGAAGTCCCGGACCGCATGTGATGGCGGAGCGAACAGCAGACAGCGAACAGCCAATAGCCCGTCCGTGCGACGGTCGGCTGTCGTCGGTCGGGCGCTCAGAGCAGCGATACCTACAGTTCTCTTCTCCCCCCTCAGGGGGGAGTCCGGCCCGTCAGGGCCGGGAGGGGGGTCAAGCGGTTCCTCTCAGGATCGTCGAACTTGTCAGTTTCTCAAGCGGGAAGCTCCGAGCACCCTTGGGGTTTGACCCCCTCCGTCGCCCTGGCGGGCGCCACCTCCCCCTGAGGGGGAGGAAGAG
>CAZWDQ010000222.1:0-2174 GCA_964632475.1 uncultured Acidimicrobiaceae bacterium
GAACCCGGGACCCCTTCCTTACCATGGAAGTGCTCTACCACTGAGCTAAGGAGGCGAGTGCTGAGTTGTCTACTGTCGTACTCGTACGACAGTGCCGCGAAGGTTAGTTCGCCGTGCTGGGAGAAGGATTTGAACCTCCGTAGGCGATAGCCGGCAGATTTACAGTCTGCTCCCTTTGGCCACTCGGGCATCCCAGCAAGCAGAGGCGCGCGGCGAACCGCACCCCTCAACGACGCCGTAGGTTACCGCGCCATCAACACATGTGTACATGGAGCCTGGTGCTCCATCAGCGGATTCCCGTCGCCATCTCCTCGAGACGCTCGATGCGCTCCGGGATCGGCGGGTGGGTAGAGAACATCCGGCTGAACCTGAGCTGCTGGCGCTGCTTCGCCGAGAGCGACCGGTAGGGGTCGGCGATGAAGAGTGTCGACGCGGCCGCCCCGACGTCCATCGGAATGCGTGCGGTGCCTTGTTCGAGTTTCTGCAGCGCTCCGGCGAGGACGAGTGGTGATCCGGTGGCGATGGCACCGGAGCGGTCGGCCTCGAACTCCCGGGCGCGACTGATCGCCATCCGGATGATCACAGCGACGAGCGGGGCGATGACGATGGCAGCAATTCCGGCGATCGCGCCGATGGCACCGTTGTTGTTGCGGCGTCCCATCGATCCCCAGAAGGCCATGCGGGCGAAGAACGACATGGCGGCGCCGATCGTTGCTGCGATGGATCCGATGAGGATGTCACGGTTCTTCACATGGGAGAGCTCATGGGCGAGGATCGCTTCGAGTTCTTGGTAGGACATCATCTCGACGATGCCCCGGGTCACTGCGACCGCTGCATGACGAGGGTTGCGCCCGGTGGCGAAGGCGTTCGGCTGGGGTGCGTCGATGAAGTAGATGCGTGGTACCGGCATCTCCATGCGCTGAGCGAGCGACCGCACGATCGAGTAGACCTCAGGCAACTCGTGCTCCTCGGCCGGGCGAGCCTTGGCGGCGGCGATCGCCATCTTGTCCGAGAACCAGTAGATCCCGAGGTTGATCACGGCGGCGATTCCGAGAGCGAACAGCGCGCCCTGCTGTCCACCGAACAACCATCCCACGGCAACGAACACTCCCCCGAGCAGCGCAAGCAAGGCGACGGTCTTGAGGTTGTTGGCCATGGTCTGAGCGTATCCGATTGATCCCTCTACGGACATGTGAAGGCGGGGACCTCACAGGCCGCGGCCAACAGAACAGTCGCACGGATCACAACGGCGAACGTGCGCACGGCAGTATCCCCGTCATTGCTCATCAACGATAGGACACCCCCGGCCCGGTGCAGGTTCCCTCAATCTGCGCGAGCAACCATCACACGGAAGTCGCCGAGACCCCTCGGGCGGAGGAGGGTGTCAGCGTCCGTGGCCTCAGAGCGGACCACGAGGCGCTCCATCGACTGTCCCGATCGGGCGAGGTCTCGTTCGCGGTGTCGCAATCCGCGGAGTTCATCGCGGAGGCCCAGTGATGTCAGGAAGTCGTCCTGGCGGTGGAGTTCAACAACGGTACCTGCGGACTGAGCCGCTGCCACCGTTGCCGAGAAGTTGACGTCGACCGTCACATCCGTCGCTCCGGGCTCGAGGAGCGGATCGGGACCGAGGCGGTGGCTGCGGTAGGTGCGAAGCGTGCCCTGGGTGCGTCTCGGTTCGAGTTCCTCTGCGGTGCCGCCGTAGTCGATGACAACGACGGCGCCTCGGTCGATGTGACTGAGAGCGGTTTCGATCCACGCCATCGCCTGGAGTTGTACTTCGACCATGCCGCCATCGGGGACGGTGCCGGCGAAGGAATCGCACCAGGCTGCGACCTCCGGGCGGGCGGGTGCGGTCACGAAGCCGAAGCGGTCATCGGTGGCACCGACCCAGCGTTCGATCCAACCGTCGCCGGAGCGGATCGCGAGAGCACACGGGAGATTGTCGAGAAGCTCGTTGGCGATGATGACGCCGTTGGAGCGTTCGGGGAGGTCGTCAAGGGAAGAGTGGACGCTGGCGGGACCGAGGAGTTCGGTCAGAACTTCGCGAGCTGCTGGGGAGGCTTCGACGGCGTGGAACTTGTAGGACGGGCCCCCTGCGTCGTCGCTTCGCTCCTCCGCTTCCCCCCGTCCTTCGGCCGGGGGGACAGAATTGGGATCGTGCTCGTCGCTGGCAG
>CAZWDQ010000223.1:0-2130 GCA_964632475.1 uncultured Acidimicrobiaceae bacterium
TTGTTCGGAGCGGCGAGAAGGTGGGGCGCAACGCTCCCTGCCCATGCGGATCCGGGAAGAAGTACAAGCGCTGTCACGGTGCCGTGGGGGCTGAACCCCTGGCGTAATCGGACGGTATGCTCGGTTCCATGGAACTCAGAAGCACCGTTGTCACAGTCGCAGATCTCGTCAATCCCCTGCTGTCGTCGCCGGGTGGCCCTCTCGAGGGCATGGCAATGGCATCTTCGTTCGAACCCTCCTTGATGCCCCGAACGTCGATGCAGCAGGGCATCATGATGGGTCTCGCCGGCCTCACCGCCCGCAGCCTGGCGGCGATCGTCGAGCAAGGAACGCGACGGGTCACGCCGACGTCCGCAGGGCTTCCCATGAAGCTCGCCATTCGTGGCGCGATCGGCGCCGTTGGTGTTGGGCTGACGATGCTCCCGAGGACGCCGGGGGAACGCATGTGGAGGTCCGGCGTGCGCAGCGGCGGCCAGATGCTCAGTGCAGTGGCAATCTCTGGGGCGCTCTACGACTCCAGCGGTTCGATCGTCGCGAAGACGCGCAGCGGGTCCGCTCTCCGGCCCATTCTCTCCTCAGCGGCAATTACGGCAGGGATGGTGGCCCTGGCGGGCAAGAACCTCAAGGAACGCAAGCAGGTCATCAAGCGCTGGCCGGTCGAGCAGAAGAACCAACTCCCGATGGCAATCGGCGTCGGCTGGGCCGCATATGCCGCCGGATCGGGACTCGGCAAGGGGTATGTCGGTTCACGCGACGGACTCGTGCGCTATCTCGGACCAGGACCAACGAAGCGTGTCATCGGAGGTGTCGCCAACGCCGCCATGTGGGCAGGCGGAGCCGTCATGCTCTACAACGTCGGTGTGGGATACATCGGTCGCTCGAACGAGAAGGTCGAACCGGCGTATGCGATGCCTCCGCTGTCGCCGTTGGTGTCGGGCAGCGAGGAGAGCACGTCACCGTTCGCCGATCTGGGCTTGCAGGGGCGGCGCTTCGTGACAGATGTCGTCTCGCCTGAGATGATCGAAGAGGTGCTCGGAGAGTCGGCCAAGGAGACTCCGATCCGGGTCTTCATCGGGTACAACTCCGAACCCATGTACTCGATGGGTCGAACCGAGATGGCCATTGCCGAGCTCGAGCGAACTGGAGCGTTCGATCGGGCCAACATCCTCCTCGTCTCACCGACCGGCACCGGATGGGTCGATCAGACGATGATCGAGAGCGCCGAGTTTCTCACCAAGGGTGACATCGCGACGTGTCTCATCCAGTTCGGGCGATTCCCATCGTTCCTCTCGGTGCAGAAGGTTGCCCTCGGGCGTCACCAATTCCGAGCTCTTCTTTGGAGTGTGAGCCAGCGACTCGCCGAACGGCCCCCGGAGAAGCGGCCGAAGGTCTTTGTCTTCGGCGAGAGCCTTGGTGCGTGGGCCAGCTCAGACGTTCTCATGTATCAGGGAATCGATGGCTTCGATCACTACGGGATCGACAAGGCCCTGTGGGTCGGTCTCCCCGGTCTGGCGAAGTGGTCCCGCAATGGCATGTCCGGGGGCAGATCGGCTCTCGTGCCAGAAGGCTCAGTCGGCGTGTTCGACAACCCGGGGGAGATCGAAGAGTTGACCGTCGAAGAGCAGGACAATCTCCGAGCGACGGTTCTCAGCCACGACAATGATCCGATCGCCGTGCTCTCGACCGATCTCATGGTCCGGAAGCCGGACTGGCTCGATGGGGCCAGGGGTCGCGGAGTCCCTGAGGACATGGACTACACGCCCATGACCACCTTCCTCCAGGTAGCGATCGACGCGATGAATGCCATGGTCACCGTGCCCGGCCACTTCGGATCCTTCGGACACGACTACCGCGGTGACATGGCTCGGATGGTGCGGGTTGCATACGGGCTCCGTGAAATCACCGAGGATCAGATCGAATCGATCGAGAAGCAGCTCGTGACGCTCGAACTGGAGCGCGCCGATCGAATCAAGGCATCGAAGGCTGAGGATGCTCCGGCAGCGCCGCAGTACCGGGGAACGACCTATGTGGATGAGCAGACCGGTGTGTTCCGTACCGGGGCCGGAGTCCCGCTTCAAACAACTCGAACCTCGGGAGCTCATTGGTTCAAGACGATCCATGGCACGGATG
>CAZWDQ010000224.1:0-2116 GCA_964632475.1 uncultured Acidimicrobiaceae bacterium
TCGAACGCGATGCGAAGGTGGCTTCCGTCGCAGAAGGGTTTGTTGCCGGAGGCGCCGCAACGGCACAGCGCCCCTCGCCCACCGAAGATCTGTTGTTGGTCGGCCCCGATGATGTCGATACGACCTTTCATGAGCAGGGGACCGTTGGGGGCGGGCGTGATGTCCACGCCGGGAGTCTCGGAGCCATCGGCCGGGGCGAGTTTGCTCTCACCGATGGTGCCGGCATCGTCGAACCCTGCCGCGATGTGCGAGTTGTCGCAGAAGGGCTTGTTCTGCGAGGCGCCGCAACGGCACAGCGCCACGCGTGTCTCGTGGGTTACTTGGCCGTCGGGCTCGGCAAGCCGAACGTCGCCACGCACGTAGAGTGGCCCGGAGAGGACGACCTCGATGGTGGCGTCGACGTCCGGTTCCTCCTGAGGTGAACCGTCGGAGTACTGGTAGTGGAGCGCGCCGGTCGGACACCGCCTGATCGTCTCCACGATCGCGTCGGGATCGGCCTGCGACGGATCGATCCACGGACGCCGCTCCGGGTCGAACACGAGGGGCAACCCGCGGACGCACTCGGCAGCGTGGATGCAACGCTCCGGGAGGTACTCGACGGTGAAGCCGTCGTGCTCGTAGGACTTCACTCCGGCGCTCACGTGGCCGTCTCCGACTCCGCGAGGCGCGTGTACTGGTCGTGGACGTAGCAGTAGGCCCACTCCTCGCCGGGTTCGATGCTGCGGATCAGGTTGTGGTCGCCCGACTCGTGATGACGGCGGGCGTGCTGGTTGGGGGAGGAGTCGCAGCATCCCACCCGGCCGCATTCCAGGCACATCCGGAGGTGAACCCAGGTATCGCCCCGCTCCAGGCACTCCGGACACCCCGGGACGTCGCTCGGCGCGACGAGGACGGTCGCCGCCGCAAAATGGTCACATCGTGGCATGTCGCCTCCGAGTTTCGTGTGGCAGCTATGACGCGAGCGCCGCTTGGATCTCGATCTCGATTGCGATCTTCTTCGACACCAAGACACCGCCCGTCTCGAGGGACACGTTCCAGGTGAGTCCCCAATCCTCACGCATGATCTCCGCGGATGCCGAGAACGCTGCCTTGGAATTGCCGTACGGGTCGTCGATGACGCCCACGAAGTCAAAGTCGAACGCCATCGGCTTCGTCACGCCTTTGATGGTCAGATCGCCGTCGAGCGTCCAGGCGTCACCGTTCGACCTCACTCCGGTCGATACGAATGTCATCTCCGGATGGTTGTCGACGTCGAAGAAGTCGGGCGAGACGACATGTCCATCACGGTCGGCAGCCCCCGTCGTAACCGACGCGATCTGAGTGGTGACCGAAACCGTACTATCGAGCGGATTGTCGGCAACCTCGATCGTGCCGGAGACGTCGGAGAATCGCCCTCGGACCTTGGTGACCATGAGGTGGCGCGCTACGAACTCGACCGAAGTGTGGGCGGGATCGATCTGCCAGGTCCCGGACGCGGGGACGAGCTTTCCGTCGGCCGTGCGGGTGAGGGGGTGGGTTTCCGTGGTCATTGTGCCTCCTATATGATTGCTGTGGCAATGATTGAGTGTCGCAACCATACATGGATTGATTGCGCTGTGCAACTACTTTCTGTACGCTGGTTCCATGACCGTGAATCTCACAACCACCGACGCCTCCGAAACCTTTCGCTCGCTGATGACCGCCGTCACACGCGTGAACGCGATCCTGGCCGACGAGATGGACGTCGAAACCGGGATGTCATTGGACCGGTACGGCATTCTCTTGATGTTGTCCCAGGCCGAGGACGGAGCCATGCGCCCATCAGAGCTCGCCGACAGCCTGCCTCTCACCAGAAGCGGAATAACACGGCTCGTCGATCGCGTGGAACGCGACGGCCTGATCGAGCGTCGCTCATGTCCCACGGATCGTCGTGGCAACCTCGTCGCGCTCACGCCTGAAGGCGAGAGAGCCTTCCGCAAAGCCGGCCGAGTGCATCTTCGCGGCATCGACGAACACATCGGCTCGCACCTCACCGAACACGAACTCGCCCAACTCGGAGCACTCCTCAGGAAGCTCGCAGACGGCGTAGGGGGCAGGGCGCTCTCAGCCTTCTCGACGAGCGACCCCAGCTAACACG
>CAZWDQ010000225.1:0-2110 GCA_964632475.1 uncultured Acidimicrobiaceae bacterium
TGGCGCCCCTGGAACGACAGGATTTCCGGCTTCAGGATCACACCTTCGTCGATCACAACAGCGCGTCGAATCGTCTCCTGTTCGCGCCAGGCCTCGCGACCGGCCAGAACGGTTGGCAGGTGAGTGAGCAGGGCTCCTGAAATCGAACGGGACGCGCTCTCCCACAGGTAGCTGGGCGTGTGATCCACCGCGTAGTAATCGATCAGTCCGACTTTGAACATCGGATCATCGAACGTGGTCGGCTTGGCAAAGGAGAATCCCATTCCCTCGTCGCAGCTGACATCGACGATGAGACACCCCGGCCTAAGGTGGGACACCTCATCCTCGGTGACGAACATCAGAGGTTGATCAGGGTTCTGGAAGATCCCGTTCACGATGATGTCGGCCTCGCCAATCAGGTCGAGAAACGGTCGCTCGGAGCCGTCGTGCTCCACGACCAACTGACGTGCATCACGCCCAGTGCTCGGTCGGATGCGGACGTAGTTGCAATCAAGCACTTCCTCCCGCACCTCGTGATCGGGGCGCTGGACACAGATCGTGATATCCCTGAACCCGCGTGCCTTGAGTGCGTAGATAGCCCCCCGGCTCACCGCGCCAAAGCTAATGATGATGGCCTTGCGCTGGTCGCCGTAGTGGCCGTCGATGCCTCTCAACTGCAGTGCGTGCAACACACCGCAGTATCCGGCCAATTCGTTGTTCTTGTAGAATGTGTGTCGTCCGGCGTGCCCATCGGGCCCCCAGACGTTCATTTCCTCGAACGCGATCAGGGTGTGCCTGCGCTCGATCGCGATCTGCGTCAGGGCTCGCTGCTGAACACAGTGCGGCCAGCCCCACAGGAGGCCACCTTCTCGGAGAACCTCAAGATCCTCCAGCCCAGGCTTGGGAAGAATGACCGCTCCAAGGTCCGTCAACAGCTCGCGCCGTGTCGCAATGCCACCGGTCTGGCGAGCGATCTCCTCATCCCCTATCCCGAGGGATGCCCCGTAGCCCTCCTCGAAGACCAGCTGGCGTCGCAGCGGCTCTGGAATGCGCGGGAGATGATCCGGGTGGATCGGAATTCGCTTTTCGTGCTTCTTGCTAGACGTTCCGATGACTCCGAGTTTCAACATTCGAACTCCTTCTTCAGCTACCTCAAAGGAGGTTAGGTCAGAGTGCATATCCTGACATATGGGTGGGCAGGTCCCCACGATCCTCGATTCTTGGCCAGTGGCGTAGCGAGGAGATACTCAGGCTTCAGGCCCATCGGTTTCCGACCTGGTTTGTCAGGATCTTCCGGGTCGACCCCTCAACCGGCGCCTCAGGTGGCGCGTTGCGTGCCAATGTTTGAAGGCGTGCGATTCACTGCGGACATTGCAGTACAGGACACACGGGCTTCCGCATCCGTTGTGGAACAACGGTTCTCGGAGGCACATCCATGTCTAGCGGCCACGGTGTCAGCGATTCGAATCTCCTCAGATCCACCGGAAGACAACGACGAAAGCTCAAGGCGCTACTTGGAGTCTCCGCACGTCTGTACGACGCCAGACGATGGCCTGCACCCTCGCGCCGAGCCGAACACCCGCTACGCGGGACTACCGGTGGTTCTGCGGGCTACGGGCGGGGCGAACTCCGTGCAGAGGCACTTGGGGACTGTGCAGGATTCACGGCCGTGGTGCTCCCGGTTGGGGTGGCCGCAACCGGTGCAACGCTGTCGCGCTGCGCTGGTGGTGCGAGGCGGCGAAGCCTTCAACGGGAACGCTCCTTCGCGATACTGACGGCAAGGTCCCGACCGTCGAGGTTGGTGCCATTGAGCGCGGAGATCGCGGTGTCGGCGCCTTCCTGAGACTCCATCTCGACGAAGCCGAAACCTCGTGATCTACCGGTATCGCGGTCGTTGATGACCCGGACTTCCTTCACGTCGCCATGCTGAGCGAAGAGGGTCTCCAGGTCGGCCGTTGTGGTATTGAACGTCAGGTTCCCAACGTAGAGGTTGATGGACATAAGGTGCTCCTTCAGAAGCGTCGGACCGCCGGGGGCTGACGCCCCGCCGGAGGTGCGTTCCGAGCCGGGCGCATTGCGTCGACGAGAAGATGCAGGTCCTGCGGTAGTCCCGCCGGACGGATGTGGCGGG
>CAZWDQ010000226.1:0-2090 GCA_964632475.1 uncultured Acidimicrobiaceae bacterium
GACCTTGCCATTCCCGCGTAGGCGTCGGCTTGCCGCGACACCGCGACCGGTGCGGTCCCCGCGCGAGCGCGTACGGTGGCTCGGGACGTCGCGGGGCCAGTAGCTCAGCCGGATAGAGCAGCGGACTCATGACCCGAAGGTCTTGGCTGCCACCACAGAGTGACGCTTCCCATCGGAAACGCTCTGCGACGACGCTTTGAGAGGGGAAGCATCAGAGCGAGCTCTGCGGCATCCCTCGCCTCGACTCCAGTGGTGGCCACCCACATGTGCCGATATGGGCGGCACGGAAGGTCAGGTGAGATCGCCCAGATCGCCGCTTGTGGGCGGCTGCGGATCACTATCGGCGACCCCACCACAGCAGAACTACCGCGACGAGAACCAATCCTCCAGCGACGGAAAAAACCAACACGGTCAAGGCTTGAGACGAGAACCCGAGGAGGCGTTCTCGGACGGCAGCCTACTGAGGCCGATCCGTCTTCGGACACCCTTGGACGCCGCCTGAAGACCTCCGGATCGCGAGGCCATACCGCGTCCGGCTACCGGGCATCTGGGCCGTATCCCCTGCGTTTGGAGAGCATATCGATGGCACCGAACACGACGATGGCGCCGGTAATTGTGACGGCGACGAGGTAGATGAGCATCTCGGGGCCCCTCGCGTCGAAAGCTCGTCCCACGACCCACGGAAGGGTCATCGAGCCGAGTCCTGCGCCGACGACAAGGATCGAAGTGACGCCGCTGGTGATCGGCATCCGCTCCTCGGTGTAGTTCATTCCGCTGGCGAACATCGACGCGATTGACACACCGAACCCGATGGTGCCGATCCACAACGATGGTGACCAGTCGGGGAGGAGGGCGATCAGGCCGAGGCTCGCCGCGGCTCCGCCGAGGTCGACGAGGAGCATCGCTCGAGAGGAAAGGCGCATCGACAGCGGGATGGCGAGGAGACGACCGATCACAAGCCCTCCCCAGAACACCGAGTTGAGGATCCGCCCGGTCGTATCGTCGCCGAGGCCGATCTCGTCGGCGTACGAGAAGATCCAGCCACCGTATGCAAGCTCGGAGCCCACGTGCATGAAGAAGAACAGCGCCATGAGACCGAGGAAGAGCGCATATCGACGGAGCACCTCCCCGCCGGGGGTGTCGCTCACGATCTCGGGCGGCGAAGGGCTCTGGCGCCGCGTGAGCGCAAACGCAAGAGGCAGCATGAGCACAGCGAATAGCCAGTATGCGGTTGTTGCGTCGCCGTTCACCACGGCGAAGCGATCGATCACGAGCGGAGAGACGAAGGCGCCGACGGCGAACGACAGGTGCAGTGCGTTCATGTACGGAGGAACATCACTCCGGAAGACCCACACGATGAGCGTGTTCGTACCGACGTCGATGAACCCGAGAGCGATTCCGAACGCGGCGAAGGCAACAACGAGGAGCCACACGACTCCAACAAGCGGGATCAAGACGGCGACCGCAGCGGTCCAGACGAGAGCCGCAGCGAGGAGGTAGTTGCCGGGGAGGCGACCAAAGCTGCGACCGGCGATGAGCGATCCAAGGATGTATCCCAGCGAGTTGGCAGTGAACAGGATCCCGATTGCTCCGAGCGTCGATCCCGTCCGATCCCTCAACTCGGGGAGCACCGGTCCTACCGACGAAAGCATGATCCCTACGAAGAAGATCGTCGCGTAGAAGAGCAAGGCGAGTCTGAGTCTCGGAGACGCCAGCCGGGTCGTGGTCATGCGGGGTCCCGCCGTTCGAATTCCGTCGAGATCGCCATGCGAGGCCTCACGTCAGGTCACCCTGTCAAATGTGTCGTCGAGCGACGTCGTGTTGCACGAGTTGATGATCTCCATCGCGGACACCTAGCCAGTATCGGCAGGTTAGTGATCCCTAAAATGGGCCCGGTCGACAGTCCCTTCCCAGGTCCCCTGATCGCCGCCTTCGGCGTCCTCTCGGGCTTCATGCCCAACCTCCGATCTCGGAGCAACCACCGCCGTTGCCTCCCTCGCCTACGGTGCCTTCTCCGTCACAATGGCCGTCGGTGGATTCACCGGCGACGCGATCAACCGCCGCATCGGGCAGGTCAAGCTCGTCCGGTC
>CAZWDQ010000227.1:0-2089 GCA_964632475.1 uncultured Acidimicrobiaceae bacterium
GATCCCCCGACGGCCATCCGCACCGCCACCTCGTGAATCCGCTGTCCCACCGAGTAGCTGACGACGCTGAAGACACCGACCCCGGTGAGTGCGAGACCGACTGACGCGAAGAGGACCAGCAGAGCGGTGATGAAGTTCTTCCTCTCCAGGGAGTCGACCACCACTTCATCCATGGTTTGGATGTTGAAGACCGGCAGCTCGGGATCGATGCGCGCGATCACGTCTCGGATGGGGTTGGCCAGGGCGGTTGCGGAGCCCGTTTTGGCGCGGACGACGATCGTGGCCCATTCGAATCCCTCTTGAGCGACCGGGATATACATCTCCGGACCGGCATCGTCGGCCAAATCAATGTGCCGCACGTTCTTGACCACTCCTACGATCGTCTGCCACTCGGCCTCCGGGTCGTCCGGATCCCATCCGGTGGTTCGGCGTCCGACGGGCTCCCCCTGGGGCACCAGTTGGCGTACGAAACTCTCGTTTACGACCACGACATCGGGCGAGGACGAGGTGTCGTAATCCTCGATGAACCGACCGGCCTCGAGGTGAAGCCCGACCGCATCCAGATAACCGGGGCTGACGAACCGGAGATCCACGATCGGTCGTTGCGCCTCGGATTCGGGGACCGGGGCGCCTTCGACATAGGACCGGGTCGAAATGCGGCGTGCGAAGAGGGGAAGCGGGTACACCGTTCCGACTGCCTCGACATTTGGGGTCGACCCGATTTCGTCGAGCACCCGGCGATAGAACTCGATGCGGTCCTCCACCCCGGCATAGCGCTCACCGGTGAGTGCAACCTCTGCGGTCAAGACCCGGTCGCTTTCAAAACCGGGATCGACGCTCAGGAGATTGATGAAGGTCCGGGTCAGGAGGACGGCCCCGACGAGCAACACCACCGAAAGAGCGATCTCGGCCACCACCATTGCCGTGCCGATTCGTGACGAGCCGCCGACGACACTGCGATCGGCCGAGCGAAGGCGCGCCATGATCTCGGTGTCCTTTGAACGCATGGCGGGTTGAAGACCGACAAGGAGCCCGACGGCGACGGAGAGCAGGACCGCGACTGCGAGCACCCCTGCGTCGATCCCGAGCGTTTCGGTCCGCGGGATCAGATCGGCAAAGCGAGAGCTCATCAGCCGCGTGCCCCAGTGCGCGAAGACAACGCCGACGGCTCCTCCACCGAGGGCCAGGAGGACGCCTTCCACCATCACCAGGCGAACCAACTGCGAACGACTGGCGCCGAGAGCCTGACGCACTGCGAGCTCGCGTTGCCGCGCCGCGGTTCGAACCGAAAGCAGGATCGCTACGTTTGCGGTGGCGATGAGGAGGACGCACCCGACCGCGCCGAGCAGGACGAGGAGGGAGGAACTGACGTCGCCGACAATCTGGTCCCTTAATGCTTGGACGCCGACGCTTTCTCCGCTGTTGGTATCCGGGTGTTCTTGCCGGAGTTGTTCGGCGATGTGTTCAAGATCAACCCGGGCATTGGTGATCGACACGCCCGGACGGATCCGACCGTAGGCGATCACTCGCCCGTGGTTGCGATCCTCGGTCCCCGGGTCGATGGCCATGGGAAGCCAGATTTCGGTGTCGTTCGGGAAGGCGAAGCCGGCGGGTGCGACGCCGACGATCACGTGCGGGAGGCCGTTGACGATGACGGTCTCACCGATCACCGTCGTCGATGCGCTGAACCGGTGGTGCCGAAGTCCGTCGGAAATGACGGCAACGCGATCGTGGCCGGGTGTGTCGTCATCGACCGTGAACGAGCGCCCGCTCTCGGGAGGGATTCCCATAACATCGAAGAATCGGGCCGTCACCCAGGCTCCCGAAACTCTTTCGGGGGACGAGTCTCCGGTCAGGTTGAGATTCTCGCGGAAGACCGCTGCCATGGAGTCGAAGGACGTCTGCCTCTCCTCGAGGTCGAGAAAATCGAGCGCCGGCATGGGGTAACCGATTTGACTGCGTTCCGGCTCAGTTGATCTGATCTCCACAAGGCGATCGGCGTCGGGGTAGGGCAGGGGATTGATCAGCACGGAGTCGATGACCGACCACACGGTCACCCACATCCCGATCCCGAGCCCGAGGGTCACGA
>CAZWDQ010000228.1:0-2075 GCA_964632475.1 uncultured Acidimicrobiaceae bacterium
GCGACCGGCGCCGTCGCGTGGAATGCCGCCACGCTCACGCCGGCGACGAGGAGCATCAGGGCCAAGGCGAAATAGCCGGGTGCCCACCCCAGGAAACTCATCACCGTTCCGGTGACTCCCGGGCCGAGGATGACAATCCAGCGCAGCGTGGTTCGGTCGGCGAGGTGCCCGACCACCGGTTGGAACAGAGACGGGATCTGGAGGAATGCTGCCAGAGAACCGGCGGCCGCGTTGGACAGTGACATCGTCTCTACGAAGTGGGGCAGGAGCGGAGGGAGGAACGCCGTGTAGGTGTCATGAACGGCGTGACCGCCGGCGATGGTCGCGACCCGTCCTGTTTGGAACTCGTCCAATGAGCTGTCAACGGCACCGACGGATTCGGTGTCGGTCATGAGTTGTGAGAGGGGGACGCCACGGCCACATGATGTCACACGACGGTTGCGGCTCGATCGGCCCGATCGGGATCGGAGGCACTGGTGGTTGGCCGGGGAGACGATTCGTCCACCGATATGGGACCGCGCATCACCAGGGAGCATTGTGAACGGGTCGCCGGCTACGTCGCAGCCAGCGCCGAGGCGGGTGCACGTGTGGTCGTCGACGGACGCGCTCTCAAGCTCGATGGGGATGGCTTCTACTTCGGTCCGACACTCATCGATCAGGTCCGTCCCGAGATGAAGGTCCCAAACCGCCTACAACCTGTCAACGATTCTGCGAGGGTTCCCCACTACTGGGTACTGAGTCGGCGTTGGAGGCGCCCACCGCGACCGTTCTGATCAGAGGTTCAGCGCTTCCAGGCGGTCGAATACGACGTCGGTGTTTCGGAGGAAGCGGTCTGTTGAGAAGCAGGCGGCCAGTTCGTCGTCGGTGAGGTCGCACTCGGGGTCGGCCGACAAGCGGTCCCGGAGTGTGCCGCCCTCGTCCCATGTGGCCATGGCGTTGTTCTGCACGATCCGGTAGGCGGCGTCACGGCTGTGGCCCCGTTCTGCGAGAGAGAGCAGTACCGCTTGCGAGTACACCAAGCCGCGGGTCGACTCGAGGTTCTCAGACATGCGATCGGTGTCGACAA
This sequence comes from uncultured Acidimicrobiaceae bacterium, assembly GCA_964632475.1. Classification (GTDB taxonomy): domain Bacteria; phylum Actinomycetota; class Acidimicrobiia; order Spongiisociales; family UBA5794; genus JAHEEL01. The sequence continues at coordinate 1,067 of CAZWDQ010000228.1, forward strand.
CGAGGCCATCGACGAGCCTGGCCATCCTGGCAAGTGCGAAGTCGAGTAGACCGGTCGCGTCCGGGATCGCCACCCTTTCGGCCGCCGAGTGGCTGATGTCACGCTCGTGCCACAGCGCCACGTTCTCCATCCCGACCGAGGCGTAGCCGCGCAGCAGGCGGGAGATCCCTGTGATGTTCTCCGAAGCGATCGGATTGCGCTTGTGCGGCATCGCCGACGAACCCTTCTGCCCCGATCCGAACGACTCCCTCGCTTCCCCGACCTCGCTCCGTTGGAGGTGGCGAATCTCCGTTGCGAAACGTTCGAGTGAGGAACCGGTCAGAGCGATCGCATTGAGGAGTTCAGCCTGGCGGTCCCGGTGCGTGATCTGGGACGACGCCGGTTCGATCTCGATCCCTAGACGGTCGCACACGAATGCCTCTACCGATGGTGGTGTGTGAGCGTACGTGCCCACAGCTCCCGAGATCTTGCCCACGGCCACAGCGTCCCTGGCGCTCGTCATCCGACGATGATCCCGTTCGATCTCGAACGCCCAATTCGCCAGCTTGAGGCCGAACGACGTCGGCTCGGCCCAGATGCCATGGGTGCGGCCGATCATCGGTGTGTCACGGTGCTTCACGGCTTTGCTTCGAACGCTGGTGAAGAGGGTTTCGATACGGCCGAGCAGTAGGTCGGCAGCATCCCGGAGGAGAACGCCGTTCGCCGTGTCAAGAACATCGGAAGAGGTGAGTCCGAAGTGGACCCACTCGCCCCCCGTTTCGAGCGAGCCAGCGAGGAGATCGACGAATGCTGCAACGTCGTGGTTCGTGACCTTCTCGCGTTCCTTCCACTCGACCGGGTCGACTTCTGGCGCGAAGCGAAGCGCTTCGGCTAGCTCGGATGGGACCACGCCGAGTCCGGCCCATGCCTCGACGACAAGGGTCTCGACCTCCTTCCACGTGGCGAGCTTGCGTTCTTCACTCCAGACGGCCGCCATCTCGGGAAGGGAGTAGCGGTCGATCATGCCGTG
>CAZWDQ010000229.1:0-2069 GCA_964632475.1 uncultured Acidimicrobiaceae bacterium
AACCGCCATGACAGGACGAGAATCGCGACCACACCGATCGCAGCCGAGATGGCGAAAACGGCGGCGGCGAGGTCGGTGACGGGCGCAAGGGCGCTTCCTTCAAGGCCACCGATTCCTGCGGCTAGGGCCGAACCAATCACCAGACCAGCGAGGATAAGGCCGAGGGTGAACATCATTGCGACGCCGCGTAGGGCCAGAACATGCCTGTCGAGATCGCTGGTATCGAGCTCGACCTTGAGTCCGCCCTTCTTGATGTTCGTCAACCACTTGAGAGCCCCTTCTTGGAGCGAGGGCATCTGTTCGACGGCTTCTCTGACCGCGAAACTCGCCTGTCGTATCACGGCGTCCTTGATGACATCGGAGGTGAGAGCGTCAGGGACGAGTTCCTTCGCTGCATCGAGTGACCGCTCCATGAACTCGGAACCAGTCCAAGTCGGCACGAGGGCACCAGTGATTGCCTCGGCTTGCGCCATGGCCTTCATTGCCAGCGTGAGTTGAGAATCGAATCGGTAGCCAGCTTGCTGCAGGATTTCGAGGCCGAGAGGCATCACCTTCGCTACGACCTCGACCTTCTGGCCCGGAGGAGGATCGAGGTAGGGGGTCAGCGTTCGTTCGAAGTCCTGGAAATACCGAGCATCGTCGGTCTCCCGATATGGAGTCGACAGTGACTTGAGGGTCTGGGCAAGGCCGCGGACATCGCCATTGTTGACGGTGAGGAGCAGGCTTCCGAGTTTGATTCGCTGCTGGAATGTCAACTCCCCAACCATGCCCGTGTCGAGCATGACCATGTCGCCATTGTCCAGATCCACGAACACGTTGCCCGGATGAGGGTCGCCGTGGAAGAACCCGTCGATCATCAGCATCTTCACGGAAGCGCGAACGACCCTGTCTGCGAGTACCTCGCGGTCGAGCCCCGCCGCATCAATCGCGGCCGCATCGGTTGACTTGACGCCATTGATGAACTCCAGCGTCAGGACACCAGAGGACGACAGCTCATAGACGACGTCGGGCACTCGGATTCCTTCGATGGGTTCGAGGACCTGTGTGAGCCGACGAGCGTTGTATGCCTCAACTTTGTAGTCGAGCTCCCGCAGCAGGGTGGAACCGAATTCGAGCACGATCCCAGCCAGATCCATGTCTTCGGCCCACCGCGTGCGTCGTTCCATTGCCTGGGACATGCGCACCAGCATGCGAACGTCGGAACGGAGCTGGGCATGAATGTCGGGACGCTGAATCTTTACTGCGACATCCCGGCCGTCGTGCAACACGGCTCGGTGAACTTGGGCGAGTGAAGCTGCCGCAAGTGGTGTGTGGTCGAACTCGGCGTACAACTCCTCCGGAGGTGCCCCGAGTTCAGCCACTATTCGCGCCCGCGCCTGTTCGTAGGGGAAGAAGGCGACCTCACTCTGTAGCTTCTCCAACTCTTCCTGCCATGCCACGGGCAACGTTCGGGCACGGCTTGAGATGATCTGACCGATCTTGACGTAGGTGGGTCCCAGATCCTGGAGAAGGAGCCGGAAGCGCACCGGAGGCGGCACGCGGACGAGAGGCACCTCCGGCTGCCACAGCCAGGTCTGGAGACGGCGTCTGAACCGGGCGATCGACCCGTCACCGTCAAACAACGCATCGATACCGTGGATCTGGAGCGTCTGCCGAACGCGAAGCAGACGAATACGCTCTTCCGCCATTCTGCTGAACCGCAAGAACCCGAGCGAAGTCGACCGGCGGCGACTCCCACCCTGGTCAGAGACAATCGGAGGCGTAAGGCCGAGGAATCCCATCCCGGCCACACGCAGGACGCCTAGCAACAGTCCCCCAACTAGAACCTGCCAGGCTGAGCTGGCGTCGAGCGAACCCGCGAACAGCACCAGCAGACCGAAGATCACAACGTCGACGATCACGACGACGAGTCCATAGGTCTGCACGAGGAACGGCATGAGCAGCAGATCGAGTACAGGTCGAACAAAAGCATTCAGCAAGCCGTAGATCACTGCCAGCAGCGCCATCGAACCAAGCGACGCCTCGAGATTCGTGCGGAAGCCGGGCATGAACGCGAGCACCACCGTGAT
>CAZWDQ010000230.1:0-2057 GCA_964632475.1 uncultured Acidimicrobiaceae bacterium
TATTGTGCGGTCCAGCCTCCGTCGACGACGAGCACGTGACCCGAGACCATGGCTCCCGCTGACGACGCTAGGTAGAGCACCGCACCGGCGACATCGGTGGTGGTACCGACCCGGCCGATCGGCAGACGGCTCAAAACACCGTCGAGATACTCCGGTTGATCGAGACGTTCAGCAGTCCCAGGCGTGTAGATGAACGTCGGCGCCACCGCGTTCACCGTCACACCCCGGCTCGACCACTCAAGAGCCAGCACCTTCGTCAGCAGGTTCACACCGCCCTTGCTCGCGGAATAGACCGCGTGTTCCCGGATGCCGACCACACCCGCTTGGGAACTCATGTTGATGATCCGGCCATGACCTTGCGCAAGCATGATGCGGCCGGCCGCCTGGCAGGCAAAGAAGAGCCCTCGCAGATTCACGTCCATCATCTCGTCCCAGTCGGACTCTTTGACGTCCTCAGCGGGATGGTTCGCTCCAAGGCCAGCATTGTTGACCAGCACATCGAGAGAACCGAAGTGGTCGCGCACGTACCCGAACGCGTTGCTGATCTGCCCGACATCTCGCACGTCGAGCCGGACCGCAAGCGCTTCACCGCCGGCTAAGCGGATCTCGTCGGCGAGGCGCTCGAGGGATTCCTGGTCTCTCGCTGCGACCGCCACTGAAGCGCCGGCATGGGCCAGCGCCTTGGCAAGATCCCATCCGATTCCCTTGCTCGCGCCCGTAACGAGCGCGACCTGACCGTCGAGACGGAAGTCTGGGTAGTGCATCTCGATCAGAGTGGCAGGCGCATCCGAGGCCGGTTCTCCGAACCCGTCTACAGCCCGAACGCCTCCTTCGCAGCTTCCAGATTGACAACACCAAGCATTGCCCGGTTGCCGGTCGCCATCGAGAGGAGATACACGTCCGCTCCGGCGTCGTACGCCGTGCGCGCGACCCCGGCAAGACCCCCGGGATGATCCTCAACCGGGACGATGAGCACCTCGCGCTCGTCGACAACCAGAAGGCTGGCCGCCGTTAGGACATCGCGAGCTTGCTGGGCCACTGTATCGTCGACGACCACATGAACCACGCGGTGATGCTCCCGCGAGAATGACACGGCGGCCTCGACATTGACATCGGCGGCGGCGAGTGCCTCCCAGACCTCCGGGACCGCCCCGCCCCGCTGGGGAATCATGATCGTGATATCTCTCATTCCTGCTCCTTCTCTATCATCGCGTCGCTGGGCGACCGTGCTATTTCTCGTGTTCAATCGAACTCGGTTCGACCGCCCGAAGCCGGTGTCGTTAGGCTCGTCCCGTGCGTCGTGCAGTCACTCTCGCCGTCGTTGCGGCGGCCGTTGTCGCAATTGTCGTGGCCCTGAACCGCCCCAACCCCGGTCCGGAGCTTCGGTTCGATGCCACGGTACCGGCAGATCTCCGTGCGGTCGCGGTCGAGGCGTGGAACGGCTTCCTCGCAGCGCACCCGGCTCGCGCGGATTGCATAGGGCCGATCAACATGAGCGCAGCATGGGAGCTCGACAATCGTGCGGAGTACCACCCGCGTACGGCGACGCTCGTAATCCGTGTTCCCGGGACCGCCCCCAACCTGACTGATGACCTGACCCACGAGTTCGCTCACCATGTTGAGTTCACCTGCCCTGGACAAGAGGCGCTCCGGCCTGCCTTCCTTGCTGCCCAGGGATTCTCCACGTCGGCTGACTGGTTCAACGCTGCGACCTGGGAAACGACGCCGTCTGAGCACTATGCCGAAGCCACCGCCGTGGTGGTACTCGGTCCACGCGCCCATCATGACGGCATCATCATCTCTGATGAGGCGACCGCCATCGTTCGCCGATGGGCTTCTGACTCCTGAATTCGACACGCCGGGCTCCATCCCCTCGTGGTCTCGCGAAGCACACCGACCGCGGGAGCGGCCGGTCGGCCGTGGGCTGCATATGCGTCCGCGGCCGACCGATCAATCCCTAGGCGTCCTCCTCGTCGTCCGTGATGCCGAGCTGCTCCAGCTGCTCCAGCTCGTGCTGGAGAACCTCGAGATCCGCGCCACCGGCCATCATCTGCACC
>CAZWDQ010000231.1:0-2056 GCA_964632475.1 uncultured Acidimicrobiaceae bacterium
CTAGCGGTCAGCTTTCGGTTCTTCCAGCGGCGTCGCGAGGGGCTAGTCAGCTCGGCACCGTCGCCAATCCTTCTGTACTACGGCTCCGCGCTGAGCCATCATGTCGTCAGGCATGGAAGGCACAAATACACAGCACCCCACGGGGTTCGTCTGCCGCATTTGCGAGGGAGTCGCCGTCGTCGATCTTGACGGCGACTACCTGTGCGCGGCCCACGCGATCGAGGCTATGACCACGATCGAGATCGACCTCCGCGACAAGGAACCGGCGGTCACCGCTTCGACGAACTGAACCGATGGGTTGGGCGCCCATCGACAGTCGTTTGGTGCGGGCTGCGGGCAACGGGGGATACCGCGCATCTGCCGCGGTTCGCTCGATGTGTTCGATCGTCGAAGGCGAGACCCGTCTGTGGGTTGAGACCACGCTCCCTGGACACCCCGTCGATCTTCTCCCAACGCGATAGAACCGTGACCGTCGCCAAACGTCACGGCTCTATCTGGGTTCCGAAGCGGAGCCGGAGGCTTCCGACCGCTCGGTTGCTGCACTCAACGCTACACGCAGCCTCCAAAGGACGGGAAGATTTCTCACCGACGGGCGGCGTGGCCGATTCCTCCCCGACCCGCTCAGGCGTCGCGTATGCTCTGAAGTCGACCTGTGACCCCCGGGCCAATGGGTCCCCCCCCAAGAGCGAAGGAGAACCAACATGAGCAAAGTGTCGGTGATGGGTACATTCGCCTGCCAGGACGGCAAGGCCGAAGAAATGGAGGACGTGCTTGCCGCAATGGTTGAGGCGGCACGCAGCGAACCAGACGTCGAGATCTACTCCTACCACCGCGGCGACGACAACACCTTCTGGTTCTTCGCCCTGATGTCCAACGAAGAATCGATGCAGCACCACGGCAAGAGCGAGGCAATGCAGGAAGCTATGTCGGCATTCGGACCGCTCGTCGCCGGGCCACCACAGATGACAGTCACGACACCGGTCGCCGCCATTGGATTGGATCTCTAGTCAGAGCCAACGTCATAGAACGCTCACAACTGACACCTATGGGCGCGGTTGTGAGCGTTCCTGATGTATCCGTATCGGTGCTCGCTGCGAAACCGATACGGACCATCGCTACTTGATGCGGGCTCGGCAGCCGTTAGACGAGGCTCGACTCGAGTGTGATTTCGACGTTGCCGACCAGTGCGTTGCTGACGGGGCAACCGTTCTTGGCATCTTCGGCGAGCTTGGCGAAGGTCTCCGCATCGATGCCGGGGACCTGGCCAACCACTGAGAGCGCCATCGTCGTGATGCGCATCCCGGCGTCGGTTTTGGCGAACGTCGCCACGCCCGACGTATCGAGCTGTGTTGCGACGTGGCCGGCTTCGGCGAGGATGTTGCTGAAGGCCATCGAGTAGCAGGCCGCGTGCGCGGCGGAGATCAGCTCTTCCGGACTGGTCTTTCCTTTGGCGGCCTCTGTGCGGCTCGCCCAGCTAACGGGCAGAGGACCGGCGGCGCCTGAGTCGAGCGATGCCGTCCCTGATCCGTTGAACAGATCGCCGTTCCATGTTGCAGTGCTTTTGCTCTTCACGAGCTGCTCCTTGTGTCGGGTGCTCAAGTATCGCGCGGCGCTGCCTTCTACGAAGCACTTTTCCTGTCGGCCCAATTCGCGCGAAGGCAAGCGGATGGACGGCGTACCGGTGCCGAATCTCCCGAGAGTGTGCGATCTCGAGTTGGCGTGGTGGGCATCGATATGACACCGAAGGGGCGGGTGACTCTGGTAGGTTCGCATGAGTCTCATCGACAACGGAGGAGGAGACCATGGGTGATTTCGTGAAAGGCCTCATCGTGTTCGCCGTGGCGTTCGCGTTGTTCACGTTTCCCGCCACCTGGCTCATGATGCTGTTCTTCGGCAACATCGGCATGGAGTTGTCCTATGCAGCGACGCTCCCGCTCGGGATCCTGGCATCCGTACTACTTGGTGGCGTGACCAGCAGATCCTGGTAGTCCAGACGGGATCCCGGTTTGCCAGATCTGCTCACCCGGGTCTGGCAGGCATGCGATCGAACCGGGGT
>CAZWDQ010000232.1:0-2048 GCA_964632475.1 uncultured Acidimicrobiaceae bacterium
GCGCTGCTGATCGCCCAAGGCGAACACCCCAAGGTCATCGCCGATCGCCTCGGCCACACCTCAGTGCAGACTGTCCTCGACGTCTACGGTCACCTCTACGCAGGCGCAGACCAAGCCGCGGCCGAACGGCTCGAAGCACAAATCGAATCACGATCCCGGCAGACGAGAGAGGTGGATTCCGTGCGCCACATGGGTCTTTAGGCTCGGACGCGCTGAGGGCCGTCGTGTGTCGCCGTCCCTGAACCGCAGGTTTGTGTATACACACAGCCTCTATGTGTGTACAATTACCTGCGGTTGAAGCTCTGCTCCCTGAAAGGTCAGACATGTCACCGGCACTTCGTAACAACATACTCCCCACCGAGTTGCCTTCCGTGTTTCGCCGGTCTCACGCTCACAACGCGGGGGTTTCCGACCGCCGTCTTCGGCGGCTCCTGGAGGACGGAATCGTGGAGCGCATCGGGCACGGTGCCTATCGCCGAGCAAACGCACAGCCGGCAGACATAGATCTGGTGGAAGTGGCGGCAGCGACCACGCGTGCCACCCTCTGTCTGGGGTCCGCGCTCGCCCACCACGGACTCGTCGACCTCATCCCCCCTGCGATCGACTTGGCTCTCCCCCGCAACGTTCGACGACCGCAAGTGGCAGCTCCCGTGCGCTGGCATGCGTTCTCCCTCGATACGTTCGAGCTAGGCCGCGACGCCCTCGATGTCGGCGACGGCCTCTCCCTGGGGATCTACTCATCGGAGCGTTCGATTTGTGACGCCTACCGCATGCGGCACCTCGAGGGTGACGAGCTTGGTCGCGAGGCGTTGCGAGCATGGTTGCGACGTCCCGGATCGCAACCGTCGACACTGCTCCGGATGGCGGAGTCGTTCCCGAAGGCGCGATCCGCCCTGCACCAGGACCTCCAGGTCCTACTCTGACCGCTGATGACCGATCCTGATCTGGCGAGACGACGCTACCTAGCGCTGCAGCGCACCGCTCGCAGTGCCGGGCGCCCGACCGACGAGTTGATGACGATCTACGCGCTGGAGGGATTCCTGGCTCGGTTGGGCCTCTCGGCGCACGCCTCCAATCTCGTCTTGAAGGGTGGAATGCTGATAGCAGCGTTCACCGAACGGCGACTCACCCGTGATGTCGATCTACAAGCGCTCCATCTCGCCAACGACGCCGACATCGTCAAGTCGATCGTGATCGAGGTGGCGTCTCTCCCCTACCGCGACGGCGTGGAGTACGACACGTCGACCCTGACCGCGGAGGTGATCCGAGAGGGCGGAGACTACGCAGGAGTGCGGACCTCGATGAATGCCCGTCTGCACACAGCCGTGGTCAAGCTGAAGGTGGACGTGAATGTCGGCGATCCGGTGTGGCCGGAGCCGATCGAGATAGAAGTGCCATCGGTGCTGGACGGCCAGCCATCCATCCGGGTGATCGGGTATCCGTTGCCGATGGTGTTTGCCGAGAAGCTGGTCACCGCCGTCGCCCGAGGTGTTGCTTCCACACGGTGGCGGGACTTCGCCGACGTGGTTCTGCTGTCGTCATCGAACTCGGTGGATGGGAGTGAGATGGCCGAGGCGCTCGATGCGGTCGCTACCTACCGGCAAGTGACACTTCAACCGCTCCGAAAGGTCCTGGAGGGATACCCCACACTGGCACAAGAACGCTGGGAGCGGTGGCTGCAACGGCAGGGATTGGAAGATCGCGTCTCGTCCGTGTTCGCCGAGCTGCTTGAGCAGGTGTTCACGTTCGCGGATCCTGCGCTCACAGGTCAGACGAAGGACGCCGTCTGGATACCCGAGTCGGGTTGGATGCCTCGTCCCTAGCCACGAAGCTCACCCGCTACGCGTTCGCCTCCAGGACGACCACCGCATCGCGTCGCTGAGCCACGGAGTCGAGGAATCGCGACCAAAACGCGTCCTATGCGCGTCCTGGGAGCATTGAGGGTCCGAGGCAACGGCGTCGGCACTCGCCGGAGTCCCTTGTCCCACAAGGGATCCCGGCCGTGGGCGCTGGCGGGATCGAACCGCCGACCTCTGCCGTGTGAAGGC
>CAZWDQ010000233.1:0-1957 GCA_964632475.1 uncultured Acidimicrobiaceae bacterium
CAAATCAACCCGCAATCGCCGCTGCGTTGCGATGACCCCCTGACATCGCACCGGTTATGGGCGCCGCGGCTATTCCCCGGCAACCAGGCCGTCTCGCACCGGCCTGATATGGCCGTTGCGAGACATACCATCGACCGATGAGACCGATGAGCCGACGCAAAGGGTTCGCCGCCGACGCGGGAGAACGGTCCGACTTGCCGTGGCGCGACCAGTTGGGACAACTCGCGGGCCTGTTCCGACTGGTCAAACCCAACACCGGCTGGCTGGTGGCCGGAATCCTCGGGGTCGGGATCGCTTCGTCGCTCGGGCTGGTGTTCCCCCTCGTGATGGGACGGCTCGTAGACGTCGCCATCGGGGAAGAGGGGACCATCGAGGGCCTCAACCGGATCGCCCTCCTCCTGCTCGCCGTGTTCTTCATCCAAGCCGTCTTCAGCTACGTCCGGGTCTACGCCCTCGGTGTCGTTGGTGAAGGCGCCGTCGCCGACTTGCGGAAGACGGTCTACACCCGGATCGTTCGGCTCCCCATCACCTTCTTCGATAGGACCCGTACCGGCGAGGTCACCAGTCGGCTCACGTCCGACGCGTCGGTGATCCAGGCCACCGTCTCCACGTCGGTTGCCCAGGCGCTTTCGCAATCGATCACGCTCATTGGTGGTGTCACCCTGATGATCGTGCTGAGCCCGCGCCTCTCGTTGACCGTGCTCGGCTTCCTGCCGATCGCGGTCGTTGCCGCGGCGTTCTTCGGTCGGCGCCTCAGCAGGGTTTCTGCAGGCTTCCAGGACCAGATCGCCCGAGCGAATGCCTACGCAGAGGAGTCCATCTCAGGCATCAGGGTCGTCAAGTGGTTCACGGCCGAAGCGGACGCGTCGAAGCGCTACGACGACGCCATCCAGCGTTCATACGAGGTGGCGCTCCGCAGGATTCGACTTCGTGCCCTCTTCATCCCGGGTGTGACCTTCGTGGCCTTCGGGACCCTGGCCCTGGTGCTTTGGGTGGGCGGCAGGCTCGTGCTCTCCGGGTCGATGACTGCCGGGGACCTCGTGTCGTTCCTCCTCTACACCCTCACCGTTGCAGGTGCCATCGGTGCGTTCACCGGGCTCTACTCCCAGCTTCAGGAGGCCCTCGGAGCGTCCCGGCGCATCTTCGAGCTGCTCGGAGAACCGATCGAGGTTCACGACCCCGCCGATCCAGTCGTGCCGGCGCAGCAGGAGGGGTCGTTGCGCTTCGAATCGGTGGACTTCGACTACGCCGGCCGCGAGGTGGAAGTGCTGCGCGACATCGACCTCACCGTCCAACCCGGCGAGGTGGTGGCACTGGTCGGACCGTCGGGGTCGGGGAAGTCGACGCTGACACAATTGATCGTCCGCTTCTACGATCCGATCGCCGGCCGGGTGCTGATCGACGACGTAGACGTTCGCCTGCAGAACCTCGATGATCTCCGCTCCCGGATGGCCGCCGTGCCCCAGGAGGTGCAGCTGTTCTCGGGGACGATCGGCGAGAACCTGCGCGTCGCCAAGGCCGACGCCACCGATGGAGAACTCGTCGAGGCCGCAACCGCCGCCAACGCCCACGACTTCATCACGGCGTTCCCCGACGCCTATGACACGATCATCGGTGAGCGGGGGATCCAGTTGTCGGGTGGTCAGCGCCAGCGGGTGGCGATCGCCAGGGCGCTGCTCGCCGACCCCCGCATCCTCATCCTCGACGAAGCCACGAGTTCCCTCGACGCCGAGACCGAGGCGCTGGTGCAAGATGCCCTCCAGCGTCTGATGGTCGGACGAACGACGCTGGTCATCGCCCATCGGCTCAGCACGGTAAGGGAGGCCGACCGCATCATCGTTCTTGTGGAAGGGCGAATCGTGGAGGAGGGGACCCACGACGAGCTCATGGACGCAGGCGGCGTCTACGCCCAACTGTCTTCCCGTCAACTGATCGGCTGAGACGACGCCACCGAGTG
>CAZWDQ010000234.1:0-1954 GCA_964632475.1 uncultured Acidimicrobiaceae bacterium
CGAGGAGCAGCACGGCGAATGGACGGAGCAGGGCGCACGCGAGTTGGGTCTTCTGACGCAGGCCGCGGGATAGCTCGCGGGGCATCAGGTGTCGCCGCGAGACCAGCCCGAATCGCTCGAGAAGGAGGTCGGTTCGCTCGTCCAGTTCCTCGACTCCGTAGGCCAACCCAACGAGCTGCAGATGATCGGAGACGGTGAGGTCGGTGTAGAGCGCGGGCGCATCCGGGATGTACGAGACCAACGATCGAACGGTGTCCGATCCTCCCCGCTGGTGGACATCGATTCCGGCGACCCGGACGGTGCCTCGGGTCGGCTCGAGTCTGCCGGCGATCAACGACAGCGCTGTCGTCTTGCCGGACCCATTTTGGCCGACGAACGCTACCGCCTCCCCTTCGGCCACCTCGAGGTCGAGCGACTCCAGTGCCACAACGCCCCCGTAGTCGCGGCCAAGGCCGCGTGCCTGAAGGAGTGGCTGAGCCACCTCGGAAGCCGCCGGACCTATTTCAGCTGCGATCTCTGGCTCATCGGAATCGACCATCCGGCCAGCGTATCACCACCCAACGGTGACGCTGAAGTCAACCGATCGATCGAGGCCACCGACCTCATGCGTGTCCCGGACGGGCCGGCGGTCCTCGGATTCGCCAATACGTGGGTAATTGAGGCTGCGGCTAGGACTCTCAGCACACCTCCGGATCAGATCAACGTTCTTCGTAGGATCCGCTGCGGCCCCGACGCCGGTATCGCCGACGGTGCATGGGGCTACGCCGTCGTCGCCATCCTCGACGACGCCAACTCGTACCTCGCGTACCACGACCACCCGGCCCATGTGGCCGTGCTGCGGGATTTCATCGCACCGATCACTTCCGAAGCGGCGCGCATCCATTTCGAGTCCGACGGCGACAGCCTCTGACCCTGGGCAGGTATGACTAGTCGGATTCGCGCTGGAGGGCTTCGAGGAGGGGAGCGTGCGCGGCCCGGGCTGCCGGCCACCACGACGCGGCCGATCCGGCAGTGATGCCGGCCAGCATCAGCACCCCCATGGTCCCGACCGGGATCGTGGGAAAGTCGATGCCGGCCCCGATACCGCGGAAGAGGGCGATCGAACCGCCGATGGCAAGGACCGTGCCGCCGACCACTCCGACGACCGCCACCAACGTGAACTCGGTCACCAGACCGGTGAACACCTGTCGACCGGTGCTACCGACAGCCTTGACGGTGGCGATCTCGCCCCGCCGCTCGTTGATCGACAGTGTGACCGTGTTCGCGATGCCGACCAGAGCGATCACCACGGAGATCGCGAGGAGTGCGTAGATGAGATTGAGGAATTCAGCGAACACGTTGCCGATCGAATCGAGGAACTCAGCCTTTGTGACGGCCTCGATCGTCGGTGCATCTGCAATCGCCCCAGCAAGCTCATCGGTGGTGGCGTCGCCGGAAATCAGCACGTATTGAGCCAGGTCCGGGACTCCGCCAGCGAACAACGTCTCCGGCGTGAAGAGCAGCTTCGGCGACTCAAACCACGGCAGGAGGTTGTCGTAGATGGCAGCGACCTCGAAATCCGCGGGGCCGACGGGCGTGCGCACCGACACCACACCACCGAGGCCAACCCCGACTTCATCGGCGAAGCCTCGATGCACGGCGACCGTGGTCGACGAGAGACCATCGAGGCTGCCCTCGGTCACCGCAGCGTCGTACACGGCGCCGATGTCACCGCCTCCAACTGCGCCGACCTGTGTGATCGTGTCGTTCACAGCCGTGCTGACGGCGTACACGGGGGCGGCAACGTCGACGCCCGGGACCGCCCGAATCTCGTCGACGGCAGCGGCCGGTACCGCCGGCTGAATGATCGAGCCGACCGACGTGACGACGCTCTCGGCGAGCACGGCGTCGGCGGTGCTGCCGATCACGAACGTGCTCACCGTGGCGAACTGGATGGTGAAGAAGGCAACGAGGG
>CAZWDQ010000235.1:0-1921 GCA_964632475.1 uncultured Acidimicrobiaceae bacterium
CGACTCGGCGTCAAGCCACCTCGTAGAGCGTCCACTCGCCCGGCACACCCTTGAGGTGGAACATGCCGATAGGGTCGTAGGTGATCAGCGCCCCGTGAGAGGAGCCCACGTGCCCTGCGCGGCCGAATTCGTGGCCGCTCCCTCTTCGGCCCGTCGATCAATCGCTGTGATCGCCGGACAGATGAAGGGCCGTAGTCCTCTGTACAGCGCAGCGAGCGTCGCTGCATCCTGTGGACGGCAGCTGAGCGCAGTTCGGGTCGTCAGCGGGTCGCTCTTCAGAGCTTGTGGCGACTGTCGAACGTGACGGGGTCCCATTGAGCATGCACGGCAGTGATTGGGTGACGGGGCGAACAGTATTCGGAGTCGCCCTGGGGACATTCGTCTTGATCGCGTTGATGTCTCTCAGCCCGTCACCGGCCGCCGCCGAGGGCGTGCCCATCCCGCCGTTCGAGGACGAGACGTGGCGGATCGACATCAACCACAGCGACGAGTACTGGCTAAACGTGCGGTACATGGTGTTCCGCCCGGATTGGAACTACAACGATCAAGGCTTCTCCGGGGCGGACGTGACGGGACACTCCGGATGTGGCGACGAGTCCCTACCGATGCTCCTGAACACGGCCTACGCCGCCGAAGGCGAGCACGAGATCATCGTCTACTACGGCGGACTCTGCACACATGACGGAGATGACGACGAGGAAACCAAGTACGACCGCTACCCCAACGGAACCCCGATCTTCGTCGACGGCGCTCTGGAGCACTTCCTGCCCGGTGAAGTCACACCTGTTGAGACCATTCCGGTCAGCGGGACAGTCGTCGTCACCGGAGACGCTCCCCCGCCGGTCTCGCTTGGGGCGATCACCATCAGTGGCGCAGCACAGCAGACGGCCGTACCTGAGACCACGGCAACGTCCAGCACAACGGCAGAGGAGGACGACAAAACTGCGGCTGCAATAGGGGGTGAGGAATCCGACGAGGCGGCGGCGGACACCAACGGTGAATCCAGGCTCGCCACGGCGCATCCGTGGCTCGCGCTTGTGGTCGCCCTCATGTCGGGGGGTCTGACCTTGGCCCTGCTCATCGGCTATTTGGTGCGGAGGCGGATGGGTTGGTCAAGACCCGATGCGTTGCACGACACAGCCCGTGCCGAAGGGCTGAAGCAATGGCCATCCGACTCGACATCGCCGGAATACAGAGCCCTCGAATTTGTCGGAGGCATCGACGCGCCCAGTGATGAGAAGGCCAAGCCATCGCCAGTGCCGGCGCCACCTGCTCCATCACCGAGTGATCCTCCGGTCTCCGCGGAGGCGCAACCCGTTGCCGAACAGCACCTCACCGAAGCCTTCCTCGACATGGCTTCGGGGACGATCGGTGAACTGGCTCCCACTTCGCCACCGCAGGGCAAGCTGAACGGCGGGAACACGTGGGTGTGGGTGTCGCACCCCCTCGAGGTCGACTACTACGAACATATTCTGGCCAGCAGCGAGCCGGTGAAGAACAAGCTGCAACCGGGACGCTGGTACCAGGCCTCCCCGAGAAACCACTACAACAGCTGCACCGTCTGGACGGAGGACGGCGAGCACCTGCTCGGCGACAAGGTGCACAACGTCCGTCCCGCGCCGGATCAGAACCTCCCACCGAGCACCCGTCCGTAGGACATCCGTCCGCAATCGAGGCGGCGAGAAGACAGTCCTCCTCTTGTGGCCCGGAGTTCCGTGGCACGAGGTTCCACCAGGACTCGGCATCCAGGCCATACATGGGCTCCGCGAGCAGCTCAGGGACGCCTTGAGACGGGCTAGGAAACGTGGGCGACCGCACGTCCAGAACGATCGAAGACGTGGAATCGGCGGGTCCAGATCTCGACGGGTTCCCCGACCGTCGGGCCTCGGTCGGCCACCCGCATCATGATCTCGTCCCCGTT
>CAZWDQ010000236.1:0-1913 GCA_964632475.1 uncultured Acidimicrobiaceae bacterium
GGTCCCTCCGGCGGGGGTGGGTTGACGAGATCCTGCACCTCGTCGGGGGGAATCTGGCCGCCACCTGGAGCGATCACGATTCCGGTGCTCGTGGAGGCGACCGACGAGTCCACCCCGGCGAGCATGAACGTCGATGCGAACAATGCAGCGATGCCGACCATCGTGGCGGTACGGGGACGTCTCATCCGTCGCTCCCACCAACCGTGCGTCGACCGGCGGTGTCCATGGGATCGCCGTCGTATCCGAGGGCTGTCCAGTCGAGCCGTCCGTCGACGGAGTGACACGCAGTGCACTGCAATGCTTGATTCGCCGGCATGACCTGATGCTCGAGCGGCCAGTACATGTCGCTGAGCGCGAATCCGTATTCGCCACTGAACTCCATGTCGGTGTCGCGAGCCCCGTTTGCCAAGGCGATGTCCCAGTCGAAGATCGTCCAGTAGCCCTCTTCTCCGACGAGGTTCGGCTGGAGGAAGTAGTTGTACACCGCGTCATACGGCTGGTTGGCCCGGTGGATCTTGAAGGGGTAGATCTTCGACACCGGATCGTCGATACCGCCGTTCGGGTCGTTGAGAGCGGTGACACCATCCGGATCAATCGGATCGCCCAAGAGGTAACGCTCGGCCGTGCCGTCGAACCAGAAGTACTCGGGGATCACCTGCTCGTCGTAGACGAAACTCCCCTTGATCTTCAGATACTCGTGCGGATCATCGGAGACGCCGTCCTGGCCGGCCGTCGACCAATCCCACCAGATCTTCGTCGGATCCTTCACGGCGTAGAGGGGGATGTGGCAGGTCTCGCAGGCCACACGATCGGTGTGGCTGTCGAGGCGTTCGTCTTCGTGTGGCATCGAGTCGTGGCAATCCGTGCAAGCGACGGGATTGTCGTCGACCAATTTCACCGAGGTCATGGTGCCGGGAATCTCATGGTCGGTGGCCTGATGACAGTCGACACACTGGAAATCGAGGACACCCATGTGGTAGTCGATGGTCTCGTCGGGATGCCGCATAGTGTCGTCCAGGTCGCCGTGCTTGACGCCGTTGCCGCCGCCTCCGTCGAAGTGGCAGTTCCCGCAGTTGTCTCGCGTCGGCGTGGCGACGCTCTGAGCCGCCACGGTCAGGTCACTGGCCTCCGCCGGATAGCCCGAATCGGCCTTGGCGTACTGGCCAGAGTTGTCGTGGCATGCCAGGCAGTCGATGTTGGACTCGTTGGTGAAGTCGAACGTGTCGTCTTCCCAGCCGTATCCGGCGTGGCACGAGGTGCACTGGGGCTCGTTGCCCTGAATACCGAGACAGAAGTTGTTGAGTGTGTTGGCCTTGCCAGTTACGACGGGTTCGTCCCGACCTGGCAGTTCAACGGGCGGGTTCGCCCACAACCAGTGTTCGGTGTGGAGCATGTCCTCGCCGGCATCGGCGTGGCATTCGAGGCAGGCCTCGGTGACTTCCGGCCCGGTCTCGTAGGGACCAGGCATGAGATCGGTGTGGTCAACGTGCGGCGCTCGCGTTGGCACGTTCGCCCACGGGTTGTCGGCGTTGGCAGCGTTGACCGACGAGCTAACACCGGTGAAGATCACGATCGGTCCGACGATGAGCAAGACGATGGCGATCAGGCCGATGACCCAATCGCGATGACTCCCTTCGTCGGAGGGCCCCTCGGGTTCGGACTCTGTCTCCGGGGTGAGGTCGGAATCGGTCACGAGCGGACCTGACGGCCGTCCCAAGAGCGGGTCGTGGGTTGCTCGTCGCTGATGCCCGCGCGCTGCATCTGAGGTCGCCTCCGTCGTTCAAGAGGATCTTAGGAACGACGGTGTCGAATGTGAATTCGCTCACAAGGTGCCAGATCAGAATCGTTGTACAGCAACGATCGGTTAGAACGAATAGGGAAGAAGGGCCCTATGGGGGCTGAAGCAGTAGATC
>CAZWDQ010000237.1:0-1909 GCA_964632475.1 uncultured Acidimicrobiaceae bacterium
AAGGTGACCTGACGGTCTTCAACGGAGCCGACCAATGAGTGGCCCGGACTTCGAGACCCTGCTCCAATCCCCCCTCGACGACGAATCAGAGCCGAGTGGATGGGGATCTGCGGTTCTGGGTCTCATCGCGGGCAGCGTCGGTGTCATCGGCCTGTCGCTCATCTTCGGCCTCTGGGCCACGCCCGACGACACTCCCACAGGAGCCTTCGGGGACACCGTTGCAGCAGCAACCGATCCGACACCAGAGCCGACAATCTCCTTCCCGGATGGATTCTCGGAGGTCAGTGGTTCGATCGCCATGAAGCCGGTTGCCACTGTCATGGGAGACACCGGGTTCATCGTGTCCTTTGCGACAGCCACAAGCCGTGAGACCGATCCGAAGACAACGCCGGTTCCACTCGGTGGCCGATGGCAGATCGAAAGTGTCGGCGGCACCGTCACCGGCGCCACCCGTCTCGTGTACGACTGGCTGCATACGGGCGTGATCGGCGTCGAATTCGCCGAGCCGCCGAGCGATGGTGACACTGTCCGCATGACAGAGCGATGGGATCCAGATGAACGAACAGGTTCGGTCGACGTCCCGTTCACCGGCACGCCTTTCATAACTACCGATGCCACCGACATCGACATCGACATCGGAGATGGCATCACGCTCCGGCTCACCGAGATCGAACTCGGCCGACACCTCGGCCGGATCGCCTGGACGCTGTCGGGTCCCGGCGAACCGAGAGGCGTCGCCGCGTTCGAAGTTGAGATCATCGACCAAGAAGGGGAAGCGGTGGGGACCTACCTCTCGATGCCCTCGCCTCGAGATCCGACGAAGTCCGCAGGCGTTGTCGACCTCTTCTGGGACCGAGGATTCAATGCGCATCCAGACGAAGGCAGCATCGTGCGCATCACAGGAACGCCAGAGCTCATCTCTACCGAGCCGGTCGACGTTGTCTTCGATTTGGCACTGGTCCCTTCGGAGTAGTCACAGCCCTAGCCCCATCGTGCTATTCGTGAACCACCCTCACCCGATGACCGCGAGGAGCCGATAGCAGAGGAGAGGTCGCCGTCCGGATGGCGGCCCGCTGGAAGAGGAATGACCGGGATGCGGATGCGACAGCAACTGATCATTGTCGTCGCCGTGGTATTCGCCACCGTGGCCGTTGGTGTGAACGCGTTTGCGGCCATGCGCGCAGCCGACCGGCATGCTCAACAACTCGAGCAGGTGATACCCGTCGGGTCGATTCTCGACCGTGGCGTCTTCGATACTCCTCCATCCGACGAGTCGCCCGACGACTCGCCTCCATCTGCCCACCGCACTGCCCCTGGCGACCCCTGTGCACCATCAGATGTGTGTCGCGACAACGACGGGAACGCCGACGAACTGGATGTCTCGAATCACGGTCGTGATGTGTCGGCTTTCGCAGCACACTTTGGTTTCATCGTGGGCGAGGATGGCCCTCCGGGCGCCCTGGTGCGCGAGGTCGCGCGACCCGACATCGATGCCGACGGACTTCCACGATCCGAACGGGCAGAAGAGCGAAGCAAGAACGACAACTCTCCGCCCGGGCAGACCAAGGACGACTCACAGGACGAAGATGACGAGAAGGACAAGGACGAGGACGACTGACAGTCCGGACCCGACGCTGCCGTCTCAGGTCATAATGGGTGGAGTTCCTCCAACCCGATCGGAGCCACCCCGTGTACGAGGCCTCACCCGAGCGATACGACTCGATGCCATATCCGCGCTGTGGAAGAAGCGGTCTCAACCTCCCAAAGATCGCTCTCGGCCTCTGGCAGAACTTCGGCAGCAGAGCGCCGCTGGAGTCGGCCCGGGAGATGCTGCTGAACTCCTTCGACCGAGGGATCACTCACTTCGATCTTGCCAATAACTACGGGCCCGAATACGGAACAGCCGAAG
>CAZWDQ010000238.1:0-1896 GCA_964632475.1 uncultured Acidimicrobiaceae bacterium
AGCTCGACCCACTGTTCAGTGGTGACCAGCTGTCCTGCGCTGATCGGGCCCGCTGCGACCCTGTTCTCAAGAAGCGCGTTGAGGTCGCCGGGATTCTCGGGGCAACCGTACTCGCTCGGATCCTCCCCTTCATTCCCCTCCACAGGACCGGCGCAGAGAATCGTCGACCCATCGAACACGATCGACTCGCGTAGCGCCCGACCCTCTTCGATGAGCGGGCGGGCTTCCTCGCCCGGTGTCTTGGCCGCTATCAATTCAGTTGCCCGATACACCCGTACCTCGGAAATGTCCGAGCGGATGTCGTCTTCCACCGTCGTCAAGTACTGCCATACGGCAAATGCCGCCACGACCGCAAGAACGATTGCAATAACGAGAACGATCGTCCTACGTCCCATATCAGCTGGCCCTCCCCAACAATGGTTTCATGTTCAGTGCCCGAGCGCAGGATCTGATCCCCCTGAGCGCGCGCGGCAAGCCTTGCACACATGTGACTAGTGAGTCAAGGACTCTCTGGTCAGCTGCGACCGATACCGCGTTCCTTGAGTTCCTGGAGGATGGCCTCGAGTGAGGCATCCGCGTTGAACGACGGCTGTGCTTCAGCTTCGTCTTCACGCTGGAACTCCCTTCTGCGGGGTTTGCTCGGCTTGCGCTCGCTCCACGTGGAGCGTTCCTCCCATTCGGGAAGAGCCTGCTTGATGGACAGGCTTACACGACGTCTGTCGGCATCGACCTCAGTCACCTTTACCTTTACTTCCTGTCCGATGGACAGTTCAAGCTCAGGACTCTCGACGTGGTGCATCGCAATTTCCGACACGTGGACCAGGCCCTCGACGCCTTCACCGACAGAAACGAAGGCTCCGAACGGAACCGTCTTCGTCACTGCGCCTTCGAGCACATCACCGGTCTCGGCAGCTTCGATGAACTGCTCCCATGGATCCTGCGTCGTCTGGCGGATCGACAGGGAGATGCGCTCTCGGTCATAGTCGACCTCGAGAACGCGAACCGTCACCTTGTCGCCGACGTTGACAACCTCGCCCGGGTGGTTCACGTGCTGCCACGAAAGCTCGGAAACATGGACGAGGCCGTCCATGCCACCGAGGTCAACGAACGCACCAAAGTTCACCACCGATGACACGACACCGTCGCGCACGTCACTTGGCTTCAGATCGGCGAGGAACGCATGGCGCTGCTCGGCCTGCTCCTCTTCGAGATACGCGCGGCGGGACAGAACGACGTTGTTCCGATTCCTATCGAGCTCGATGACCTTGGCCTCGATCGCCTCACCGATGAACGGCTGGAGGTCACGCACACGGCGCAGGTCCACCAGCGACGCCGGAAGGAATCCACGCAGGCCGATGTCGACAATGAGGCCGCCCTTGACGACCTCGATGACGGGGCCGGTCACGGTGCCGCCCTCGTTCATGACGCGCTCGATGCGCCCCCATGCCCGTTCGTACTGGGCCCTCTTCTTGGAGAGCACCAGACGACCTTCGTCGTCCTCTTTCTGGAGGACGAGCGCTTCAACATCTTCACCCACGGTGACAATCTCGCTGGGGTTCGCTGCGTTTCGAATCGACAACTCTTTGAGCGGGATCACACCCTCGGACTTGTATCCGATGTCCACGAGAACTTCGTCCTTGTCGATTCTCACGACCGTTCCACCGACGATGTCGCCTTCCTTGAACTCGAACACTGTTTGTTCGATCGCCTTGGCGAAATCGTCTGCCGACAGGTCATCAGGAAGATCGGCGATCTCCTTAGGAGCGGTGATTGCCGGGCGCTCGCCACGAGGGATTGGTGCTGGTTCGACATCGGCATCATCCGTGAGCGACGGTTCGTCGCTGGCAACGACGCCCTCGGACACAACCTCAGTCTCCACCAGCGACTCGGTGACGA
>CAZWDQ010000239.1:0-1866 GCA_964632475.1 uncultured Acidimicrobiaceae bacterium
AGAAGCGCATCCTCTCTCTTCCAATCAGCTCCGTGGTCGCCGGTGGCGACGATCATCCTCTTCCATGGTCGAAGCACCCGAACGGCCATCGTTGGGATAGTCGATCGCTCGCCGACGCCGTCTATGTCGTTGCCAAGCACGTAGTCGGCAGGAAAGCGTGGTCCTCGCCATGAAAGGAGCACCAGCGATGCTTCGTCCTCCTCAATCAAGTTGAGCGTTCCGTCGGCGAACGACTCGTCGACCCGAACGACGCCGTCGGTGTCATGTCCGATGGCGGCTGCGGCTTCTACTGCTTCCGTGACGCGGGCTTGCGCGAGATCCTTCCGGCCCGGGCCGGGCACTGCGTAGGGGAGGACCAATCCGTCATCGGGTCGAGCGATGCCACCCGCCAGTGCCATCAAGGTACCGAGATCGGAGCCGTTGGCCCTCACATCGACGAGCACCGTCTCGCCGAGGGAGATAGGCGGAGGAACAGGACGCGGAACCATCCGGATGAAGAATCGGGTCCCATACGACGTGACGAGGGCTGTGGCGACGATCGCCAGCACCGCAGCATTCACCACTTCCTGACCGAACACCCCGAGTCCGACTCCCACCTGGGCGATTGCAAGTGTCGATGCTGCTTGGCCGAAGCTCAGAGAAGACATGAGGCCCACTTCGTTCCAGGAGAACCCAAAGATCCGACCGGTAACGATTGCTGCTATCGATTTGCCGATGATGACGAAACCGGTGAAGAGAAGTGCAAGTGACAGTGTGTCGACGTCGAAGAGCAGCGCAGGATTGATGCTGAGACCGATCGAGACCATGAACGCTGGTATGAAGATCGCGTTGCCGACGAAGTCAACCTGGTGCATCAACTGGCCCTTGCCGGGGATCAGTCGGTTCATTCCGAGACCCGCGAGGAATGCGCCAATCAGCCCCTCTATTCCTCCGAGAAGAGCGACAGACGCTCCTGCCGCCATCCCGGCCAGGACGAACACGAACCGCTGCATCCTGGTTCGGCCGACCTCCACGAAGAACCACTCCGTGATCTTCGGGAGCAACCACAGGGTGAACGCCAGGAGGATCGGGATGGCCAGCCAGACCGGGACCGAAGGGTTCGAGACCGTAGCCTCGGCCCCGGTTCCCGTGTCGGCCTCGATCACCACACTTGCCGTCGCTACTGCGAGCACGGTGAGCGAAAGCAGGTCGGCGACAACCCCGGCGGAGACTGCCGCGCTCACAGCAGGGTTGTCCTGGAGACCGGCGGCTCTCACATCGGGATATGCCACCAGGGTGTTGGATGCCCACATGGCGCCGATCAGGGCAGCCGCCAGAAGGCCGAATTCGAGGAACGAGATGCTCACCCAGATCGTCAGGACGAATGGGATGATGAAGCCCAGCAATCCGTACACGATGGCGCTGTTCCGGTTCTGGAAGAACGCCCGGAGGTTGAAACTCACCCCGGCGAGGAACATCAGGTAGAGGATGCCAATTGCTCCGAGGTCGGCGACGAAACCGCTGGCTCCCAGCCATCCGATCACGAACGGACCGAAGAGCATCCCCCCGAAGATGAGACCGATCAGGCCGGGGATCCGGAATCGCTCCGCGATGATCGGTCCGAACACGATGACCAGAAGCAGGATGAGCAGAGTCGCTTCAACGCTTCCAACCAACAAGATGTGTACCTCCGATTGAGGGCCATATTGGCAGAACGGAAGTCGCCAGCCACCAGTCGCCAGCCACCAGCAAGACCCAGAGCGCCGTCTTGGGGCTACGGCCTATGGGTTACGGAGTACGATGCACGCCCGGCGAAGCCGGGTGTATCGACTACCGACTACCGGCCGCCAGGGCATCCCGGATCTCCGTCAGGAGGTCGATCTCGCT
>CAZWDQ010000240.1:0-1861 GCA_964632475.1 uncultured Acidimicrobiaceae bacterium
GTGTTGACGATATGGAACGTCATGTCGTCCCGGCAGCTCTCCGGAACATCATCGAGGTCGACTTCGTTGCGGGCGGGCAGGATGACTTCCGTGAGCCCGGCACGATGGGCCGCGAGAATCTTCTGCTTGACGCCGCCGATCGGCAGCACGTTGCCCTGCAGGGTGATCTCTCCGGTCATGGCGAGCGTGTGCTTCACGTTCCTGCCCATCAACAGTGAGGCCAGAGCGGTCGCCATGCCGATCCCGGCCGATGGTCCGTCCTTGGGAACGGCGCCCGCGGGCACGTGGACGTGGAACTTCCGCTGCAGGTCCGCCGGGTCGACTCCCAACTGATCGGCGTGCGACTCGATGTAGGACAGGGCGATGCGGGCCGACTCCTTCATCACGTCGCCGAGCTGGCCGGTCAGCGTGAGTCCGGGATCACCGTCCATCGACGTTGCCTCGATGAACAGCACATCGCCACCGGCTCCGGTCACGGCGAGACCCGTGACCACCCCGGGGACGGCGGTGCGGTCTTTGGCCTCGTCTCGCCAGACTTTCGGCTTGCCCAAGTAGTCCTTGACGTCGGCTTCGCCGATCTCGGCCGCGCCCGGATTCTCGTCGCCGCGTGCGATCTTGGTCGCCACCTTGCGCGTCAACTTGCCCAGCTCTCGTTCGAGGGATCGGACACCGGCTTCACGCGTGTAGCGGTCCACGACAGCGGTGAGGGCGTCCTCGGTGACAGTGATCTCCTCCGGTTCCAATCCGGCCCCGCGGATTTGGCGGGGGAGGAGGTGGTCGCGAGCGATCGCCACCTTCTCGAGATCGGTGTATCCGTCGAGGCGGATCACCTCGGTGCGGTCCAGCAGCGGTGCCGGGATCGTCTCCAACACGTTGGCGGTCGCGACGAACAACACCTTGGAGAGATCGACGTCGAGCTCGAGGTAGTGGTCCCGGAACGTGTGGTTCTGGGCCGGGTCAAGCACCTCGAGCAGGGCGGACGAAGCGTCGCCCCGCCAGTCGGCGCCGACCTTGTCCATCTCGTCGAGGAGGAACACGGGGTTCATGGTCTCGGACTCGATCAACGCCCGAACGATCCGTCCGGGACGGGCCCCCACATAGGTGCGGCGGTGACCGCGGATCTCGGCCTCGTCGCGAATGCCACCCAGGGCGACGCGCACGAACTTGCGATCAAGGGCGCGCGCGACCGACTCGCCCAGCGACGTCTTGCCGACGCCGGGAGGTCCCACCAGGAGAAGAATCGTGCCTTCACTCAGGTTGCCGGCGTTCTCCAGGTTCCGCTCCTTGCGAAGCTTGCGGACCGCCAGGTGTTCGACAATCCGCTCCTTGACGTCGGCGAGCCCGGTGTGATCTGCGTCGAGAACCGCCCACGCTTCGTCCAGGTCCAGGTGATCCTCGGAGACCTGACCCCAGGGGACGTCGAACATCGTGTCCAGCCAGGTGCGGATCCATGAATGCTCCGGGGACTGTTCGGACATTCGCTCCAGGCGATCGATTTCCCGATCCACCGCTTCACGGGCCTTATCGGGCAGATCGGCCTGTTCGAGCTTCTGCCGATACTCGGACGTCGTGTCGCCGTCGTCGCCCAGCTCCTTCTTGATCGCTTCGAGCTGTTGGCGGAGCAGGTACTCACGTTGGGATTCGTCGATCCGTTCGGCGGCACTGTCGCGCACCTTCTTGCGAAGCGTCAGATCGGCGAGGACCTCGCCCATCCACGACATCAGCTTCCCAAGACGTGCGCGGATATCGAGCGTTTCAAGCAACTCGACCTTCTGTTCCAGGGAGAGATCGGGGGAGTAGACGGCCAGGTCGGCGAGCTGACTGGGGTTCTCGATGCCGAGGACTCGCTCCGCCACGCCGG
>CAZWDQ010000241.1:0-1818 GCA_964632475.1 uncultured Acidimicrobiaceae bacterium
CCGCGAACAACGCAGATGCCGCCACTGTACGAGTGGACGCATTGCCCGTCACCGGCATCGCGACCACCACGCTGGGGTTGGCCGCCATCATCATGTTCCTATTGGGGATGGTCCTTCTCGGCACGGAAAAGGCACTTCGACGCCGCGGCCCCGACTGATCGTCGGCATTCTCGGGCCCATCGAGCCAGACGACCAATGAGGTTGGTCAATGGCTGAGCCGGCGAGGCCGAATCGCTCGGCGCGGAGTGGTGTTCGAGGTGCACCCGATTCCAGCACGAATCGATTGTGACGCCGCTGCTGCAACCACGGCGTTCCTGTGAACCGTCACACGGCAGCGCGTTGGATTGGCTGACTGCCGCACCGCAGCGATCCGCCGAGATACGAAGGACCGTCGAACGGGGCCCCGATGGCGTTGTGAATCGCCCTGGGTTTCATAGAGACCCTGGTCTGTCCCGGACGCGCGACAGCGGTGACTCAGACGATCTGCGAGGAGTCCGTCGACGAGAGCGCGGCAACAGCGCCGACCCGCCCATACCCGGCGACATGCACGGTCTACTCGCGCCACCCCTGAGGCCCAGTGGCCCGCATTTGGTCTGGCGAGGTAGGGCTCGCCTCCGTTGACACACCGGGTGAGGCTGATCGGGCCCAATCAACGCGAAGTGATGCGAACCGAAATGCCGCCCGATCAGCCCTCTTGGGCGTGTTGCCCCCTCGGCTCAGAGGCGTCCGAGTGCCACCGTGGCAATTGCGATCAGCGCGTCTCGAGGTGCATCGAGTTCGGAGTAGCCGCCGTTGACCCCAATTGCGATGAACTTGCCGCCGCCAGCATTCACCACCAGGGTGCGGAATGCCTGGCTGTAGAACGCTGCCTCGCCGAGCCCGGAGATGGCCTCACCTGAACCGCCGGCAACCATTTCCTCGTAGGCCGTGAACACGGCCGCCGGACCGGCGCCGCGTCCTTCGCCGTCGTCGGCATTCACATAGACGTCAACGCCGGTGTCGTCGCCGATGGGGAAGATGCACGAAAGTGGCGGCTCGTCCCTGGCATCACCGATCACCAGTCCGGTCGCGGTAGCCACTTCATCGGGACTCACGAGGTCACATGGCGGGGTCGCAATCGCCACAACGTCGCTCTCCTGGACGGTGACGGCGGCTGTCGTCGTTGTAGCCACCGCTGCAGTTGTTGTCGTATCCCCGGCTGCAGCGTCGGTCGGCGAAGACTCGCCCCCGCTGCACGCCGCCAGCAATACGACAGCACAGCACACCACACCTAGCATCTTGGGCATTCCGAGACCTCCACAATCAGCGCCACCACTAGAGGTTCACACTAGTGGGAGCCGGCCTCGTCGCAGAACCGTCCTGATCGACCCCTGAAGGCGATCCTGAAGATCGATTTCGATGCGGCGCGACCAGATGATCGGTCCGGGTGCGTGTTCTTCAAGATGGTGGGCCATCGTGGAGGAGCATGGAGCGGCATGAGGAGTAGTGTGCGCGAGGCATCTTGTCCAGAGGACCGAGTCCGTCGTGGCGGTTCACGCGGACTGCAGAGACGTTGTTCGATGAAGAAGCGAAGCACGGGTTCGTAGGCTGAGGTGACTCAGAGTGAGAGCGGTCGTCTGCACGCGATACGGTCCGCCGGAGGTTCTCCGGCTCGAAGAACTCGCGACTCCGGTTCCCCGGAAGAACGAGGTGCGCATACGCATCCTGGCGACTGCCGTGACGTCGAGTGATTGCTACATCCGGGGGCTGATGCTGAGTCCCGTCTACCGCATCCTGGCGCGGCTCGTACTCGGTTGGAACGCTCCCAGGCGACGGGTG
>CAZWDQ010000242.1:0-1816 GCA_964632475.1 uncultured Acidimicrobiaceae bacterium
CACACGAAACAGGAGGTCACATGACTCGCTTTGCCTATTTCTGCGGACACGAGCAGTTCCAACCCGAAGACGTCGTCCGACATGCCGTGCTGGCCGAGGAAGCGGGTTTCGATGCCGTCATGGTGTCGGAGCACTTCCACCCGTGGGTCGACGACGTGTCGGCTTCCGGCTTCGCCTTCTCGACGCTGGGCGCCATCGCCACCTCAACCGAGCGTGTCGAATTGGCTACGGCTGTGACGACGCCGCTGTTTCGTTATCACCCCGCCGTCGTGGCTCAGGCCGCGGCTACGATCGACCGCCTCTCCGACGGGCGGTTCCGGCTCGGTGTCGGAACGGGTGAGAACCTCAACGAGGGCCCTCTGGGCTACCCGTTCCCCAAGTACGCCGAACGCGCAGCCCGCATGCGTGAAGCGCTCGAGATCATGCGACGGCTCCTCGATGGAGAGAAGCTCACC
This sequence comes from uncultured Acidimicrobiaceae bacterium, assembly GCA_964632475.1. Classification (GTDB taxonomy): domain Bacteria; phylum Actinomycetota; class Acidimicrobiia; order Spongiisociales; family UBA5794; genus JAHEEL01. Next base: position 456 of record CAZWDQ010000242.1, read on the forward strand.
TTCGACGGTGAGTTCTACACCACCGACCGGGCGAAGCTCTACAGCCCACCGATCTCCGACCTCCCGATCTGGATGGCGGCAGGTGGACCGAAATCTGCAGCACTCGCCGCCACGATGGCAGAGGGGATCATCACATCGGTGAGGGATCCCGAAACCACCATGGGTCGCGTTATCGACCCTGCCCGTGAAGCCGCAACCGCTGCCGGTCGTCGATCTCCCACGATCGCCGCGAGTCGCTGGACCGTTCGAGCTGAATCCGACGCAGAGGCGTGGGAAGCGCTCGGCGCTTGGCGAGGGCTACGCGCTCCCGGTCGTCTCGAAGCGGTTGATCCCGCAGACCTTCGGCAGCGAGCGGACGAACTCGATCGCGACGAGATTCTGTCCGCCTACACCATCGTGTCCGACGCCGAGGGCTACATCGATGCCTACCGGCCTCTGGTCACCGAGATCGGTGCCGACGTCGTCACGATTCAGACGACCTCACTCGATCAAGAGGCGACGATCGCGATGCTTGGGGCCGAGGTGTTGCCTGCGTTGCGTTCGCTCGGGGACTAGGCGCTCGCCGCTTCGATGAGTGAGAGGGAGCGACGGGCGAATTCGTCATCGTGGCCCCCGGCTTCGATCGCTGCCCACAGCGCCGGGACGACGACGTCTTGGTACGCCTGGCGCACGGTGTCGCCATCGGCATCGCTCGGAAGCGATTCGAGATACGTTGAGAGAGGTTCGATGAACCCCGGGGCAAGCGTTGCGACGAGGTCGACCACCCAGCCACCGTCATCACGTGTGAAGACGGGCGCGGACGCATCCTCTTGCGCTCTCACCGTGACCGCAGCCCAGCTTGCGTTGGCGGCCTCGAGTTCCTCCGATGCGCCAACGTTCAGGGTCGAGATGGGCCGTCCGGCAAATGCGTCAAAACCGTCTCTGAAGGATGACCAGTAGGCGGCCGCCACCGCCGGCGTCACTCCGTCCGACAGCATCGCTGCGGTCTCGGACGCGGGCAGGTTGTTCTCCGCTGCGATCATGATGACCATCGAGGACTCGTAGACGGCTTCCGTCGCGGCCTCGAAGTTCCTCGCATCAACCGCTTCTGCCCACCCCGCGACGACGGCGGGGGGTGAGGATTCCGGATCATCTTCAGAAGCACCGCAAGCCGTCACTGCGATGACAAGAGCGAGGACCAGCGGCATAAAAGTCTTCATCCACATGGGAGGCTAACGATTTGGACTACGTAGATAAGTTGGGAAGAAGCGAGTACCTTCCCTGCTCGTGAACCCAGCTCTGGCCAAAGCCATCGCACTCGGCGCAGTTGCCGGAACCGTCGCCGGACTCTTCGGCGTCGGCGGTGGCGTCATCGTTGTTCC
>CAZWDQ010000243.1:0-1791 GCA_964632475.1 uncultured Acidimicrobiaceae bacterium
GCCGGAAGCTGGTGGCTGGCAGCTCCCCTCCCCGATACCCTTGCTGCATGGCGCGGGTCTTGCTCGGCTCGGTCTCTCTCGAGCGATCGGGGGTTGCCGTCATCAGCGACCTGACTCTGGCCGCCGAGGATGGCGAAATACTCGTGCTCATCGGGCCGTCGGGGAGCGGCAAGACGTCGCTTCTGCGACTCGTCGCAGGGCTCGAACATCCCTCCGGCGGTGACGTTCTGTTTGACGGCAGGAGCATGAGCGATGTGCCGCCGGCAGAACGCGAACGTCGCGGTGGTCTTCCAGGACAATGCGCTGATCCAGCGCAGGACGGTACGGAGCAATATCGCCTTCCCCCTCGAAGTTCACCACGTCAATCACGATGAAATCGATCGGCGAGTTCTTGCCGAGAGTCGCAGGTTGCCGATTGATCGCTTCCTCGAGCGGATGCCTAATCAACTTGCCGCCGGGCGCCAACAATTCGTTCAGGGGGCGCGAGCACTTGTCCGCCGTCCGTCCGTCTTCCTGCTCGAGGAACCACTCTCGCGGATGGACGCGGCCAATCGGCGGATGATGCGCGCAGAGATCCGGCTGCTCCAGACCGGCTACGCCGTCACCGCGCTCTACATGACGAACGATCAGCAGGAAGCGATGGCGCTCGCCGATCGAATCGCCGTGATCGACGACGGTCGCCTCCGCCAAGTCGGGACGCCCGCCGACATCTACTACAGGCCGATCGACGTGTTCGTAGCCGGATTCGTCGGTTCACCCCCGATGTCGTTCCTGCCCGCACGCATCGTTGAGAACGAGGTGCAGTTGCGCGCCGGGGCGCTCCCGATACCACCCTGCACCCCCCGGGGCCCGTCACGATCGGAATTCGCCCCCACGACTGGGAGGTCGTACCGACGGCAGGCATTCCCGGCACGGTCGTCACGATCGAGAAACACGGCGATTGCCGGCATGCGACGCTAGATCTGCACGGCGATCCAGCGGTTGCCCGCTTCGCGGATACGATCCCAGCCGTTGGAAGTGCCATCGAGATCTGGACGCGTCGATTCCACCTCTTCGACGCCTCCGGCCGTGCGATAGCCCATCCCGCGTGATCCGCTCGTCGCTGCCCGACCGACTCAGGGCGCCGTTTGACGCCGAAACGGCGGAATCGCTGCCCGATCTACTATCCGATGAGGGTGACGCCGGACCGAGGGCGATCTGTAGGGTTAGACCAAGATCGATGAGGAGGATCACATGGCACAACAGCCAGCCGGTTGGTACACGGACCCTACGAGTAGGTACGACTACCGCTACTGGAACGCGACGCAGTGGTCGAATCAGGTGAGCAGTGGCGGATCCACAGCGACGGATCCCAACCAGATGGATCCCAATGCCGCTCCCCCCGCACCAGGAACCGCGGCACCCGCACCGCCACAACAGCAGCAGCCGGCGCAAACCATCCAGGTCACTCAGAAGCGGGGGTCCGCGTTCGGGACAATCATCGGCGTGGTGATAGCCATCGTGGCCATCGTCATATTGATCGCCGTCCTGGTGAGCGTGTCGGGCGACGACACCTCCGACACCACCGTCGCTCCTCCCGCATCGACCGAGGCGCCCGCGACCACGACCACGGCAGGCGGCTGAGCCATACGACCCATCGCACGTGCCCGGGAACCGGGTGGGAGCGCAACGAACGACCAGAGAGGCGGCTTCCTAGCGGGAGCCGCCTCTGCGGATTCGGCCCCTCTGATACCGTGCGCGGTGACCGCGATGCACCTTGCCGGCCCACGGGAAGCCGCGCCTGACTCCGAG
>CAZWDQ010000244.1:0-1788 GCA_964632475.1 uncultured Acidimicrobiaceae bacterium
AACGGCACCTATGGGTGTCCGATCGAGCCATGCTTGTCGGGAGATCGGCGTCCGCTGCTCGACGCTACGGCCCGAGTTCATCCCTGTGCAGATCCGACTGGTGTCCGGGGGACACAACCGTCGATCCAGCTTCTATGCCCTGCCTCCTTCGGCGGTACCCCCAGTACGCCAAAGCGGTGAATCCTCCGAACACGATAAGAAATGAGCCGTAGGTGAGGACGTATTGCCAGATCGACGGTGTAGCCGATCCGAACAGCACCAGGCCTGCCATATGGTCAAGATATCACGAGGGCTACCAGTCGCATAGGCCGTTCAATGCGGCAGACAGTTGAATGAGCGCCGCCCGACCGCCCATGTCGGCGCATATGGGTGGGCGGAACGGGCGGAGCAGACCGCCCATATTGACTTTCCTATGTGCGCTCATTTGTCAAGGTGTCTTCGGGTTGGGTGGACAGGACTGGGATGGGTCACACGGGTTGGTGGGCAGGCTCTTGTGAGATCACACCGCCCGACCGGGGCGTGCAACACCACCCACGTCATCCGTCCCAGCCGGTCATGGGCGGCGTTGATCGGGATGATTGGGGTCTGAATGCTCTGGTCGATCGATGGAGTGACAGGCAAGAATTCAAGGGGCACCCTGCGACGACGACGTACGGTCTTGCAACAATCAGGCTTGTTGAGGCTGACTATGACGCAGCTTGAAACTGACGACGGATTCGGTGGCCTGGGTCCTGTCGCGGGTCGCGTTCTGCGGTGGCTTCCCGGCTGGGTGCTGATCCTCGTCGCCGGTGTGTGGTTGCTTCCTACGGCGGCGGGGTTCATTGCGTCGGTTCGCCCTTGGGCGTTCGGCCGCTCGACGGGCTGGTGGGTCGACCCGTTCAACACGTCCACCTGGACATTGGAACCGTACCGGATCGCACTCGATGCGTCGGCGAACAACTCGTTCGTCAACAGCATGGTGAACTCGTTCGCGATCGCGATCCCAGCGACGCTGGTCCCGCTGCTGATCGGCTCGGCAGCAGCGTACGCAATCGTGTGGATTCCTTTTCGTGGGAGCGGTGCCCTGTTCCTCGGGATCGTGGCATTGATCGCTGTCCCGGTTTTTGGTCTGTTGATACCGATTCTGCAGGCATTCGTGTCGGGGGTGCATCTCACCCTGCCGATCATCGACAAGACCGTCACGTTGGTGCCGGTGATGGGGCTTGCAGGGTCGATTCATGGCGTGTGGTTCGTCCTCATCGGTACGCAACTCCCGTTCGCGATGTTCCTGCTCGTGTACGCCACCGCACAAGTCCCCAGATCCCTGATCGACACCGCCCGGCTCGACGGCGCAACCGCCTTCCAGGCCTACTGGCGAATCGTTGTTCCCCTAATCGCGCCCACGTTGGCGGCCCTCGGCATCCTGCTGTTCCTGTGGGCATGGAACGACTTCGTTGTCGCCCTCACCATCCTCGGAGTCAACAGCAGCGAGTACCCCGCCACGGTTCGGTTCTCATCGCTCGCCGGCGCCGACGGACCGGTCACCATGGCAATGGTCTTCATCCACTCATCAGTCGCCCTCGCCGTGTTCTTCGGCCTCCAGCGCTACTTCGTACGAGGACTCCTCACCGGAATCGACTAGACCAACACGACACGCCAGCTGCTAGTTCTTTGCCCCACGGCGGGATGCGCCCTGCTACGCCGTCGACCAACCAAATACGCCCCGTGCCGAATGGACCCGACCCGCCCATATCGGCACATGTGGGCGTTCTGAGAGGCCGATTCGGATCGCAGAGATCGCCGGGTTCG
>CAZWDQ010000245.1:0-1776 GCA_964632475.1 uncultured Acidimicrobiaceae bacterium
CTTGCAGTGGGAGAGCATCGTCTCCCTGATCGGCACCGGGGGCATCCTGGCGATCGTGATCTTCCTCGCCGTCTCGTTCGTGCTCGGCTATTTCGCGGGAGGTAGTGATGCGGGGACCCGGTCGGTGATGGGCCTCGGGACTGCACAGCGCAACCTCTCCGCCGCGCTCGTCGTCGGGGCGCAGAACTTCTCGGACAGCCCGAATGTACTCGTCACCGTCATCGTCGCCGGCCTCGTCGGACTCGTATTGCTCTTGCCTCTCGCCGCAGAGTTGGGCAAGCGGGCGACCGCCGGGTCGGAGGCGGCGACGGGCACCTAGAATCGCAATGCCGAAACACCACGTGGATTTGTACAAGCCGTAGACGCGAAGGGAGCGAGCCGTGAGCTCAGCAGAGGACTACTGGATGCCGGGGAGATTCCGATCATGAAGGCGCGACTTGTGGCAAAGGACCTGGCCCTGCGGGCTGCCAATCGCTTCAATCCGATCACGAACAGCCCGTCGGCGCCGCTGAAGACGCGGGCGCTGTTCGCCTCGTTCGGCCCATCGCTGATGCCCCGAGCTGCAATGCACCAGGGCATGGCCGCCGGCATGTCGATACTGGCCGCCGACCTCGTGGTCAGCGCCGTCGATGCCGGAATCCGGCGATTCGTACCGGCCGATGCACCGCTCTCGATCCGTCTCGGCGCACGCGCAGCGGTCGCCGCCGCGGGGCTCGCTGTGAACCGCATACCCGAGACCGACGACGAGAAGACCTCCAAGGCTTCGGTGAGAAGCGCCGGGCGGTTGGCCGCATCAGGCGCCATCGGCGGGATGATCTACCAGTCGAGCATCGCCCTGAGCGAGCGCTTCCCGGCCAAATCCCCGATGCGCCCCGTCATCGTGACGGCCGCAGGATTCGGTGCGGCGATGGTCTACTCGAAGGATCTCCTCACCGAACGTCAAAGTGTGATCAAGCGTTGGACGGACGACGACAAGCCGGCGACGCTCGGCGCGTCCTTGGCGATCGGCATTGGCGTGGCCTCTGCCGGTCGCGGCATCGGCCGTGGTTTCCTGGCGTCGCGCCGCGGCACGGCGAGCTACTTCGGCGACGATGCCGTGCGCTCGCAGTTTGGCAAGACGCTCAACACCGCAGTGTGGGTCGCCGGTGGCATCACCCTCTACTACACGGTGGTGGGGGCGATCGCTCGCTCGAACGAGAAGATCGAGCCGGCGTATTCCGAGGCACCGACGAGCGAGTACATCTCGGGAGGTCCGAAGAGCGTCTCGTCGTTCTACGAGGTCGGTCTACAGGGCCGTCGTTTCCTTACCGACGTGGTGACACCGGACCTCATCGAGTCGACGCTGGGGGAGAAGGCGGTTGCGCATCCGATCCGGGCGTTCGTCGGAGTCAACAGCGAGCCGCTGTATCCGTCGGGCCGATCTGAGATGATGCTCGACGAGTTGGAGCGCCTCGGTGCGTTCGATCGGAAGTACCTGCTCCTCGTCTGCCCGACCGGCACCGGTTGGGTCGACCAGACCTTGATCGAGTCTGCTGAGATTCTCACCCGCGGCGACATTGCAACGGCATGCATCCAGTACGGGCGCGGACCGTCGTTCCTCGAAGTCCAGAAGGTCCATGTCGGCCGCACGCAGTTCCGCGGTCTGCTGTGGGGTGTGCGACAGCGACTACGCGACATTCCGAAGGAGAAGCGGCCGAAGGTGCTGGTCTTCGGTGAGAGCCTCGGTTCGTGGGCGTCATCCGATGTTGTGATGCATCAGGGGATCGCCGGATTCGA
>CAZWDQ010000246.1:0-1772 GCA_964632475.1 uncultured Acidimicrobiaceae bacterium
AATCAGCGGAAGCTCGCTATCTCGCGATACGGAGGTGGGCAACATCACCGGCGAACAAACTGCAGCCAAGCCCCGGCGCATTGCCAAGTTCCTGCCCGTAGTCGGATGGGCGCCTCAGTACCGGAGGGACTGGCTTCGCCCCGATATCGTCGCGGGCATTACGGTCGCTGCGCTCGTCGTCCCGAAGGCACTGGGCTACGCGGGCATCGCCGGGGTCCCCATCCAGCACGGGCTGTATGCCGCGGCGGCTGGAGCGATCCTCTATGCCCTGTTCGGCACCTCGCGTCAGATCGCCACGGGCCCGAGTTCGGCGCTGGCTGCCGTGGCAGCCGGCGCTCTGGTCTCGGCGGGGATCTCCGCCGGCGGCGAGGAAGCGGTGCAGTTGGTCGCGGCGATCACCATCGCGTCCGGCTTGCTCTTCTTGCTACTGACGATCTTCCGCATGGGATGGATCTCCCAATTCCTCTCGAAACCCGTGATCACCGGGTTCCTGTTCGGCGCCGCCATCGAGGTCGTGATCGGTGAGCTGCCGAAACTCACGGGAACGGACGCGGAAGGCTCGAACGCGTGGCAGAAGGTCGTCAGCTGGATCGAGGGCCTCCCCGACACCGACGCCACAACCCTCGCAGTGGGCGTCGTGTCGCTGGTGATCATTTTCGGGCTGAAGTATGCGGCACCGCGCGTGCCCGGAGCGCTGGTCCTTGTTGTCCTTGGCCTCGTGGCATCTTCGCTGTTCGACTTCGGAGAGCAAGGGGTGGCACTGATCGGCGACGTGCCGCGAGGGCTCCCAAGTCTGGCGTTGCCAGATCTCGAATTCGTCAGTCAGAACCTGGGGGTCATCCTCACGGCAGCCGTCGGACTCCTGCTCATCGGGTTCTCACAGACCGCAGGAGATGCCAGATCCTTCGCCTCCAAACACAGGTATCAGATCGACATCAACCAGGAGTCGGCAGCGCAAGGTATGTGCAACCTCGCGTCCGGGCTGGTGCAGGGCATCCCGGTATCGACCAGCCTCTCCGCGAGTTCACTCAACGACGAGTCAGGGGCGAAGACGCCGGTGGCTTCGCTCACCACCGGAGCGGTCATCGTTCTCACCCTCCTGTTCTTGGCGCCACTGTTCTCAAACCTGCCAAAAGCCGTGCTGTCCGCGATCATCATCCAGGCGGTCGTCAGCGGCATGATGGATGTGGCCGAGATGCAGCGTCTCTATCGCGTGCTGCGAGCCGACTTCTGGATCGCCATGGCAGCACTGCTCGGTGTCCTGACTGCGGGCGTGCTGGCCGGGGTCGTGATCGGCGTATTCCTGTCCCTCGGTTACGTCATCTACATCAGCGCCACACCGAACATCCCTCTCCTCGGAAGGGTTGCGGGAAGCCAGGCGTACGTCAGCGTAGAGGTCGATCCCGATGCCGAGACCGTCCCAGGAGTCTCGGTGCTGAGAATCGACATGGGCCTGTACTTCGCGAACTCGGAAGCTCCCGAGGATCGAATACGTGAGATTGCCGTCGCCACAGAGCCAGAGTTGACAACTGTGGTTCTGGATCTCGAAGGCGTCAATTTCATTGACTCACAAGGAGCGGACGCCATAGCGAAGATCATCGACACAGCAACCCGTCACGCAATCGACGTCCGCTTGGCCCGAGTCAAGACGACGGTTCTCGAGGTGCTCGATCGCGCTGGAGTCGTGGACCTTCTCGGCGCGGATCGCGTCTTTCCCGATGTCTACGGCGCGGTCGAGGACCAGAACCCCCTGGACACGACATCGCCTGATC
>CAZWDQ010000247.1:0-1760 GCA_964632475.1 uncultured Acidimicrobiaceae bacterium
GTGTATATTTATCACTAAGTCATTTAGCACTAAACATTGATCACTGACTGGAGATCACATATGACGCCCACCGCTCTTCGAATCTCAACCGCCCCGGCCCGCCCCGTCGCACCGACTGTTCACGTTCACATCTCGGATGCGCCCACCGACCGGGATCTGCAAGACGCGCTCCTCGGCCGACAGGAAGAAGCGCTCAGCGAGGCGTATCGGCGCTTTGGTCAGAAGGTCTACAGGACGGCGTTCGGCGTCTTGCGCCGTTCGGAGCTGGCGGAGGACGTGACCCAGGAAGTGTTCGTTCGCCTGTGGCAGCGCCCTGAGCGATTCGACGTCACCCGCGGAACCCTCAGCGGATTCCTCCAGCTCGATGCCCACGGACGTTCAATCGACCTGCTCCGTTCGGAGCGGGCCAGGGCCGATCGAGAAATCCGCGAGCAACAGCTCTCGGCGTCATCCAACTCGCGCGACAGTCTCGAAGAAGAGGTTATGAAGAGAATCTCATCGGAACGAATCCGAGAAGCCCTGGAGACCCTCGACGCCGACGAGCGACTGCCGATCGCGCTCGCCTTCTTCCAGGGCCACTCGTATCGCCGTGTTGCCGAGGCTCTCGACCTGCCGGAAGGCACTGTCAAGAGCCGTATTCGCAGGGGGCTGAGCCGCCTGCAGGAGCTACTCGGTGAGGAAGCCCTTGCCCTCGCATGACCCGCAACCTCGACGACTCCGTCGCGGCGCACGCCCTCAACGCTCTCCCAGAGGACGAGAGCGCCCTCGTGGAAGCCGCGATCGACTTCGATGAGGAACTGAGGATCAAGTTCGAGTCGTACCAGCGGGTCGCCTCCGAACTGGTCCAAGGCTTCTCCGACGTTGTCCCCGCAGCCTCGCCTCAGTTGTGGGACCGCATCGCGCTGGCGGCAGGTCTGGAATCCTCCCCAGACCTGCCTTCAGCCGATCCAGAAGAGCCGACTCCACAGTCGCGGTGGCACCGCATTGCACCCATCGTTCTCAGCATCGCCGTCGTTGCCATCTCAGTTGCCGTGACCGCCGGCGTAGTCGCGAACCGGGTCGAGCCACCCGGTCTTGGGGCCCTGGCCGCGGCATCTGCCGAACTCCCCGGATCGCTCGAGGTCTCCCTCGTCGATCCGGCAGGTGGCCCAGCCGCTGTCGATGCTGTGGTCACCGTCGAGGGCGAAGGCTTCATCGACGGAAGCTCCCTGCCGACCCTGCCTGAAAACCGCACCTATCAGCTCTGGGCGATCGTGGGGGACCAGGTCATTTCCGTTGGCATCATGGGCAACCGTCCCGAGGTCTCCGCCTTCCGTGTGGAGGGACAGCTCGCCGGCCTTGCCATCAGCAAGGAGGTCCTCGGTGGTGTCGTCGTCTCCGAGCAGGATCCCGTGGCCCTCTGGCTCGACACCGCGTAGCGACCCAGCCGCACCGGCCTTTCACACCCGTTCTTCTTACGCTCGGTCCTCGGTAGGGTGATCGTCCACGACAGACAGCGGAGGATCCAATGTTGACGATGCAGGGCGGGCCGCCGGCCTACCACGTCCTGGCCAAGCCAACCGGTCCGATCTGCAATCTCGACTGCGAGTACTGCTTCTTCCTCTCCAAGGAGATGCTGTATCCCGGGGACCGCTTCCGGATGGCCGACGAACTCCTCGAAACCTATGTCCAGCAGCTGCTGGAGTCGCACAAGACTCCCGAGGTGATGGTCGCCTGGCAGGGCGGCGAGCCGACGATGATGGGACTCGACTTCTTCCGCC
>CAZWDQ010000248.1:0-1757 GCA_964632475.1 uncultured Acidimicrobiaceae bacterium
CCACAGGGCATAGCGGGCGGTTGTACATGCAACCGAACGAAATGGTAGGAAGATGCGGTCAAGACATGACCGGATCCTCGATCTCGCCGAGCGCAGGCTGAGTCTCGGGGTTGAGCTGGGCGTGATCCAGCTAAGAATAGAAGACGAGACACTCGATGGTGCCCTGATCACCATCGCCGGCCGGCAGATGGTCAACTTCAGTTCGTGCGCGTACCTGGCGCTCAATCGCGACGATCGGCTCAAGAAGGCCGCGATCGATGCCACCGAGCGATACGGCACCAGCTACTCGTCGTCGCCGACCTACACGGCGCTTCCACTCTATGACACCCTTGAGGAGCGACTCCGTCTGATAACCGGCGGGGCGGTAGCGATTGCTCAGACCACCACGCTCGCCCACATTGCCGCTTTGCCGGTCATGGTTGCTCCCGAGGATCTCGTCCTCATCGACGCCCAAACGCACGATTCCGTACATCTGGCAACACAGAACTTGAAGGGCGCCGGTGTCCGTGTTGAGACAGTGCCCCACAATGACGTTCCTGCGCTCGAGCGACGTCTCACCGAGTGGGGCGCCAACTACCGCCATGTCTGGTATCTCGCGGACGGTGTGTATTCCATGCACGGCGATCTCGCCCCGGTGAAACGGGTGGCCGCTCTGCAAGACCGATTCGAAAATCTGTATACCTACTACGACGATGCGCATGGGTTCGGTTGGCAGGGCAAGAACGGCAGAGGGTATGTGCTGTCTGAGGTCCCTTTGAACGAACGCATGGTCATGGCAGCGGGGTTCGCCAAGTCGTTTGGGTCGGTGGGGGCCGTGTTGGCGTTCGGGGATCCGGCGATCGCTCGCCGCGTTCGACTGGTCGGTGGTCCGCTGACGTTCTCCGGTCCAATCCCTCCTCCCGATCTCGGGGCCGCCACGGAATCTGCTGCGTTCCATCTGTCACCGGCCTATGAAGCGCGACAGGCCCGACTTATCGAGGATATCGATTGGGTGCGCTCCGAATTCGTGAGGCGCCAGCTTCCCGTGGCCTCGCTTGCGACTAGTCCGATCTGGTTCATTCGGGTCGGCTCTCCCGATCGGGTGGCTGAAATGATCCTCCGGCTCATGGCAGAGGGGTACTACCTCAATGCGGCGGCTTTCCCGGCCGTTGCGCTTGGTGATGGCGGCATCCGATTCGCTCAGACCCTCCACAACACACGGGAACAGCTAGGTGGACTGCTTGATGCCATCGAACATCATCTTCCGCAGGTGGCCTCCGAACCGGACATCGTTGTCGACCTGCGATATGAGTCCGATGTACTCGTGACGGAAGCGGATTCCGACACAACCTGATTACTACACCTGCGATCGGTTCCTGCCGATACACGTTTCATGCAGGTCACAGTGCCGTTCGGGTCGACGCGAGCGACCGTTAGCGTGCCTTGGTACGCAAGCGCGACATTCGCGCTCCTCGCTGTCGTGGCTGGGATCGTCATGTTCGGGGATCCGGACATGGCCCACAACGTTGCTCCGATCGGAATACTGGCGGGCGACATCGTCGCCGGAATCATCTTCATCCGCCGGGCAATGGGCCTGGAGAGGCGCGAACGGCGTGCATGGATGCTGGTCGGAATCGGCCTGATTATCGCCGCCACCGGGATTGTGGTTCTCGCGATCCAACTTGGTGTTTTCGGCGATGCACCCACCTTCGGCTTCATCGATCTGTTCTTCATCGGCGGGTACGCCCTCGTTCTCGTCGGTTTCGCGTCGCTCCCGC
>CAZWDQ010000249.1:0-1746 GCA_964632475.1 uncultured Acidimicrobiaceae bacterium
TGAACGCGATATCCACGACGATGGCAGCGAGGACCGGTCCGCTGATCATCGAAAGGACCAGCAGCAGGAAGCCGCTCTCTGCCCCGCCGATCAGCGACTCAACGGGGAACGGCCGGCGAGCAGCCGAGATGGCGGCCGGAGTCACGATGGCCGCAGCGGCAAACGGTGCCACCAACCCCAACGGCCAAATTGCCGGAGCAGGGACGAATCCTCCAATACCAACGACGACCAGGCCAGCCCAGCTGAGAACGGTCAAGATCACGGTGGGCACGATGCAGTGCACCGCCATCACGACCCCCCACGACCAAGGCAGGATCCGGTGTGCATCGGGTTTGTCGACGTCGACGCGAATTGGCTCCAGCAGACGGGAACCCGCCGCGTACAGGCCGAGAAACGCAGCGATCCCAAGGAGCGGCTGCTCGATTGCCGCCACCGCAGCGACGAACGCTGCTGCCACCAGGATCGCAGCGGTCAACAGCCGTCCCGGGCTCCGACGGAGGGCAAGCACATCGCGCGAGGCCATCGCGAGCCACGGGTACGGTGGAGCGGCCAGCCGGAACGAGCGTCCACGCAACCGGCCCCTGGCCCGACCACGACGGGCGACGGTCCGCACAGTCCTGACGTCACCGAAGAAGAGGGCAGCCGACGCGGCGGAATGGGCTTCGGCTCGTCGCCACAGCTCCTCTTCGGAGAATCGATCCGCCGTCACGGTGGCGAGAATGATCGCACCGACCGCAGCGATTCCGAGGAGCCCTGCCTGGATCTGCCATCCGGCAACCGTCCAACCGGCTTGTGCGACCACAGGGCCGATCGCCCACCCCCACGGACCCGACCACCACAGGACCGTGTCATGTCCTGTCGCTGCACCGGCGGCCATCAATGCCGCCAGCACCAGCACCAGCGCCGCACCGCGATCGACCGCAGCGCTCCACCGGACGGACCGCTCAACGTTCCACGACAGCGCTGTCGCCATCAGCGCTAGGGCGGCGAACCCGACCGCAGCAACCACGAACATGCCAGGCAGCCCCTCGCCGATCGTCGCAGCGGCCACACCGGCGACCACCACGCCACCGACGATTCCCGCAATACCGGCGATCAACAACGCACGTCGTAGCCGTATGAGCACCAGATCCCGCCTGCTCAACGGCGCCGCCACCACCCACTGGAGCTCGGGCGGAGAGAACAGCACAGGCCCCTGCCACGTCGCGAAGTGCAGCACTCCCCAAACCACGGCAAGGAGCACCACGGGCAGCCAGGCGAATGTGTCGAGGAGGTCGCCCTTATCCGGCGTCAGATCAGCATCGATGAAGCCGGAGACGCCCGCAACGAGGTAGAACGCAACGAACATCCATAGGTAGGCGTTGATGAAGCGATCCGACTTGCGGCGGCGGTCGTGCTCCCTCCGGCGATGTCGCACGAAGCCCAGGACCTCACGCTCGGTTGCGTTGCCGGCGGAGCGGACCGTCACGCGAGCCCCCATTCCTTCGCTCGTTCATGCCTCGCCACGCGGTCGTAGGGGCCGTCTGCGACCACGCGACCGTCCTCGAGCACCAGGACCCGATCCACCAGACCCTGAGCGAAGTCGAGCTGGTGGGTGCTGAACATCACGATCGCACCCTCCCGCTTCGCGTCGCCCAGGAGGGCAGACAACGACTGGCGAGATGACGGATCCAGTCCCGATATCGGCTCGTCGAGGAGCAGCACGGCGAATGGACGGAGCAGGGCGCACGCGAGTTGGGTCTTCTG
>CAZWDQ010000250.1:0-1745 GCA_964632475.1 uncultured Acidimicrobiaceae bacterium
CATCAGGTCGTCGTAGACCGGACGGTCGACGTCACGGAAGATGCCGAGCGGCGTGGGTCCGTGAGGACCGTGCGACAAGCGGCTCATAGCGAATGCAACGCCAGGACCCGGGTTCTTCGATGTGTGAACCTGGATCGCATCGAGACCGACTTTGGCTACCTCGACGACCTCGGCACCACCAGGACCGAGTCGTACGCCGTACTCGTCGTTCGGTCCGAAGATGATCGGCTTCCCCTCTCTGAGGTAGATCCGATTCTCGTCACGCGTCTCACGACTCGTGACCTCGGCGAATGCCTTGTCATTGAAGACGTTGCAGTTCTGATAGATCTCGATGAACGCCGTTCCGCGATGCTCCTCCGCTGCCGCGAGAACCTCGGTCATGTGCTTGCGGTCCATGTCGATCGTGCGGGCCACGAAGGACGCTTCTGCGCCGAGGGCGAGGCTGACCGGGTTGAACGGGTAGTCGATCGAGCCCATGGGCGACGTCTTCGTCCGTTTCCCCTGTTCCGACGTGGGCGAGTACTGACCCTTCGTCAACCCGTAGATCTGATTGTTGAACAGCAGGATCTTGAGGTTGACGTTGCGACGCAACGTGTGAATGAGATGATTCCCACCGATCGAGAGCGCGTCGCCGTCACCCGTGATGACCCAAACGTTGAGATCGGGGTTAGCGGTCGCGACACCCGACGCGATAGCCGGTGCACGTCCGTGGATCCCGTGCATGCCGTAGGTATTCATGTAGTACGGGAACCGGCTTGAACACCCGATGCCAGACACGAACACATGCTTCTCGCGTTCGACGCCGAGGTCGGCGAGGAAGGACTGCACCGATGCGAGGATCGTGTAGTCACCGCAGCCCGGGCACCAGCGGACTTCCTGGTTGGTCTGGAAGTCCGCCCTCGTGTATTCCTTGAGGTCGATGTTCATGCGTTGATCTCCCGGCAGATCTCGTTGAGTGCTTCTTCAATCTCCCCAGACTTGAACGGATCGCCCTGGACCTTCGAGAGGCTCACGGTCTCGATCAGGTACTTCGCCCTGATCATCATCGAGAACTGACCGCTGTTCAGTTCGGGGATGAGGACGACCTCTCGACCTTCGAGGACTTCGTCGAGGTCCGGTGGGAGCGGATTGAGATGGCGGATCTGGGCGTGGGCGACGGAACGGCCGTTCTTGCGAGCGTTCAGCACGCCCGCACGAATCGCGCTGAACGTGGAACCCCACCCGAGGACGAGGATCTTGGAGTCCTTGTCGCCGTGAACCGTGATCGGGGGGATGTCTTTGCGAATCGCCTCGATCTTCGCCGCCCGTATGTCCGTCATGAGCTGATGATTGGGGCCGTCGTACGCAACCATGCCGGTTCGATCATGCTTCTCGAGGCCTCCAAGCCGGTGCTCGAGGCCGGGAGTGCCGGGGATCGCCCACGGCCTGGCCAGCGTCTCGGGATCACGGATGTATGGCAGGAATGCGTCGCCGTCGTTCGGCTCCGTTGCATACGTGACCGGGAACTTCGGGAGCGACTCGATATCGGGAATCTTCCACGGTTCCGACGAGTTGGCGACATATCCGTCCGACAGGACGATCACCGGTGTCATGTACTTCGTCGCAATCCGGGCCGCTTCGATGGCAGTCGAGAACGCATCCGATGGTGAGGCGACGGCGAGTACCGGGAGCGGGGCCTCACCGTGGCGTCCATACATGGCGAAGAGGAGATCGGACTGCTCGACCCTCGTCGGCATCCCCGTTGA
>CAZWDQ010000251.1:0-1715 GCA_964632475.1 uncultured Acidimicrobiaceae bacterium
GATGGGACCGAACGGGGCCGCAACGTTCCCGAGGGCATGCCATGGGTGCCACTCATCACGTTTGTGCAGATCATGGTCGACGCGATGAATGCGATGCGCACCGTGCCGGGGCAGTTCAAGAGCTTCGGCCACGACTACCGGGGCGACACGGCGCACTTCGTGCACGCGGCCTACCAACTCGACGACGTCACCGATGATCAGATGAACGCGGTCATCGATACGCTGCGTCAGCTCGAACTGGAACGTGGCGAGCGAATCAAGAGCGCGAAGACCGAAGCTTCGGCCGACGGCGAAACGTCGAAGAAGACGACGCGGGCCAAACGTGGCATCTGGCTGCGTGATCGCACACCGTTGGATGCGAAGGAGCCGGCGATGGAGATCACGCCAGGCGACGTCCCGGGCGACCTCCAGTAGAGGAGATCGACCACGCCGTCGAGACGAGTAGAAGGGTCCGGCAATGATCCAACAGATTGGGCAGAGCGAAGACAACGTTCTCGGCTACCGGGTGATCGGGGACGTGGCCAAAGAGGACTACGCGAATCTCGAACCCGCCGTGAAGGCCGCCGTGGCGGAATACGGCGCCGTGCGTCTCCTCTTCGACCTGAGCGAATTCAAGTGGGAGAAGATCGATGCGTGGGGCACGGACCTCGGCTTCGGGAAGGAGTTCAAGGGCACGATCGAACGCATGGCCCTCGTGGGCACGGCCTCGTGGGGCAAGTACCTGACGAAAATGGCGAAGCCTTTCTACGCCCAACAGGCCGAGTGGTTCGAGGATGTAGACAAGGCATGGACCTGGGTCAAGAGCTGAGACAGATCTCTCAGACTGCAAGGGCCCTGAAGACGCGGACCCGACCCGCCCTGACGGCCGGCAGCAACCGAAGGGCGCGCGAGTCTCCTCGTCGAGACACATTCTGAGTGCAGGGCGGCCGATTGGAACGGACCCCACAAACGTCTTGTCGATTTCGATCCGTCGACCCGGAACGCGACGCTCGACGTCGCTAGAGTCTCGTGGCAGCCCGCATCCGGGTCGCTTCAGACTCGAGAGGGGAGGCACGCATGGCCGACGAGAACGCCAGTTCGCAACAGATGCCGTCCGAAGTCGAACTCTGGTCCCGATACAACGGTCGGATCTTCGGACTCTTCGCCGGCGGCATCGTGATGCTTGGAACCGTGGTGTATCACCTGCTCGAAGACTGGAGTTGGGTCGACTCGTTCTACTTCAGCACAGTCGCGGTGAGCACCGTCGGATTCGGTGACCTCACACCGACGACCGACGTCTCCAAGCTGTTCACGGTGTTCTACCTCATCAGCGGCATCACGATCTTCGCGACCTGGCTCAACACCAGACTCAAGCACCGCGTGACGACGCAGGCGCTCGCACACGGGCGTTCGGCCGGGGATGACGCCGATTCCGACGAAACCTCTTCGGATGATTCCTAGACGTGGAGTAGATCGGTTCGACGATCGGCGGGGAGCGACACGGGAGTGAATCTCCCGACTGCGGATCGGTCATGGTTGGTTCAGACAAGAGGAGTGTGAACCGCTATGGCGACATCAGACGAGAACCCACTGAAGCCTTTGTTTGATCTGTACGAGACGATGGGCGAGGATCTGGCGATCGCTCACGGGAACGCGGAGCACGAAGGCCGCACGGTCGACGACGGCTGGGAGCAACTCCCGGCTCGGGTGACTGCCGCAGAAACGGACCTCGGCCA
>CAZWDQ010000252.1:0-1679 GCA_964632475.1 uncultured Acidimicrobiaceae bacterium
GGCCAAGCCTGCTTCTGCTGCTCCCAGATGCGATCGTGTTCTTCGCCTTCGGCGAGCCTGGCGAGGACGGTCTTCGTGTCGACGCCGACCTCGACTTTCGTCTGCGGATTCGCCATGAGGTTGTGGAACCAGTCCGGGTTCGTGTCGGCTCCGGCCTTTGACGCGAAGATGGCGAAGTCCTCATTGACCGTCTGGTACATGAGTGGGCTCACTCGTTCGGTCTCGGTCCTGGCACCGACGTGGTGCAGCAACAGCAGCGGTGCCCCCTCGAACATCCCACCGACCCGACCCTCGTTCTCCCTGAACTCGTCGATGATTCCTGCGTTCCAATCGCTCACAAGGCCACTCCGTTCTGTTGTCGCCGACACATATCCACTACGGGAACGCACCGCGTCCCGGATTCCTTCCCTCGAGGCATCACCTCGCGCCGTTCAACCTCTCGTGAAGAACAGTTGGAGTTCGAGGATCCCATGATCCTCGACCGAAGCGACGATCGGTGCTGTTGGGACCTCGATGCCCCAATCTGAAAATGTGACTTCCACGGCACCCACGACCACGATCAGATCACCGACGAGCTGAGCCTCGAGGAGGAGTTCGATCGGCTGCGTGACATCCTTGATGGTCAAGTCTCCGACCGCAGTCGCTGACACGGGTTCGTTCTCCGCCGGTATCGCACCGAGGTCCATCGGTGACGTGAGGGTGAATGTGGCCGTCGGAAAAGTTGCGGTGTCGAGCGCTCGTTGTACCGCTTGATCTCTGCGAGAGGCGTTGGTGACGATTTCTGTCATGTCCGCCTCGATGGCCGTTTCGGTGATGACGGCTCCGTTCAGGGCGAACGACCCTCCGACGGCCGGTGTGCGGCCCACCGCTGTTGTGGCGCCGACCGTTGCGAGTTCCTCATCGATACGGAATCCCACGAACGACGACGTGGCATCCTCGAAGCTGAACTCGCCGATCGACGTATCTATTGACCATGAGCCATCGAGCCCGTTCGTTTCCGTGGCGGATTGTGTGGTGGCCCCGGGCAGGGTCGTCGCAGCATCCTCGACCGCTCCCTCGATCGAGACTTCCTCCGGGACCGGTTGGTTGAGATACCAGACGAGTGCCGCGCCGCCGGTAAGGGCGAGCACGACGATGATGCCAATGGCGATGAGCAGCGGCTTGCGCCGCTTCGCCGGCGCGTCGGTGGATGGCTGTGGATCAGTTGACATAGTGGTGTTCGTAGCGCATGTCATCTGAACATACGCGACGTGACGGATCTGCGAGCGACGAATCTGAAGCAAGGGCACACTCGCCCGCCTGCCGGACCCGCTCCACGACGGGTGGCTTCGAACGATTGTGCGGCAACGTAGGATGAAGTGAGAGCAGGGAGGCCGAGTATGGAACGTGTCGTGGTGACCGGTGGGAGTGGCAAGGCAGGCAGGGCGGTCGTCTCGGATCTCAGCCGGCACGGATACGACGTCGTCTCGGTTGACATCGCAGCATCGCTCCACCCGGACGATCCGACGATCGTCGCCGATCTGACCGATCTCGGGCAAACGATCGAGTCACTTCGTGGCGCCGACGCCGTCGTTCATCTCGCGGCTATCCCGGCTCCGAACATCCTTCCGGAGGGAGAGACGTTCCGCATCAACATGATGTCGACCTACAACGTCTTCTCGGCCGCGGTCCAACTGGAT
>CAZWDQ010000253.1:0-1660 GCA_964632475.1 uncultured Acidimicrobiaceae bacterium
TGGTGGAGGTGGTGGAGGTGGTCGGCGGCGGGGGAATGACCGGATCGAGGTCGATTGACCGGGCCAGGAACGACGCCATCTGGTCCCGCTTCACGAGATCGGTCGGGCAGTAGCGGTCGTTCGCAGGCGGGTTGCAGCCCAACGTGACACCGGCTTTGGCAAGCGCGTTGATGTCAGCCTCGAAGATCGACGTGTCGTCGTCAGTGAAATAGTCGATGGTGGCCGCCGGGTAGTCGAAGGCACGGCGCAGAAATGCGGCCATCTGCTCACGAATGATGTGCTCCTCTGGGCAGAATCGGTTGTTCGTCGGTGGGTTGCATCCCTTCGTGATCCCAGCCTCAGCAAGCACGTTGATGTCACCCTCGAACACCGAATCGTCATCATCAACGAAAAAGTCAATGGTCGATGACGGAAGGCCGAGGGCACGCCGCACGAACGCCGCCATCTGGCCTCGCGTCAGGGAACTGCTCGGGCAGTACCGGTCATTCGTCGGTGGGTTGCATCCCTTCGTGATCTCCTCGGCAGCGATCACTTCGATGCTGGGTTCATGGATATTGCCATCGTCGTCAGTGAATCTCCCACCAGGAGGCAACACAGCCAGCGCCGCACCGACCGTCGCCGCACACAGGCCAAGAACCAGGACAACAAGGAACAGCCGCCGCATGGAACCTCATTCCCACGACATGAACCTACCCAGCATTCTTCGGTCCCCGCCGAGTCGAGACCAGAGCCATGAGACTCCAATCCGCACCGACGCCGACCTTCCTCGCCCGCCCATAACCGGTGTCGCCTCAAGGGGTCATTGCAACGCTTCGGTGAGTTTCTCTGATGGTGTCATCCATTTGAGGGTTTGTCGAGGCCGGCCGTTGAGGGAGTGCGCTGCAGCATCGAGATCGGCCTGGGTATGGACGGAGAGGTCGGTGCCTTTCGGGAAGTATTGGCGGAGCAGGCCGTTGGTGTTCTCATTGCTTCCGCGTTGCCACGGGCTCTTCGGGTCACAGAAGTAGACCTGGACACCGGTATCGACCGTGAACGTGGCGTGTTGGGCCATCTCCTTGCCCTGATCCCATGTCAACGACTTCCAGAGATGGTTCGGGAGACGCTGCACCGTCTCCGCCAACGCAACCCGGACGGCTTCGGCGGTGTGTCCGTGCGGGAGTGGGAACAGCATCACGTACCGGGACCAGCGTTCGACCAGGGTGCCGATCGCGGTCTGGCGTTTCCCCATGATCAGGTCGCCTTCCCAATGCCCGGGCACGGCCCGGTCCTCAACGTCGGCGGGACGCTCGCTGATCATGACGGGGTCCACGATCTGGCCCTTTCCCGACGGCGGCCGGGCTCCTTTGGGCCGCCGGTTCGCCCGCCGGGTACGCAGATGCTGTGTGAGTTCACGTTTCAAGCCGCCGCGGGCTTGGATGAACAACGTCAGATAGATCGTCTCGTGGCTCACGCGCATCTCCTCGTCGTCAGGGTACGTACGCTCGAGCCTCCCGGCGATCTGCTGCGGCGACCACCGCTCGGCAAGCAGCTCCTCGACCACGCCACGCAACACCGGGTTCTCAACAAGTTTGCACGACTTGGGACGACGGGCACGCTGCCACGCCACCCGGTCCGCACGATGCGCCCGATACCCGACGCGGCCACCATTGCGGGCCAGCTC
>CAZWDQ010000254.1:0-1649 GCA_964632475.1 uncultured Acidimicrobiaceae bacterium
CGCGTTCTCACCCAGCACTTTCCTGACGTCTGGTTCGCTCCATCCGCGGTTGAGTAGTTCGACCGTGATCGTCGGGTAGGTTGAGACGTCTTCCAGGCCGATCGGGGTGACTTCGATACCGTCGAAGTCGGATCCGATTCCTACGTGATCGACACCGGCCGCTTCTGCGATGTACTCGATGTGGCCGACGACATCCGAAACGGTTACCTCGGGGTACGGATCCTTCTCGATCAATCGGTTCATCTCCTCCTCAACCGCAGTGTCGGCGCCGAGGTGTTCCTTGAGGCCTCGTTGAACACTGAACATGCTGGCGGCCTGTTCCGCTCCGGCTCTGCTCACGAACGGTGGGTAGAAGTTCACCATCACAACCCCGTCGTTGGCCCGAACCAGCTCGAGAACATCGTCGGGCACATTCCTGGGATGCGGAGCGAGGGTGAATGCACTCGAATGTGAGGCCATGACCGGTACGTCGCTTACGGACAAGGCGTGGCGCATGGTGTCGGCGGAGACGTGCGAGATGTCGACGATCATGCCGATCCGATTCATCTCTCGGACCACCTCTTCGCCGAAGCTCGTCAAACCGCCGTGTCTGGCATCGTCCGTCGCCGAGTCGGCCCAGTCGATCGTGTCGGCATGCGTGAGGGTCATGTAACGAACCCCGAGGATCCGAAGGGTGCGGAGCGCCGCGAGCGAGTTCTCGATGGAGTGGCCGCCCTCGGCACCCATCAGCGAAGCGGTGAGTCCTCGAGCGCGAGCCGTTGCCACGTGGGCAGCTGAGTCGGCGTGGGCCAACCGGTCGCAACGATCCGTCACTCGTCGTACGAGGTCGATCTGCTCGATTGTGGTTCGGAGCGGGGTCGGGTCCCAGGCAGGAACGAACACGGACCAGAACTGTGCCCCGACGCCGCCTGCGGCGAGGCGAGGCACGTCGGTGTGGTAGCCGTTGAGATGTTCGCACGGGTTGGAACGGTCGAGATCGGAGCCGGCACGGATACGAAGTGCCCAGGGCAAGTCGTTGTGTCCGTCCACGACAGGGAGATCGGCGTGAATCCTTCTCGCTCGCTCGATCAGGTCAGTCATCGGTGATCCACGATTCGAGCGCGATGCCGAGGCCGTCGGCGATTCGGTTCGCATATGCGTAGTAGGCGATCACCTCGACGATGTCGAGAACATCGCGGTCGGTGAACCCTGCAGCCCGGAGGATTTCAACATCGGCGGGTTCCATCGATCCGGGAGCGCGGGTGAGTGTGTCAGCGAACTGCAGCATCGCGACCCGTCGGTCGTCGAGTCCGGCCGTCGGCCAGTCGCTCTCGATTCGTGCGAGGAGACGATCGTCCTTGAGAAGATGGCGCAGACCGCGCCGGTGATGGGCCACTCAGTAGTGGCACTCGTTGATCGTGCTGACGACGAGAGCGATCAGTTCGCGGTCGACCTTGCGGAGCGTGGCGGTCCCGCGCATGGCCGAGCGATACAGCGTGTCGTGGGCGTCGAGCGACCGGGGATTGAGAGAGTGGACGCCCATGATGTGATCAACCCGCCCGGTCTTCGGGTCAGCGACGCGTTCGAACAGCGAAGCAAGTTCCCCATCCCACGATTCGTCGTCAACAGTCTCGATCCAACTCATGAGTTGACCTTACCGCCGACGTCAG
>CAZWDQ010000255.1:0-1631 GCA_964632475.1 uncultured Acidimicrobiaceae bacterium
GTGCCGATCTCGAACGGGTTCGACAACCATGGCATGAACGTCCGGATCATCAACAATGAGAATCGGGTCGACCTCTTGATCGGATACGTCCACAAGATCTTCGCCCCGGCCGACAGCGTGCAGCCGGGAGGAGTCACCTACCAGGACATCTTCCACGTCTGTCGCACGTTCGAGATCCCGCTCCTTCTCGAGGTCCATGAGAACCTCCACGAGAAGGCGAGGGCGCTCTTCGAAGAGACTCCCGATTGTGTGCATTTCGTGGATCCGAGCGACATGCTCGCCAGAACCCACGAGGTCTTGAACGGGGAGTGAACGCCAAAGACACGTACGGTCAGGATGAAGGACTCGTCCGGTGCGCACAGCGGAAGCTAAGCCGCTGAGCACTCCGGGAGTTCACGCGATGGCCCGATGAGCCCTGAGTCGAAGACCGGACCGTCAAACCGAATCACTACTGACGAGGAGTCACCGAATATGCGTATTGCCAACCGGATCGCGAACCTTGGAACCGAGACCGCATTTGCGGTGTCGGGTGAGGCCGCTGTCTTCGCAGCCGGGGGGAACCGGGTCTACCCGTTCCATCTTGGAGACATCAACCTGCCAACGCCGTCGACCGTGGTCGACGGCGCGGAGAAGGCGATCGCAGACGGGAAGACCGGATACTGTCCGAACGCAGGGATTCCACAGTTGCGCGAGGCACTCGCCGCCGACGTCTCGGCGTCGCACAATACGGAGTACACGGCTGAGAACGTCGTCGTGCAGCCCGGCGGGAAGCCCACGATCGGAAAGTTCATCCTGACGTTGATGAACCCGGGCGACGAGGTTCTCTATCCGAACCCCGGCTACCCGATCTACGAATCTCAGATCGAGTTCAACGGCGGAGTCGCCGTCCCGTACGGGTATGTCGAAGGCACCGACAACTTCGAGTTCGACTTCGATTCGATCGAGCGGGGCATCACCGACAAGACCCGCCTGCTCATCCTGAACGACCTTCAGAACCCGATGGGCGCCGAGTGCTCGATCGAGGAGCATGAGAAGCTGGCCGAACTCGTCCGCAAGCACAATCTGTACGTGCTCGCCGATGAGGCCTACTTCGACATGCGGTACTCCGGGAAGAGCACGTCGTTCGTCGAGCAGCCGGGGATGGCAGAACGCACCGTCGTTCTCTATACCTTCTCCAAGAAGTTCGCGATGACGGGTTGGCGTCTCGGTGCAAGCATCGGGCCGAAAGAGATCGTCGACGTGATCGCCAAGATCAACGTCAATGACGAGTCGTGCTCCAATCACTTCATCCAGTACGGCGCGCTCGCCGGGCTCAAAGGTGACCAGAGCGAACCCAAGGCAATCCTCAATGAACTCGAAGCGCGCAGGGATGCTACCGCCGCCGGCCTCAACGCCATCGACGGGATCCACACCTTCACGCCGGATGCCACGTTCTATCTCTTCCCGAACGTCACCGAGTTGATGGAGCGCAAGGGCCTGACCGACTACGAAGAGTTCCGTCGTGCGGCACTACACGCCACCGGCGTTTCGTTCACCTCACGCATCCACTTCGGTCGTGAGCTCGAGGGTGAGCCGAACAAGTACATCCGCTTCGCCTACTCCGGTATCAACGTCCCCGACATCAACGAAGG
>CAZWDQ010000256.1:0-1607 GCA_964632475.1 uncultured Acidimicrobiaceae bacterium
TAGGGGGTCCGTCGGAAGGCTTCGATCATTCCCGAGTCTTGTCGGGGTACGAGCAACGATCTGCGAGCGGACAACCAACACACGCCGGCTTCTTGGCGTCGCACACATCGCGACCGAATTGGATGAACCTCATCGAGACGGCTGCCCAGTCGCGTTCTGGATAGAGAGCCTTGAGTCCGCTCTCGATCTTGACCGGATCCGACGTTGATACAAGACCCAGCCGGTTCGAGACTCGTTTCACATGGGTGTCAACGGCGATAGCCGGGATACCGAACGCTTCGGCGAGCACCACGCTCGCAGTCTTCCTCCCAACGCCCCGCAGCTTGACGAGTTCATCGAGATCGGCAGGCACCACTCCGTCGTCACGATCGATCAGATCAGCCGCCAGGGAGATGATGGACTTCGTCTTCTGGCGGTAATACCCCGTCGAGAAGACCACGTCTTCCACCTCCGCCGGATTCGCCGCGGCCAGGTCTTCCGGCGTTGGCCAGCGTTCGAAGAGGACGGGCGTCACCTTGTTCACATTCGCGTCGGTCGTCTGGGCCGAAAGGACCGTGGCAACGAGGAGGTTCCAGGGATCCGCATGGTCGAGTGCGGTTGAGATCTCCGGGTACCTCTTCTTCAACCGGTTCAGAATGACCCGGGCGTTGCGGCGCTCTTCGGTGGTGGGTGCAGCCATGTTGAGACAGTAGACAGTCCACCGATGGCAGCTGACCTGATCGAACCTGGCGGACCGCGCTCGTCGAGGTAGAGATCACCAGAGTTTCTTCAGGAATCCTGTCTGCGGGGCGGTTTTCTGTCACTGGTGGTTGGTACGTTGTTCGTATGTTCCGTTCTATCCATCTCTCATCTGAGAAGCGCAGCGAGTTGCGTGATCTCGAAGCGCAGGTATCGCGTCTGCGTCTGCGTCAGGCGGTGATTGTCAACGATCTGGACAAGATCAACATCGCAGCCGGTGATGGCCACCGGTCGATGCACGAGTGGGTGGGCGCAGAGATCGACGTGTCACGCCAGGCAGCATCCGAGTTGGTGACGGCGGCGAGGTTGCTTCGTCGCAACCGTGGCATCAACTATCGACTCGACGAGGGCCACATCACCTTCGATCGTGGCCTGGCGTTGCTGCGTCTCACCGATGCGGGCGCCGATGCTGCGACGCTGGCCCATGCCGAAACGTGCGATCTTGCCGGTGTGGCCCGCCTGACGGCCCGTCAGCGTCGCATCACCCATGTCGATGAACAGACAGCGTTCGCGGAGCGCTATGTGGCGATCCAGCCGACGTTGGACGAGTCGTCATGGCGTCTCACCGGCCAACTGCCTGCGGTCGAGGGCAGCATTGTTGAACAGGCACTCCACCTGCGTGCCGACGAGCTCCGTGCTCTCCCCGAAGGCGACACCTGCACCCGTGGGCAGCGCCAAGCCGACAGCCTCGTTGCGATGGCGATGGATTCCCTCAACCACACCAGCAACGGCGAAGACGCCAGGGGCGGCGGGTCGGTGTCGATCATCGTCAACCTCGACGAGGCGAACGGCACGGGCGGCGAGTCCGGTGCCGGAATCGAATACGGACCCAGGGTCGGACCCGCGGTCCTTGAAGAACTGTTGTGCAC
>CAZWDQ010000257.1:0-1588 GCA_964632475.1 uncultured Acidimicrobiaceae bacterium
CCGGTGGCGAAGGGCGGCATGTTGTAGTGGTGCATGTAGCGCTTGGAGTCTTCGATGGAGATCGTGTCGAGCATCTGCTCCATCTTCAACATGCCGAGCGTGGTGACGTTCAACACCTGAGTCTCGCCACGGCGGAACAAGCCGGACCCGTGGGCCTGGGGGATCATTCCGACCTTGACGTCGATCTCACGCACGTCGGTGAGGCCGCGGCCGTCGAGACGGACACCCTCGGCAACGACACGCGAGCGCATGACGTTCTTCTGGACGCTGCGGAACGCGTTCTTGGCGGCCTTCATGCCGTCTTCGTCGTCCTCATCGAGTCCGAGCTCCGCCAGAGCAGCTTCCTTCGTCGCTGCCTCGGCTTCGAGCCGCTTCTTCTTGTCGGCGATCGTGCCGAGAGCCTCAAGTTTCGGCTTGGCGATCGCTTCGACGCGCTCGTACATCTCGGCCGAGTAGGCCTCGTTGATGGGCCATTCGACCTCATCAGCCGGGCCAACCGCCGCGAGAAGCTCGAGCTGCATGTCGATCAGTGTCGCGATATAGCCCTTCGCCTCTTCGAGGCCACGGGCGACTGTCTCTTCGTCGCTGCCTTGCTGGCCGTCCTTGACGAGTCGGTACCCGTTCTCGGTGGCTCCGGCTTCGACCATGGCGATGTCTATGTCGCCGAACTCGTTGCGCTTTCCAGCGACGACGAGATCGAAGACTGCACCTTCGAGCTGCTCGTATGTCGGGAATGCGATCCATGCTCCATCGATGAGAGCGAGTCGGACGGCGCCGATCGGTCCATCGAAAGGAAGCGAGCTCAGCGTCAACGCGCCAGAAGCGCCGTTGAGCGCAGGAAGGTCATATGCGTTGATGAGGTCGGCCGACAGCACGGTGGCAACAACATGTGTGTCGTTGCGGTAGCCGTCGGGGAAGTTGGGACGGAGTGGACGATCGATGAGACGGCACGTCAGGATGGCCTTCTCAGTTGCGCGTCCTTCACGGCGGAAGAACGAGCCGGGGATCTTGCCGACGGCGTACATACGCTCTTCGACGTCCACGGTCAGGGGGAAGAAGTCGGTGCCTGGGCGCAAACGCATCGATGCGGTTGCGGTGACGAGAACTTCTGTTTCTCCGACGCGCACCGTAACGGCGCCGTCGGCAAGTTGGGCTAGTTCACCGGCGCGGAATTCGACTTCCACTTCACCGATGAGCCCGCGAATGGCAGTCTCAGCCATTTGGATCTCTCCTTCGTTGATGCGGAGCCCAATTGGCAGTGGGCAGGTCTCGACGGAGCCGAGGCCCATCCACTGACAACTGGAACTTCCGCGCTTGCATGCGTGGGGACGCCGAATACGCCGAAGGCGGCCCGAAAGCCGCCTCCGTCTGCGCTATCGGCGCAATCCCAGTTTCGCGATAAGCGACCGGTAGCGCTCCACATCTTGTTCGTGGAGGTACCGGAGGAGTCGCCTGCGCTTACCGACCATCATCAACAGCCCTCTACGGCTGTGGTGGTCCTTTTTGTTGACCTTGAGATGCTCGGTGAGATGGTTGATGCGTTCAGTGAGCAGCGCTACCTGGACCTCCGGCGAACCGGTGTCCGTAG
>CAZWDQ010000258.1:0-1585 GCA_964632475.1 uncultured Acidimicrobiaceae bacterium
GCCCTCGGCTGGAATCGAACCAGCGACACCCGGTTTAGGAAACCGGTGCTCTATCCCCTGAGCTACGAGGGCAAATTGTTATGAAACCCTTGGTATGTCTACCTTTCTGGCCTTCTCGGAGAGGTCTACAGCACCCTCCGAATTGCGTTTGGGCCGCACCTGGGCCGCACCGTAGCGAGCATCCATCGATTCTGCGAGGCCCTCGAGGTCATCCTCGAACAGATGTGTGTACCGATCGAGAGTGATCTGCGCTGAAGAATGGCCCAGCATTCTCTGTACTGCTTTCACGCTTGCTCCGGCCGAAATCCCGAGACTGGCCGCTGTGTGTCGCAGGTCGTGCGGCACCAGATCGCCAAGGCCAACGTCGGCCACAGCGGGCTTCCACACTCTTCGCAAGAAGTTCGGGGAACGGAGAGGCTTGCCGGTCGACGAGGCGAACACGAGACGATCCCCGGAGAGGGTGGGGGCCATCTCGTCGATCAGGAATGCAGGTATCACAATCGTTCGAGATCGGTGCGATTTCGGGGGACCCCAGACAAGCTTGCCGTTGACCAGGGTGGCTGATTCCCTCACATGAACTCGACGGCGCAACACGTCCACGTTGTTGGCCCGGAGCGCCACGGCCTCTCCCCAGCGAAGGCCACCGTAGGCGAGGAGCTTGACCAGCTGCGCGCCGCCACGCATCCGTTGCTCCACCGCATGGGCCAGCTCGGTCACCTGCTCGGCGGTCAGATACCGTTGATCCCGTTCGCGCGTCTTCGGTACCTTCACCGTCTCTGCCGGATTCCGACCGATGAGGCCGTCGTTGACAGCCTGAGCCAGCACCGCAGAGACAACTCGTTTCGCCTGACCCATCCTCGACGCCGACAGACCGTCCGCGGCCATCGCGGCGACCCACGCTCGGAGGAAGTCCGGGTTGATCCGTCGCAGTTCAACGGACCCCAACGTGGGCAGGATCCTCGAGTCGAGCAGTGAGCGATAGCCGGCGATTGTCTTCGGCTTGAGGACGAGGCCCTGAAACCACTCCTCCGCGTACTCTTCGAATCGAACGGCACCCGCGCTCGGGTCAACCCACAGGCCCCGGTCCTGTTTCTGGAGCTCGTCGCGGAGCCATCGCTCTGCGTCCACCTTCCGTCCGAACGCTCTCGAGTGTTCCCGCCCATCCGGGCCGCGGTACCCGGCGCGCCACGGCGTAGGTCGATCAGGTCGTTTGCGAATCCATCCCATTAGAACTTTGGAGGGTAGCCCGCCGCGACGCCCACGATGTGAGGACAGGCGTCGTGCGTCCGCTGCTCCGCGGCGGGTAGCGGTTTGCCGGATTCTGCAGGTCGATCACTGGTCTGGCGTCCGTTCATTGGCTGGCATTCTCGATCTGGCGTTCGATCCACTCGGCGACATCGATCCGCTGGTAGCGGAGGTGCCTTCCCACGCGGAACCCCCGGGGTCCTTCTCGGCGATACCGCCACTGGTAGAGCGTGGTTGCCGGCACTCCGAGATATTCGGCGAGGTCTTGTACGGAGAGCAGGCGATCGGGGATTTCCATTGCCGTATCTTGATCCCCGACCCTGTCAGCAGAGTGTCAGTA
>CAZWDQ010000259.1:0-1555 GCA_964632475.1 uncultured Acidimicrobiaceae bacterium
GTGCCGATATGGGCGGCTCGAGGGGGTCGGGTTGAGAGGTCTGGCGTTGCGTCCGTTTCGTATCGGGAGGGTCGATGTCATGGCGATGGTGTGCTCTCGATACGATGGGTGGGTATGAGAGCCATGGCGACACTGCTCGCGTTGGTGTTGTTCCCGTCCGTAGGGTCTGCCTCGGTCGATCCCGGACAGCGTTTCGACGAGGTCGAGCGGGTCGTCGAGGAGGCGATGGAGTCGCACGGCGTCTTGGGCGTGAGCGTGGCGATCATCGATGACTATGAGGTCGTGTATGCACGCGGTTTCGGGTACGCCGAACCGGGTCGACCGGTAGGTACTGACACGCTGTTTCAGGCTGCCTCATTGACCAAACCGGTATCCGCAGTCGTGGCCGCCGCTACAGCGGAGGACGGCCTGGTCGATCTCGAAGCGGACGTGACCGAGATGCTCACGAGCTGGCGACTACCGCCGATGCCGTATGACGGGCCGGTTACGCTTCGCTTGCTGCTCGCACACCGGGCCGGTACCAACGTTCCTGGCTTCCCGGGATACCGTCTCGACGAGCGCTTGCCTGATCTCGCGCAGATCCTCAATGGCGTCCGCGACAAGAACGAACCGATCCGAGTGGTTGGCGAGCCTGGGGCACAGCGGGAATACTCGGGTGGCGGGTACGTGATCGCCCAACTGGCGGTCGAGGACCACACCGGACTCACCTGGGAGGACCTCGCCGACACCCTGGTTTTCGAACCGCTCAACCTTGAGCTGTCGACGTACCGAATCCTCGACGAGTCGGATCGGAGTCGTCTGGCCGTCGGCTATCGGCCTGACGGAGCCGAGGTGGCTGGCGGCGGATGGCACCTCTATCCGGAGACGGCACCTGCGTCGCTATGGACAACCCCCACGGAGTACGCAGCCATCGTCATCGACGTGATGCGCTCCTACGAGGACGGGACCGGCGTTGTGCTCGACACTCATACCGCCCGGTTGCTGCTCGATCCGGACTTCGCTGTGGGCTTCGGCGTCAGCCGCGAGGAGGGCGGCATCGCCATCGGACACGAAGGCGCCAACGAGGGATACCGTTCCGAGTTCCTCGCACTTCCGCACCTCGGTGAAGGCGTGATTGTGCTGACAAACAACGACACCGGCGACGCGCTCACTCCGACGGTTATCGACGTGGTAGCCAACGAACTCGACTGGGCATGGACCGGATGGAGCACCCCGCTCTGGGCGGTACCGGTGGCTTTGCTGGGCCTAGTCGTACTGGTGTCCCTGTCCGGGTGGATCGTCACGAGGAGGCGACGACGCGCCCCTGTGTGAATCGGTACAGGGGGCCATCGTCTTCTCCCCAGGTTCTGCTCCCCAAGTGAACCCGGCGATGCCACAGCGACTGCCCATGTCTCAGGCATTGTTGTTGACGCGGCGTGTCGGACCGTCGATCCCGGTAGCGAACCGGACCAACTGATCGGCGTACTTCTCGTAGACCTCAGTCCTCGTCAGGGTCGTCGAATCCATAGGATGCACCACCGGTACGTAAACCGCGACGCGTTCGTCCGAATTCGGC
>CAZWDQ010000260.1:0-1549 GCA_964632475.1 uncultured Acidimicrobiaceae bacterium
ACCCCTACGACGTCGACAGCGTGACTCAGACGCTCGCATACGCCACGTCGATGCCGGGGCAGGAGCAGCGACGACGGATGCGCAGGCTCCGCAACACCGTGCGCAAGGCGGACGTATTCCAGTGGGCGAACGACTGTCTGGCGACGCTGGAGGTTCGGTGATCGCTGCCAATCGCGCGATGGCCGTGCAGGCCGCGTTGGGCTGCGCGTGATTCTGGTCGCATCCGACTCCAACGAGCCGCCGTCACAGATCGTGTTCGGTCTCGCGCCCTCCGACGGCTGCACCGGGAGGTCGCTCCGCTGCCGACAACGACCGTCGGTATCGGAGGCATGTCGGGCCGGCCACTCCTACAGGGGAACCGTCCGTGTGGTCGCTGCAGGCACTTCGATCACTTGATTGCGAATGCCCAAGCGGATGGGCTTGGCCTCACCCGGCCGGGTGGTCACGGTGAGCTGATTCGGTGTGATGCTGAAGTCGAGCAGGTGGCCTCGGTAGGAGATCTCGAATCGGAGTTCGCCGAGCTCGTCGGGGATCGCGGGGTCGAGCCAGAGCATGTCCTCCCGAGTCTCGATCCCGGTGAAGCCGCGCTGTACCAAGTCGATGGTCCCAGCCATGGCCCCGAGATGGATACCTTCAGGAGTGGTGCCACCCTGGATGTCGTTGACGTCGCTCAAGAGGGCTCCCTTGAAGAACTCCCAGGACCGCTTGCGGTCCGATCGAGCCAATACCCAGGCGTTGACAATCCGGCTCAGTGTCGACCCGTGCGAGGTGCGACGGTCGTAGTAGTCGATGTTGCGCTGGATGCTGTTGCTGTCGATCTCGTAGCCGAGCCGTTCGAAGATCGACGTCAGCTCGTCGGTCGAAAGCAAGTAGAACAGCATCAACACGTCGGCTTGCTTCGACAGCTTGTAGCAGTTCGGGGAATCCCCCTCCGCCTCGAGGATGCGATCAAGTCGCTGGATGTCGCCGTATCGCTCGGTGTAGCCGATCCAATCGAACTCCTTGAGATCTCCGTATCCCTCGAATTGGCTGATGATCCCATCGTCGTGGAAGGCGACTCTCAGCTTCCGGCTGATCTCGTCCCACCGTGTGAGTTCCTCTCGCTGGATGTGGAGCTTCTCGAACAGCTCGTCGCGACGGAAGGCAGGAATGAGGTCAAGAGCCTCGGTCGTGCGGCAAAGGATCCAGGCCGCCATGACGTTCGTGTAGGCGTTGTTTCCCAGGCCGGGTTCGTCGGCATCTGGGTACGCGTCGTGGTACTCGTCGGGACCCATGACTCCGAGGATCTCGTAGCGGTCGGTCGCACGGTCGTATGTCGCCAAGCTGGTCATGAGCCTGGAGATCTCAACCATCATCTCTGCTCCACCGTGGGAGAGGAAGTTGACGTCGGCCGTCGTCTGGTAGTACTGCCAGGTGTTGTACGCAACGGCGATGTTGATGTGACGTTGCAGGTGGCTGTTGTCTGGAAGCCAGCGACCGGATTCCGGATTGAGGTGGACGACCTGGCTTTCCTCTCTCCCGCTGCTCCCGCTTTGCCACGGATACAGGG
>CAZWDQ010000261.1:0-1541 GCA_964632475.1 uncultured Acidimicrobiaceae bacterium
CTGGAATCCACCGATGAGGCCATCGCTCTCGTCCAGACGGCCGGGGTACCGCTTCAGGTCGGATTCCAGCGACGCTTCGACGCCGGGTATCGCGCCGCTCGAGACATGGCCCGCGCACGTGAGTTCGGTGAGATCTACCTGGTCCGCACGACCAGCCTCGATCCCGCTCCTTCCCCCGAGCCGTTCGTTCGCACGTCGGGAGATCTCTTCCGTGATCTCCTCATTCACGATTTCGACGCCATCCGGTTCGTGACCGGTCAGGAGATCGAAGAAGTGTTCGCGGCGGGAACCGCCGGATTCCCGGCGTTTGATGTCTACGCACGGAACGACGACGCGGGAATCGCTGTTGGCACCCTGCGCCTCAGTGGCGGAGCGCAGGCCTCGTTCGCAGCAACGCGTCACAACCCGGATGGGTACGACGTCCGCATGGAGATCCACGGCTCGTCCGGCGGGATCGCGGTGGGGTGGGACAACCGCATGCCGCTGGCGCCGATCTCGCTGGACACACCACCGCCGCCGGGTCCCCCGTACCGCGATTTCCTCGATCGGTTCGCGCCTGCCTACCGGGCCGAGATGTACGCCTTCGTCGACCTGGTGCTGGGTCGTGCGCCGAATCCGTGCCCACCACAGGACGCTCGCGCCGCCTTCGTGGCCGCATTGGCGGCGGGACGCTCAGCAACCGAGGGTCGACCGGTTCTGATCTCTGAAGTCGACGGGTTGGAGGATTCACTTGACGGGTGACTTCGAGGACAAGGTTGCTGTTGTGACCGGATCGACACAGGGTCTCGGGGCCGCCGTTGCCCGGCAGTTCGCCGAACGTGGCGGTACCGGCATCGTCATCACCGGGCGCGACGAAACCCGTGGGCTCGCGATGACCGCAGCACTCGAGGACCTGGGCTGCCGATCCGTCTTCGTCGGCGCGGACCTCGCCGATCGATCCGGACCGGCTCACATCATCGAGGCAGCAGACGCTGCGTTTGGCCGCATCGACGTCTTGGTGAACAGCGCGGCCGTCACCGACCGGGACACCATCTGGGAGACCAGCACCGAGCACTTCGATCGGATGTTCACCATCAACACGCGTGCCCCGTGGTTTCTGATGCAGGGTGCCGCGAGGCTGATGAATCGAGAGGGGGTCGAAGGGACGATCGTCAACGTGCTGTCGATCTCGTCGCACGCCGGGCAGCCGTATCTCGCGACGTACGCCGCATCCAAAGCCGCCCTGGCCGCCTTCACCAAGAACTCGGCACACGCCCTGCTCGAACACCGGATTCGGGTGAATGCGCTCAACCCCGGATGGATGGCAACCGCGGGCGAAGATCGGCTCCAGCGCGAGTACTACGGCGTCGGCGATGGTTGGCGCGAGAAGGCAGGTGCAGACCTTCCTTTCGGCGACCTGATCGACCCGGATGACGCCGCGCGGGCCGTGTTGTTCCTCGCTTCCTCCGAGTCCGGTTTCATGACCGGGGCAGTGGTCGACTACGACCAACGCATCATCGGGGCCTACGACTGATGAGCCGGCCAACCATCCACGACGTGGC
>CAZWDQ010000262.1:0-1524 GCA_964632475.1 uncultured Acidimicrobiaceae bacterium
TCCAACATGAATCACGCCATCCACTTCCGCTGTCCGGCCTGCGCTTGTGCACGCTCAAACGCGGAACGATGTTGCTGTCCCTGACTCCCTCACAACCCTGACACACACGGCCCGCGGCACATTGCCCGGGCCCTTTCTTATGGAGGATTCCCACGATGGGACAGATACTTTCCGATATCACAAAGACGATCGGCGACACACCGCTCGTAGAACTCAGACACCTCTCGCCAGAGGGCGGCGCTCGCATCGTCGCGAAGGTCGAGTCGTTCAACCCGCTCTCAAGCGTCAAGGACCGGATCGGTCTCAACATGATTGAGGCTGCCGAGAGGGCAGGTGCTGCCCGTGCGGGCGAGACCACACTCGTCGAGCCAACGAGCGGCAACACTGGGATCGGCCTGGCATCGGTCGCTGCCGCCAAGGGCTACCGCCTCGTGTTGACGATGCCCGAGACGATGAGCGTTGAACGGCGGCAAGTCCTCAGCCTGCTGGGTGCTGAGGTCGTGCTCACCGACGGGGCTGCGGGTATGAACGGTGCCATCTCGCGGGCCGAACAGCTCGCCCAGGAGATCCCCGACGCCGTCATGCTCAGACAATTCTCGAACCCTGCCAATCCCGCGATCCATCGCCGCACGACCGCCGAGGAGATCTGGGCTGATACCGGCGGTGAGATCGACATCTTCGTCGCTGGGGTTGGAACCGGCGGGACCATCACCGGTGTCGCCGAGGTCCTCAAGAGCCGGAGGCCCGCGATACGTGTGGTGGCTGTCGAACCAGCCGATTCCCCCGTCCTGTCGGGCGGCCAGCCGGGTCCGCACAGGATCCAGGGAATCGGTGCGGGATTCGTACCCGATGTCCTCGAGGTTCATCTGATCGACGAGATCGTCACGATCGACAATGACGACGCGTTCGCTACCGCCCGTCTGCTGGCGAGGTCGGAAGGGATTCTTGCCGGGATCTCGAGCGGTGCTGCTCTGGCGGCCGCTCTGCGTGTGGCCCGACGCCCCGAGACCGCGGGGAAGCTGGTCGTGGTGATCCTGCCTGATACCGGAGAGCGCTACCTCTCGGCGGGTTTGGCGGAATCAGGCGACGACCCCGGTGGATCATGAACCGGATCATTCATTCCGACGAGGTGACCGAGAGGACCCCGAAGCGACGATGGTTGGCATCCTGGGGCCGGCTGGGTGAGGACATCCAAGCTATCTTCGATCGCGATCCTGCGGCTCGCAGCGTTCCCGAGGTGCTGTTCCTCTACCCAGGACTCCACGCCGTCGTCATGCACCGCATGGCGCATCGGCTCTGGATCCGGAGATTCTGGTTCCTCGGACGCCTCGTGAGCCACTTCAGCCGCGCGGTGACCGGGATCGAGATCCACCCGGCAGCGACCATTGGACGGCGGTTCGTGATCGATCACGGTATGGGTGTGGTCATCGGCGAGACTGCCGAGATCGGTGACGATGTGACGGTGTATCAGGGAGTCACCCTTGGCGGAACAACCCTCGAGCGGGTGAAACGCCATCCGACCGT
>CAZWDQ010000263.1:0-1516 GCA_964632475.1 uncultured Acidimicrobiaceae bacterium
CGCTGAACCAACAAACCCCATGGCCAAGTGCATCACCGTTCGATAGGCTCGAGCCCATGAGTGATACGCACCTCGAATCCGCCGGCTCTGCATCGCAACCGGATCGCCCGCTCGGCAAGGCACGATCCACAGGACTGACCATCTTGCTGGTGTTCGTCACCTTTGGCATCTGGTCGCTGTTCTGGATCTTCTGGTCCGGTGAGGACCTCAAGCGGTATCGACGGGACGGACTCGGTGGTGTCGTGCATCTGATCCTCTGGATCTTCATCAGTCCGGTCGTCATGTTCCTCATGGCCGACGAGGTCGCGAAGCTCTACGAGGATGCAGGCGAGAAGCCTCCGATCACGGCACTGTGGGGCCTGTGGTTCCTGTTGCCCCTGATTGGCAACATCGTCTGGTACGTCAAGATGCAGTCCTCGTTGAACGACTTCTGGCTCGCCCGAGGCGCACCCGCGGCGACCGGAGTCTGAAGGCCGCCACCACGTTGGCGTGTCCCGTTCGGATGCGACGTCCAGACTGACCTGAACCCGGACGTCGTCTATTCGACGGGCGCTCTCGACCGCAAACGGGAATGCCGTCGATTCCGTTCGGGTTGTCGATGTCCTGTAGCGTCGACCGGATCTCGGAACGGGATCGGTTGGTGTGTCCGCCACTCGGCGCGGTACAGAGATTTCGTGGACGATCAGGTTTGCGAGGAACGAGGGAATCGAATGGGTGAGAATCGGAACGCGTTGGTAACCGGCGCAACGTCAGGACTTGGATTCGAGGCAGCGGCCCAACTCGCAGAAGCGGGCTGGAGCAAAGTGACGATTACAGGTCGGAACGAGGATCGTGCCAAGGCCGCCACCAAACGACTGGTCGAACGCACCGGGAAGGACGTCTTCGAGACCCTCACCGTCGACCTGAACAAGTCGGCAAGCGTCGCGGATGCGGCTGCCGAACTTGCACGGCGCGGCGACTCGATCGACTTCCTCCTTCTCAATGCCGGCATGGTGTCGGGGTCGAGCCTCGTCACGACCGATGAGAACGTGGAGATCACCTTCGCTTCGTCGCTCGTGGGCCACCACGAGCTCACGATGGGCGTGCTCGATGCAGGACTCCTCGCCGACACCGGTCGGATTGTGATTGCAGGCTCCGAAGCCGCCCGTGGCGATGTCCCGACGTTCAACCCGACGGATCTCCACGAATTCGCAGCCGACAACTTCGACGGCGATCTCGTAGTCGCTGCTGAGGCGCTGATCCGCGGGGATGACGCCCTCACGTACAAGCCGTCGACCGCATATGCGGATGCGAAGATGTTCGTGGCGTGGTGGAGCGCTCAGCTCGCCAACCGCCTGCCTGAGGGAATGGCGGTCAACGCCGTGTCCCCGGGCAGTGCTCCCGGCACGGATGCCGGCCGCAATGCCACAGGAGTGTTGAAGTATGTGATGATGCCGATGTTCAAGTACGCCCCGAAGGCGTTTGGATTCGGCGCACCCGTGTCGGACGCCGCCTACCGCTACATCGAAGTAGCGGG